>CAJULA010000012.1 GCA_910587155.1 uncultured Lachnospiraceae bacterium
TTTACGTGCCTCAAAAATTTAATATCAAAAAATAGAATGTTTTTCAGCGGCCTCCATAGAGCAAGGAGGGAGTCTGCAGACCTTAAAAACCATTCTGGGGCACAGCAGCCTTTCAATGACGATGGACTTATACAGTCACGTTTTACCGAATACCAAACAAAAGGAAATGGACAATCTGAAAATAGTTTTATAGCAGAGGGGCGGCATTGTGACCGCCCTTTTCGTTACCCCACAAATACCCCAATTCTTACCCCTAATTCCAATAATCAATACATGGATAAAGACAAAATATGATAAACAATATAGACATGAATAATGTTGGACAATCCTTGTAAAATCAACGCTTAGAGAGGATAACAACAAATAAAGATAAAAAGTGATAAAACCTATGCTTATGTACACAGTGACCAAAGGCAGGAGCAGGCGGAGGATATGCCACAGCTTGTTCCTATGGAAAATGCTGGACATAATCACGCAGCAGGAAACGGCAGTCTGCACGGGTTAAAGCTGGTAGCCGGAAACACTGACAAGCCTGCAAAAACATCGCTGAAAGAAAAACTGGAAGCGTACAAGGCGCAGGTGGCAGGCATGGGAAACGCTGGAACGGACAAAACAAAAGGAAAGGAGGCGGTTATATAAAATTCACAAAAATTCAATTGCAAAACTGTCGGTAAAATCGTAAAATATGAGTAGGGAAGTATGCGGATTGTGCTGAAAAAGAGTAATCAGTGAAAAATGAGCCATACTGATAAAGGAGGTGTGTTTTTATGGCAACTTCAAGCATTACGAAGAATTTTGTTATATCAGGTCAGAAGCGGGTGGAGATGTTTGCCGATGCGATTGAAGCGTCTTTCAACAATCCGACGCCTCCGATCAATGTCAGTGCGACTTTTTTAACAGACCCGAAAGATATAGCGAAATTTATGGAGAAAAGGAAGAAAGCGAATGCAGGGAACAAGTAAATATACAGTTTTTAACATTCGTGAGTATTTGGGCAACGCAAGTCATGGACTCGGAGAGGACACTCTGTGTCAGGTTCTTTCCGAGTTTTCATGCAGGGTAAACAAGGATGTTGAAAGATTTGTCAGGGAACAGTCCGTAGAATTTGCGAAAAAACAGCAGTCGGTTACATATCTGGTATTTTCAACGGAAGATGCGGAACTGGTCGGATATTTTGCAATCACAATCAAACCGATTACCGTAAATGCAGAACCATTCAGTAACACTGTAAAAAGGAAACTTTCAAGGGTAAGCACATTAAACGAGCAGGATCAGACATATAATCTTGCGGCTTACCTGATTGCACAGCTTGGGAAGAATTATAATAATGGTGCAAATGAACGTATTTCAGGTAAGGAACTGCTTGGGCTGGCAATACGGCAGATACAGCGGATACAGTATCTGGCAGGGGGCATGGTTATCTTTTTGGAGGCGGCGAATGAGGAAAAACTGTTGTCTTTCTATCGTGAGAACGGTTTTCAACAGTTCGATACAAGACTGACGGATTTCTCCAAAGGAGAACCTCACGAGCTGATACAGTTATTAAAGCTGTTTTAGATGTAAAAATTTCATAGTAACAATAATTTTAGGTGTATGGTATAGAGAAAATCAATATCATGCACCTTTTTTGTGTTATAAATACCATCTTGTAAATAATGCAGTGAAGTATTTTTCTTCAGGGACAATACAAAATTACCTGCGTGATATATATTTTGTGTCAAAATCGGAAAATATGGCGGGACTCCAGTTGGCAGATTTTGTCCCCAATACATTAGGCCACTTATCAATGATTTTTGACGCAAAATGGCAAAATTTCTGCGTAGGAAAAATACCTATGCCAATGCTGGTATAAGTACAAGATTCCTTACAGCAAGCCCTGCGGTAATGACTTCTTTTCCGTAAGAGGTGGCGAAGTATCTATAAGTGCCCTGTGCCCGTTCGATGATTCCATGGAGACGGAGCCGTTTAAAGATTCCGGACATGGCTGACGGACTGATATGTTCCAAATGCCGACGGATATCCTTCCCCTGCATGCCGAAAGTCATATATTCGCCTCGGCTGATCGTTTCCAATACCTGTAGGTCGCATTCCGCAGAAAAATTCAGTCTGCGGTAAGAACGCTCATTTTCCACAATCGGAGCGGTAACTTTTATAAGGTTCCCATTCCCATTGCTATGGTCATCAAAGGATGAGATAAATTCAAGATACCGGTAGTTGGCTGCTTTCATGATTGTAAAGAGTTGATATAGGCTGTAAATGCTTTTTTTCAAGGGAGCTTTTTGCTCCGAAGAACTGCCGTCCCTGTGTTCCACCTTTCGTTTTACCCGAAAAGCCCCGATGTCATTGCAGGTGCTTTCTATCCGTAAGACATGGCCAAACTTATCATACATTTTGATTGATACATCACTCATATGGTGTCTGATCCTCGTTCCGAGAATACGCTGGTTATAGTTGGTGCCGACCTCTTTCTTACAGTTATAGGTAATTCGTTGTCCAGGGAAAGTGGCAATGTTATCCGGCTTTACAGTAAAGATTGCCGTGCGCACGATCTCTTCATAAAGGGATTCCAAGTCACAGGGCTGCTTAAACATAATATCTGTAGCGCACTCGATCTGTTGGACTGTCCAAGTATAACCAAGGCCAAGGGCCTATGCCACAGGGCAGCAGCGCCTTGCAAGGATATCCAGGATTTTATGGAGGTCTTCGGGATTGATCCGGTCAGAAAGCTTCTGAGCCGCCGCAATATCAGAGATTTCGAGAAAGGCATTGTCCTGCATGCGGTAAGGGAAATTCTTTTTCTGTAGTTTATGGGCGAGGAGATTATGACCATTCATATAGAATTGGAGGCGGAAAGGGGCCCAGGTGGGGACACGCAGGTAACACAGGCCAAGTTCTTTGTCAAGGAAATAGAAGTAATAGTGGAGGCACTTGCTTTGATCAAACTTAAGGAATGTCTTTCCGGTGGATTTATCATGCCAGGGCTTATAAGTATTGCACTGTTCCATGGCAGAAAAAATATGTACCAGTCCTTGGGATTTACCGGTTTTGAGAATGATATCCTGGATGCGGTCATCTTTACGGAAGGCGTGGAGTTTACATCAGCGATGCGCTGAGCATTTGAGCGGACTTGTTACGTAAGGGGCTGAGAGAAATCAGAGAAATCAAAAATACGGATGTTGTTGGCTTTCAGATAGCCGGTGATGCCTTCGGCATGGCTCCATGAGGGGATATAGCCCTGGATGATCATACGGTCATAACAGGTAATCGTACCGTAAATCTTGCGATAAAGAGAATATACACAGCTTACAATGAGCAGGAGAACGAAAGTGCAAAACAGGAACATAGAGAGCCTATTCTTATCCGGCATTTTTCTGTCCATAACCTCCGGCATATTTTTTGTACCCGCTTCTGTGAAAACGAAACCAATATAAAAGTTATTCAGGAGATTATGGGGCATAGTGATATTAGTGGCATTATGGAAAGCTATACATAAGCAGCCTTGACATACATAGGAAATAAATACAACCGCAAGTAACGGAAAAGGCTATCCTCTACTGCCAATAGGGGATAGCCTGTGATCCGTTTGTTTTTTAAATTGATTATTGTTTCCGATTGAACAACCGTCAGACGTGCTTGAATCCTCCGGCTTCGAAGATGATTATAAACCAACACAGCAAATTTTGCAAGAGGGTTTAGGGAATGGGGGTGCCAATAGCGGAATGGGGATCTATGCACATTGCCACGATGCTTTATTTGCTTTTAAAGCCCTTTTCAGACAGGGAATTATCGGGAAGGGTTATTATCCTGGTCTGGCTGTTCCAGTGTGTTTATTGGTGGCTTTGTGCGCTTCAGGTTTTTAAGTTTCTGGACAGTCTGCTTTGCTTCCTTTCCGGTGGCGGCGTTGATATCTTTCCTTATCTGTGTTTACCATGCGGCACTGTTCTTGTCCGCCTGCCATTCATTGTATTTTTTCCCCACGTTCCCCACCGGGGATAATAGCGGAAAGATTATACCCAAAGGGCACGATGTGCTCATTGCACAGCTCGGCACTCAATTTTCGGATACGGTAATAAGTCTGTTTGCAGTCGTGGTATTTGTCATGTTCACAATATTTTTAAGGAATCATATTGACGATAAGCAAATTTTCTGCTACTATTAAGTATGATATTGGACTATCAAATATTTTTCCATGGAGGATCGACATGGATAGAGAAGAAGTAAGAGCCTATGTAAATCAATATTGCATACTGCGGGATATACAGTATGCCGCCTATGAATTGCACGCAAGAAAGCACAATCTGACATCAAAAGAATTATTTGTATTGGATATAATCTGGTTTGCTGAGGATGGCTGCCTGCAATCGGAAATCTGTGAACGACTGACCGCCACAAAGCAGACTGTAAGTGCAATCATTAAAAAGTTTTGGAAACTTGGGTATCTGTCACTTACCGAAGCAGAAAATGACCGCCGAAATAAAATCGTCCGCTTTACGGACGCAGGCAGAGAGTATGCAAAAAAAATTATCCCGCCTGCCGCGAGTGCTGAAAATGCCGCTATGGCTGAATTAGAGGAGAAAGACATTGTCGAAATGATACGCATTACCACAATCTTTTCAAACTACATGAAACAAAAATTCAGCGAAATCAAAGAGGGATAATGACAGTATGGAAAAGAAACTATTGACAAGCAGGTACATGGGGATACAGTAACACAGCCAAATGCCGATTGCAATGCTTCATTTCCCTTAGATACGGCAAGGTATTGTCTGCTTTTTATGACTGGTATGTGCAAAAAAAGTAGGAAATGAGGGCTTGCAGGTAGCGGAAACTGTTCACGCCCCAAGGCTATATGATGCTCTGCTATATCGGTCTTGGCTATCCTGCAAAAGACGCTGCCGTTTTAGAGCAGGTGGAGCGTCCGGCAATAGGTACGCTGCATTTTGGCAAATGGTAAACGGAGGTAGGCTGAAAATCGAAATTTTCAACTGAAGTTTGGATGTAGCCCAAACTCGCACACTGGGAAAGGAGCATGGTTATCAATATGATTATTAACACGGGAGGACGAACAGATACCGTTCAGTATTACACAGAATGGCTCTTGAACCGCTTTTCGCAAGGGTATGCATTTTCACGCAATCCCTTGTTCCCAAACAAGGTAACACGCTATGAACTGGTCCCGGACACGGTAGACTGCGTTGTATTCTGCTCTAAGAATTACAAACCCATACTGCCACGGCTGCATGACACTTGATATTTTGGGAAATGCCAATGGTATTCTGTTCAGGGACTTAAAGCATAAAGGCACCAGACAGGGTTGCCACTGTATCGAAAGCCGAGACATAGGGGCTTATGATACCTGCATGAATGGCTGTAAATACTGTTACGCCAACAAAAACCCGCAGAAAGCATTTGAAAACTATAAGTACCATAATACAAACTCTCCGCTTTTGCTCGGAGAATTGAAAGATACGGATATTGTAGCACAGGGCATACAGAAAAGTTTTCTTGCCCAAAAACAAACGGATGGACGGACAAAGAGGTTGCATTTGAAATGATAAAACGCATTATTGAAGCAGGAATGAAAGCGCCTTCATAGGCATCGGGTATCCGAAGGAGGATGAACTGGTTTTGGAACAGTACGATACAAAACCTGATAAGAAATACATATGGGAGCGTGGTAATGATGGATTCATTGAAGATAAAAGAGATTGAAGGTAAAAGCATTTTGTCAAAATCCAATCTGCCCGTCTGTGAATATTCCGCAAATCCGTATGTAGGGTGTACTCATGCCTGCAAATATTGTTATGCGTCCTTTATGAAACGCTTTACGGGGCATACGGAGGATTGGGGGACTTTCTTAGATATAAAATACTGGAAAGAAATTAAAAACCCCGGAAAATACAAAGACAAAGAGCTGTTTATCGGTTCTGTTACTGACCCCTATAATCCACAGGAAGAAATCTACGGGCGTACAAGGGCTTTACTGGAACAGCTAAAAGGAAGCGGCGCAAAGCTCTCCATTGCCACGAAATCCGATCTGATACTGCGTGACCTTGATTTAATAAAGACATTTCCTAATGCCCGTGTTTCGTGGTCTGTTAACACACTGGACGAAAGTTTTCGGGAGGATATGGATCATGCCGTTTCGGTTGAGCGGCGGCTTGCCGCCATGAAAGCGTTTTACCTTGCGGGTGTACGGACTACCTGCTTTATTTCCCCGATATTCCCCGGCATTACGGATAGTAAAGTGATTATACGGCGGGCAATGTCACAATGCAATCTGATATGGTTGGAGAACCTCAACCTGCGGGGCAGTTACAAAGCCGTCATCATGGACTATATAAAAGAAAAATATCCGCAGCTTACCTCTCTGTACCATGAAATATACGATTGCAGAGACCGCAGTTATTGGGTAAGCCTTGACAAAGAATGTAAAGCTTTTGCCGATGAAATCGGGCTTGACTATGTGACAAATGACGATAGCAGACATAAGGACTTTAACGCCCCGCCCGTGATTGTCAATTATTTTTACCATGAGCAAATAAAGAAATCTGCAAGAAAGGGCGCAATGCGTCCGGGGGACGCATGTACTGCGCCGACCGGAGCGGAGCGTATAGGTGAGAGTCATGCCGGAATTGCCGGAAGTTGAAACAATAAAAAGAGTGATTGAGCCGCAGATAAAAGGGTTAACGATTGAAAATGTAACAGTAAGACGCCCGGAGGTCACGGCTTACCCCACGGCTGACAAATTTTGCAAGCTGCTTGCGGGACAGACCGTTTCCCATATGACACGCAGGGGGAAATTCCTTGTTATCCGGTTAAACAGTAATGACCATATTATTCTGCATTTACGAATGACGGGCTGCTTATTGCTTACCCCGGCAGATTACCCGGAAGAAAAACATACACACGTTATTTTCAGACTAAGCAATAACAAAGAATTACGGTTCTCCGATACACGCCGTTTCGGGCGATTATGGCTGTTAAAAAATGGCGAGGCAGATACATATAGCGGGATTGGAAAATTAGGCATAGAACCGTTTGACAGGCTGCTTGCCGCTGAATATTTGAAATCCCTTTTAGGAAAACGGAAAAAAGCCGTGAAAGAATGTCTGTTAGATCAAAGCGTCATTGCAGGCATAGGCAATATCTATTCTGACGAGATTTTGTTTACTGCGGGGATTTATCCGGCACGTCCGGCAAACAGTTTGAACATGGAGGAATGGGAACGGCTTGCCGCTGCTATCCCGGAGCGTATTTCTTATTTTACCGAAGTAAACAGGATAACGCCGGAGGAATATTTGGAAACCAAAGGGCAGGACTACCGCAATACACCATTTTTGCAGGTTTACGGGCAGAAGGGCAAACCCTGTCCGAAGTGTGGGGAAATGCTTTGCCGTATTGTAGTTGGCGGCAGGGGAAGCGTTTACTGCCCTGTGTGCCAAAAGAGTTTAGGCGTATAAAAAGAAGAAATTGCTTATCTAAACGCCCATGCAATCAGGTTTGCACCACCATAAACAAAAGTGGGTGTTTAGAATTCAAAATTCTTACCGCTCTTGTAAGCGGTGTAAGCCAGAATGATTGGAGGGAAATCACGATGATTGAAAGTATCACAACCATTATTCAGAAGATGATTGATATGTCCAATGGAAATATTCATGACATCAATCATTTTATGAAAGTCTACGCATTCTCACGGATGATAGGACTTCAGGAAGGTTTGCCTGAAATTACGCAGACAATACTGGAGGCCACAGCGGTTATCCACGACATTGCCTGCCCGTTATGCCGGGAAAAATATGGAAACACAAATGGAAGATTTCAAGAGCAGGAAGGCGTACTGCTTGCACGGAATTTCTTATCTGGTATGGAACTATCGGATGAAACGAAAGAGAGAATCATATATCTCGTGAGTCATCACCACACCTATACCGATATAGATGGCATGGACTATCAAATCCTGCTTGAAGCGGATTTCCTTGTAAATGCAGATGAGGGAAAAATGCCTTTGGCTGCAATTAAAGATGCACGAGAACGATTTTTCAAAACAAAAACAGGAATTCACCTGCTGGATTCTATGTACTTAAAAGATAGGGAAACAAAATAATGAAAAATGCCATTGCACTGTTTGAAGTCACACCAGCAAAAGAAAGTATGCAGAAAAAATAAAAAACACTTTTACAATTCAGAAGATACTGAAATTTGTATTTGGTTTTTGGCTGCTATCTTTATTATAATTGCTGTGTTTTTGGGGAGCTTTATCTATGTGTCAGATTACAAAATAACAAAGGCAGACACGTCAGTTTCACTGGATGGAATTTATGAACTTGTTTTACAGGCTGTTGGAGAGACTGATTTCCCGTTTGGCGCTGCTTCCGGCAGGCAAAAATTTTTGGAACTTTAGGGAAAGAGGAATTGTTTTCCGGAGACGGGTGGTATATAATGTAGTTTGTATAAGTATAGCCAGAATTCAACCGGCGAGTTTCGAAGCAGAAGTTTTACAGAGACCTTACCGTTTCACCGGCGTTGAAATTGGACGGGATAAACGCCGCCAGGAACTGGAAAAGCAGATAGCGGTCTTACAGGTGAAGGTGCGGCGGGAGAGGCAGTTTAAAATGCAATGGACATTGCAAATAGAGTTGGAAATTTTAACTTTAATGACGAAATGATGGTATTTTTCAAAGCATGGATGAAATATGATACCTCCAATGGGAAGAAAAAATGGATGGAGCGAATAGTAGTTCTGATAAATTGCATAGCCTTTTCGGTGCTATTTGTGGGGTTTGCGATTCCGTTGAAAATGCCAGATCAACTAAGCACAGTTGTATCGATTTTGTCAACTGCGCTGTTATTTTTAAGCATTTGGTTTGTTGACAAACAACAGCAACGAAAAGAGCAATGGAATGAAATATTGATGTTATCCTTAATCGGTAAAAATACTAATCAAAACACTGTATCAGTGGAGGAAATACCCAGTGGACAAACTGAAAATGGAAACCCGTGACCTGACCCAAGCCAACATTGACAAACTCGCCGCCCTGTTCCCCGCCTGCGTGACCGAGGCCCGGGGCGAGGACGGCAGACTGAAAAAGGCAGTCAATTTTGAACTGCTGCGGCAGATGTTGTCCGACGTGGTACTGGAGGGCGACGAGGCCTACGAGTTCACCTGGGTAGGAAAGAAAGCCGCTATCGTGGAGGCCAACCGTCCCATCCGTAAAACCCTGCGACCCTGTCCGGCGGAGAGCGTGGACTGGGACACCACCGAAAACCTCTACATCGAGGGCGACAACCTGGAAGTGCTCAAACTGTTGCAGGAGAGCTATCTGGGCAAGGTGAAGATGATCTACATCGACCCGCCCTACAACACCGGCAACGACTTCATCTACCGAGACGATTTCGGCATGAGCGGGGAAGAATTCAGTGAAGGAATCGGGCAGATTGACGAAGAAACCGGCGACCGGCTGTTCCGCAATACCGATTCCAACGGGCGATTTCACTCCGACTGGTGCAGCATGATTTATTCCCGGCTGATGTTGGCGAGGAATTTATTGAGTGATGACGGGGTTATTTTTATTTCGATTGATGATAGTGAACAGGAGAACTTGAAAAAGATTTGCGACGAGGTTTTTGGAGCGGGCAATTTTGTTGACAATCTCATATGGAAGAAGATGTACGGAGGAAAAATAGATAGTAAATGGTTTGCACATTACCATGATTATATCTTGGTATATGCCAAAGTTAAGGAAATGTGGCATCCAAATCTTTTACCCAGAAGCGAAGATGCAAAGTCAAGGTACAAAAATCCGGATAACGACCCACGTGGGCCGTGGAAATCTGCCGATTTTACCGGTGCAGGAAGCACATCAACGTCTTATGCCATTACTTCTCCGTCAGGAAAAACTTTTTTGCCACCAGAGGGCAAACATTGGATTGCGTCAGAAAAAAATTGCAAAAAACTTATTGCTGAAGGGAGACTTTGGTTTGGAGTAGCGGGAACCAGTTTTCCTTCAATTAAGCGTTTCCTTTCTGAGGTAAAGCAGGGCGTACCACAAATATCCATATTGGACTATTCAGAAGTCGGGCACAGTGATGAAGCCAACAGAAAATTAAAAGAGCTGTTAGATGGTAATTACTTTGATTATCCAAAGCCTATGAGACTTCTTTATCGCCTTTGCTATCTTGCGACCCAAAAAGATGACATCATTCTCGACTTCTTCTCCGGCTCTGCCACTACCGCCCATGCCGTCATGCAGCTGAACACCGTGGACGGCGGACATCGGAAATTCATCATGGTGCAGCTGCCGGAATCCTGTGATGAAAAGAGCGAGGCATACAAGGCGGGCTATCCCAACATCTGTGAAATCGGCAAAGAGCGTATCCGCCGGGCCGCAAAGAAGATCGTTACCGACAACCCCGGCAAGCCCTTTGATGGCGGTTTTCGGGTGTTTAAGCTGGTAGACTCCAACATGACCGATGTGTACTACTCCGCCGAGGAGTACGACCAGGCTATGCTTGACCAACTGGTGAGCAACATCAAACCCGACCGGACCGATCTGGATTTGTTGTTCGGCTGTCTGCTGGAATGGGGCTTGCCCCTGTCCATGCCCTATACCTCCGAGAAAATAGAGGGCTGCACCGTCCACACCTATAACGACGGCGACCTGATTGCCTGCTTTGACGAGGATATCCCCGATGCTGTTCTCAGGGAGATCGCCAAGCGTCAGCCCCTCCGGGCGGTGTTCCGGGACAGCGGCTTTGCCAACAGCCCCGCCAAGATTAATGTGGGTGAGATTTTTAAAATGCTGGCCCCGGATACCAGAGTGAAGGTTCTGTAGGGAGGGGCGGGATGGCAAACGAATTGATACCGGAAGACAGCATAAATCTTCCAATGAATGACCTGTGCCGTAATTCCATCGAACCGGTGGAGTACGCCCGGAGCATAGCTGCAAGGCAGATTATCAAAAACTTATCCGAGGCCATGAATACGCAATTTGGCCGGGGATTTTCTGTGGACACACTTGAAAACACAAGAAAATTTTACCTGACCTATCAGGATAGAATTTCCGAAACAGTGTTTCGGAAATTTGCGGTGGAAAAATCCGAAAAGGTGTTTCGCCTTTTTGAAGAAAAGCTGCCGGACAAAAAGGAACTTCAGAAAAAGTTCAAGGAATGGATCGCCGAGGAGACGGGAGGTGAGGAGTCATGAAGATACAGTACAGACACCAGAAATTCCAGGCCGACGCAGCCAGGGCCGTTGTGGATGTCTTTGCCGGACAGCCCTGTCTGACCCCCACCTACATGATGGACAGAGGCAGCGGAAATTATCAGATTGGCGTTAATGAAGAACGGGATTTCACCGGCTTCAGCAACCAGAGAATCGTGCCGGAGCTGTCCGACCAACGGATCCTGGAGCAGCTGAACAAAATTCAGCGTGCCAACCAGCTCAAGCCGTCGGACAAGCTGGAGGGACGGGCCAACGGCTACAACCTTACCATCGAGATGGAAACCGGCGTGGGCAAGACCTACACCTACATCAAGACCATGTTCGAGCTGAACAGGCACTACGGCTGGAGCAAGTTTATCGTTGTCGTCCCCAGCGTTGCCATCCGCGAGGGCGTATATAAATCCTTCGAGATGACCCAGGAGCATTTTGCTGAGGAATATGGGAAGAAGATACGCTTTTTTATCTACAACTCCGCCCAACTGACGGAGATTGACCGCTTTGCATCGGACAGCTCCATCAACGTGATGATTATCAATTCCCAGGCATTCAACGCCAAAGGGAAGGATGCCCGCCGAATCTACATGAAACTGGACGAGTTTCGTTCCCGCCGGCCCATTGATATCATAGCAAAGACCAATCCCATTTTGATAATTGACGAGCCCCAGTCGGTGGAGGGCAAGCAAACTAGGGAGCGACTGAAGGAATTTCACCCATTGCTGACCCTGCGCTACTCCGCTACCCATAAGAGTGACAGTATCTACAACATGGTGTTCCGCCTGGATGCTATGGAGGCTTACAACCGGCGGCTGGTCAAGAAAATCGCGGTAAAGGGAATCACCCAAAGCGGCAGCACTGCCACCGACAGCTATCTCTATCTGGAGAGTATCAATCTATCCAAAAGTGATCCCACTGCCACCTTGCAGTTCGAGGTAAAGATGGCCAGCGGCGCTCCGAAGAAAAAGAGCCGCATCGTCAAAATTGGAGACAACCTTTACGACTACTCCGGCGGACTGGAGGAGTACAGAAACGGCTTTGTGGTCAAGCAGATCGATGGACGAGATGACTTGGTGGAGTTCCTCAACGGTATCAGGATTTTTGCCGGGGATGTCATTGGAGCCGTGGACGAGGACCAGCTGCGGCGTATTCAGATACGGGAAACCATCCTCTCCCATATCCAGCGGGAGCGACAGCTGTTTTACAAGGGTATCAAAGTCCTCTCGCTGTTCTTCATTGACGAAGTGGCAAACTATCGCGAATATGATGCCGCAGGCCAACCGGTCAACGGCAAATACGCCGCCATATTTGAGGAGGAATACGAGGATGTCATAGGCGCCATGCAGCTTGCCATTGGTGATGACGAGTATCTCAGGTATTTGCAGTCTATCCCTGCGGCAAAGACCCACGCCGGTTATTTTTCGGTGGACGGCAAAGGCAAAATGGTCAACTCCAAGGTTGGCCGTAAGGAAACGACCTCTGATGATGTGAGCGCCTATGAGCTGATTATGAAGAACAAGGAGTTGCTGTTGGACCGCGACCCGGTTCGCTCCCCGGTGCGGTTCATCTTCTCCCACTCCGCCCTGCGGGAGGGCTGGGACAACCCGAATGTATTCCAGATCTGTACTTTGAAGCAGAGCGGCAGCGATATTCGTAAGCGTCAGGAAGTCGGGCGTGGCCTGCGCCTGTGCGTCAACCAGAGCGGCGAGCGAATGGATACCAATGTACTTGGCAACGATGTACATAACATTAACATCCTCACTGTCATTGCCAGCGAAAGCTACGACACTTTTGCCAAAGGTCTGCAAACGGAGCTGGCCGAAGCAGTTGCTGACCGTCCCCGCGCCGTTACAGTGGAACTGTTCGTCGGCAAGGTTATCAAAGACGAACAGGGCAACGAGCAGGTCATCGACCAGAACACAGCTTCCGCAATCCACTACGATATGATTGTCAACGGCTATATCGACCGAAAGGGCGCACTGACCGACAAATATTATGAAGATAAGGCAAACGGGGAGCTCAAAGTAGCAGAAGAAGTTGCGGACTCTGCCGCCTCAGTGCTTGCGATCATTGATTCCGTTTATGACGCTCGCAGTATGCAGCCGGAAAATGCCCGCAGCAGCAATGTGGAACTGCAAGTGGACGAGGACAAGCTGGCTATGCCGGAATTCAAGGCACTGTGGTCAAGGATCAACGCCAAATCCGTCTATCTTGTAGATTTTGATACGGAGGAACTGGTTCAAAAAGCCATTGCTGCCCTGAACAGTAAACTGCGTGTTTCTAAAATCCACTTTCAGGTGGAAACCGGGGCAATGACGGCAATCAAATCCAAAGAAGAACTGCTTTCCGGTGTGTCCTTTGTGAAAGAAGAATCCGCCAGCTACGGTGTGGCAATGACGGCAAATTCCAATGTGAAGTATGATTTGATTGGAAAGCTGGTCGATGAAACCGGGCTGACACGCAAAGCACTTGTCGCCATTCTGAAAGGTATCCAGCCTGCCGTATTCAGTCAGTTTAAGGATAATCCGGAAGAGTTTATCATCAAAGCCGCTGCCCTGATCAACGATGAGAAAGCAACGGCGCTCATTGAACATATCACCTATGATGTTCTGGATGACCATTACGGCACAGATGTCTTTACTGACCCAACGATCAAGGGCAGACTTGGCGTAAACGCAATGAAAGCCAAAAAGCATCTGTACGATCATATCATTTACGACTCCACCGGGGAGCGGGATTTTGCCGCCGAACTTGATATAAACACCAATGTGGCGGTCTATGTGAAACTGCCGGATGGATTTTACATTGCAACGCCGGTGGGCCATTATAACCCGGACTGGGCCATCGCTTTTTACGAGGGAACCGTTAAGCACATTTATTTTGTGGCAGAGACGAAAGGCTCTATGCGTTCTATGCAATTACGGCTGATCGAGCAATCCAAAATCCACTGTGCCAGAGAACACTTCAAAGCCATTTCCGGCGACGGGGTAGTGTACGATGTGGTGGACAGCTACAAATCGCTTTTGGAAAAGGTTATGCGGTAACAGTTTCACTGCCTCTTGAACACTACCAATAGCTGCAACATTCTAAGCCTTTTTCGTTACGGATAATCAAGTGATATTTCTTTACATTTGATTATCCGTATGCTTCAAATCCTTCTGATAACCCCGGTTCCCGCACATATGGTAATAGCAATATTTCTTGGTGCTGATTTTCATATTCCCGGTCGCAGTTCCACATAGATTTCCCCTTCTTTATGTTACACCTTCTCCAATGATAATTTCGTTAAATTTCTCTTGACTTTAATTCCGACAAGTCTAATAATTAATGTGCCATAGAAAATAAATACAGAGGAGTTAGAGCATGGAGGAGATTAATAAAATAGATCATATAGTGGAACTTATCAAAAGAAATGAAAAGCTTTTTCTTGAAAATGCCGGGAAACTAAGTGATGAAGAAGTTGAGCAGGAAGATATAGACGAGTATTTTGCAATTCAGGGAGCAGCAGAAGAACAATTAAACGCTTTTGAACGGCAATTTCAAATAAAATTGCCCGAAGATTTCAAGTGTGTATACAGGTATAAAAATGGTTCCGGGTATATAAGTTTACTATGGCCGCAAGAAGGATTTTATGCCGGATATCGTTTGTTATCCTTACAGGAAATGCGCGAAATCAAATCTTACTTTCAAAATGAAAACCGTAAGATGATTGAGTTTCCGGATGTGATTGATGAAAGCCAAATACAACAATTAGATGAACGCATAAAGCCATATTTGTTTTGTGAACGTTGGTTCCCCTTTGCGGAATATGCGGATTCTCTTTATCTCATGTTAGACTTTAATCCAAGCCCTAAAGGAACCGTTGCCCAAATCATCTGTTATGTGCATGATCCGGATTTTATATATTATATTGCGCCTGACATTACCGAAGCGTTGAAGTTGACGGAAACAGTTATTAAGGAATTGGTGTAGAAATAATCGGTAATTTCCTGCGTATCGGACAGTTGCTTTTCTCTTTTTTCCCATCTGTCTGCAGTCAGATGCAACACGTTTTTTTGTTGACTGGCAGTAACAACATCTTTTGTTTTGTTATCTGTTTGTACTGTGTGCGGTTTATCTTATATTCCGTTAGGAGGCTCTGAGAAAGCGTTGATTTCATCAGCACTTCCTTAGAATATGATGCAAAAAAGATGCCTTTGTGATTTATGATTAAAGCCTCAACCAAAATATAGGAGATAACATGGGGGCAAGCTATCATGAAGAAAAAGAAAAACAGAAGAATCGCAATCCTGTCTTTATTGATTTTATCCGGTATCGCAGTTTCATCCATGATTTACGGATGGAAGGCAGAAAGTGCCTGCCGGGCGGCAGAAGAGAAAGTGTCATTGATTCATGGGTGGAAGGCGGTGAGTGCCTGTCGCGCATCAGAAGAAGCATCTTATTTTACTTATGAGGAACTTCCGGATGGTACGCTGCGGATCACGGATTATGATGAGGAGAAAAATACACAGAATCCCTATCAGGTTGTCATTCCCTCCGTGATTCACGGAAAGCGGGTATCCACGATTGGAAAAGAATGTCTTGGTCTGTCTTATGATGGCCTGCTCAGTCTGCTGGAGCTTACGATTTCGGATGGTATCACTACAATAGAAGGAAACATCATAGAAAATGCCATTGACATTTGTCTTGTAAAGCTGCCTGCCAGTGTGACATCCATTGATGAAAAGGCTTTTTGGAGGCAGGAAAGTCCATGGCCGGTTGTTATCGCCTGCGATGATACCTCTTATGCGTATCAATATGCAAAAGAAAATGGCTATGCCTGCCAGGTAATGGAAGCGGCCCTGCCGGAGAATGATTTCCTCAGTGGATATCGGCGCGCAGCGACAACAGGGCTTCCTTATTTTGCTCATTGGAGGACGCAAGGGGAACGGTATGATTATATTACGATAGAATACCGGGACCATGAGATCGAAAAAAGGATGGCCGGAGAGTTGGTTTATGTGGAACCCAATGAGTTTTTGGTATTGGTTACAGAGCATTCCGGCGGGGATATTGTACAGTGTATTGACTCCTCGTGTATGGATGCGGATAAAGTGGCGTTTGAATGGTTAAACGGTGTTAACTGCCGTAGTTTTTTGTCTTTGGCGGACTGGAATTTTGATGGGGAAGAGGATATTTGTTGTGAACAGGGTGTCTTTGGTACGGGAGCGGCATTTTTCTGTTCTCTGTTTGTTTATGACCCGGACAGTGGGATTTATCAAAATGTACCGGAATTTTTAGGCATTGATAAACCTGTGTTAAGGCCGGATAAACAGTGTATATATGGATTTTCCCGGGGCGACGCCGCTTCACATTATGTAGACCGGTATGAGTATATAGACGGACGGCTTACCCGTGTTGCAAGACTCAGCCAGCTTGGAAATGAGGAAGACGCAGTTGAAATTGTGGATGAGCGTCTGGTGAACGGAGAATGGCAGATATATCGCCGTGAGACATTTTACCCGAGAGATCCAACCGCAGAAGCGCCCTGGCAGGATGCTTATGAGCAGTCAGAAATTCTGTATGTAGAGGATGGATATTGGGATTTATAAGAATTGATTTTAAAGGGGGAAAACAGATATACTGTAAAAAGAGAAAGGCATGGAAGGATACTTATGGGCAGGGACGCAGAGCGGGTCGTAAAGAAAGAGGAAAGGAAAGAGGGGCGCAGTGTGTGGGAGCCTTGGAGATATTGCGGCGGTGAGCAGGAGACATTGCGCAGAAACAGAACAGGGTTACCGGATGATCTGCGGGACGGTATGGAAGCACTGACAGGGCTTTCCCTTGATGATGTGCGGGTGCATTATGGTTCTCATAATCCCGGGCAGGTACATGCCTATGCCTATACCCGGGGCAGCCAGATTTATATCGGGCCGGGGCAGGAGCGGTATCTGCCCCATGAGCTGGGACATGTGATCCAGCAAAAACAGGGCCGGGTACAGCCTACCGTGTATCTGGGGAAGCAGTTATGGCTGTAGCCGGGCCGCTTCTTTTGACAGATGTGCCGTTAATGGTCTATGAAACCTTTGGCAATGAGGAAGCGGATCTGCTTGAAATTTACAGACAGTCCTGCCGGTATCCGGGCAATACAATCTGTATTATGGGACTTAACAGAAGAAGTACAATCGCAGCCTATAAAGCGGCGCCGCTTCCGGATATAAGCAGTCTTATGCAAAAACTGGCGGAAATGCGAGTACCGGGCCATGATGCGTGTATTGTTCCTTTCAAATGGAAATCCGTCGGAGGCGGCAAAATGGCAGAGATCGAAGCGCAAGGTGCAAGGGGGCTGCGGCCGGAAGATCAGGAGAAAGGAGCTTTTGATGCCGCAGATCAGAAGCTTGGATATACCCTGCCCTACTATGAAGTGCGCGGATATCTGATGAGTCAGGCAGAGCGCATGATCAGTGCAAGGGGCATAGACTATGGACAGGTGCTGTTTCGGTGGATTGACAGAGATGTCAGGGAAGATACCGCTGACCGCCTGCCGCCGTCGCTGCTTCAACAGACTGCCGCCGACGGAGAAGCAAAATACATATCAGGCACTTACCGGTGGAGTACACAGCCGGGTTCTTTTAAAAAGAAAATATTTATGGAGCTGTTTAACAACTATGAGCGGGTATTACGGGAGAAATGGTTTGCAATAAATAACAGTATGGGAATTGCCTCTTCTCTGTTTTATCTGCCGGAGCCGGCACTGATTATGAATTATACGGCGCATTATAATGGGATGCTGAATCTGATGGGTGCGCATAAAAAGTCTCTTATGGCGACGAAACTTCTGGAGGGAAAACAGGATCAGGAGAGTATGGCGGCGTTTCGGGGCAGCGCCTCTGAAGGGAACAGCATAAAAAACGTCATTTTTGTACCGCACTTTTCTGTCAGCAAACCCAATAAGAGACTGCCAGGCAGCGAAGATCGTTATCTGCAGGAACTGGAGGATATGATAGGCACGCCAGGCGCAAACGCCATGAGTTATGAGAATTTTTGCGCGGTTTTAAGCAGGGTAAGGCAGTCTGCATTTAATAATAGCAACTGGGCCTTTGATTCGAAGGCTACCTTCCGTGAATGGTATGCCGGTGATCCTTCCGGGCGGATCGAGGCATTGGAGGCGGAGGTACAAGAAGGCAATCATGATAATGAGGTGGAACTGGCGCAATTGAGATTTGCCAGAGAAAGAAATCGCCTGGCGAGAATGTTACATGAGTATTACAAGGCGGCACCTGCGTATCACCAGGCGGCTGCGAAAGATGTGCTGGAATCGAGTTAGGGAAACGCTGATTTAATTGGCACTTCCTTAGAATAAAGAGTGATTGAGGGAGGTATGGATGAAAATCATAAATTTGATCGAAGACACGCAGGGTGCTCCCGGGCTGCATGCGGAACATGGCCTCAGTTTTTATGTGGAGACCGGTATGCATAAGATATTAGTGGATACCGGCGCCTCGGACAGAACATGGGAAAACGCGGAGCGTCTGGGAATTGATCTGGAGCAGATTGACACGGTTTTTCTGAGCCATGGACACTATGATCATGCGGGAGGCATCCTGTCTTTTGCCGCTGTAAATTCCCGTGCGGCCATTTATGTGCATTCGCTGGCCGGTCAGGCATATTATAATCTGAAAGAGGATGGCAGGAAATTCATCGGTATTAAGGAAGCGATTTTGCAGCTTCCGCAGTGTATACGGCTGGGCACGGGAAATTATCGTCTTGATGAGGAACTTTCCATATTCAGTGGCGTGACGGGAAGACGGAAATGGCCGGAGAGTAACCTGACCCTGAAGAGAAAAGACGGCGACAGATTTTTACAGGATACTTTCGGGCACGAACAGTATCTTGTTGTCAGGACAGAAGGAAAAGCAGTGCTGCTCTCAGGCTGTGCCCATAATGGGATATTGAATATTCTTGACCATTACCGGGCGCTTTACGGCGATATGCCTGATCTTGTTATCAGCGGTTTTCACATGATGAAAAAAGCGGCCTATGAGAAAGCGGAGATCACTCTGATCAGAGAGATCGCAGAAGAACTTGGAAGCATGGGTATTCTTTTTTATACCGGGCACTGTACCGGACTGCCGGCCTTTGAAATGATGGAGGAGATCATGGGAGAAACACTGCATTATGTACACTCCGGAGACAGAATTGTGTGAGTATCATGGAGTTACCGATATCAAAATATCCGCACAGAGCCCTGCAGGGTTTGTGCGCATCCGCCGGAGGTTCTGAGGAAGTGCTGATTTCATCAGCACTTCCTTATGTTTGGCTGTTTTGGATAAATATTGACACAAAAACAGGGAAAAGCGTATAATAAATCAACATATAAAAGATACCCCGTATTGTGCTTTTGCCGGCGGTGGTATGCGGCAATCACTGCCCCGGCGGCAGAATGAGGATTTTGATATGAAAAAGAAGCAAAACGGAAAAAGGATGGACAAAGGGGTTTCTTTGCTTCTTTCTATTGTACTTGTTTTTGGTATATTAGGAGCTGCGGTATTCTCGGTGGCACATAAGATAACGGTGGAGATGTCCGCCTCCGCCATTCAGAATCTGAGCGAGAGCCTTGATCTGATCAAATGCACGATAGAGTCTATTTTAAATAAAGATGCGGAATTCCAGAAACTGTTGGCAGGGGAGATCGCCATGTCAGAGGATCCGGAAGCTTATATTCGCATCTGGCAGAAAAATGAGACGATGGTTAAGATATCGTTTGTCCGGTCAGGGGAGCAGGAGGGGATTTCCAGTACAGGGGAACGTTTTTGCGCGGAAGAACTGGAGTTTTCGGAGCATGGAGTGATCGAAGGACTGGCAGTCTCCAATTCTTATGTAAACTATATGGGCACCTGGGCGTATTCCATCAAATGCCCCGTTGTGAGAGAGGGCCGGGAGATCGGTAATCTGTATGTGGAATATGTATATGATTCTCTGGACAGATCGCTTCCTGCCGGGTTTTACAACGGAAAAGCGATGCTTTATATTATGGACGCGGAAACCGAGCGGTTTGTGCTCAAACCAAAGGGGATGGGACAGCGGAACGCCGGGCATCTGAATCTGGAGGATTATTACAGGGCAAATGATATTCAGGAAGCGGATCTGCGGGCTGAAGTGGAAGAATGCGTGAAGAATGGAGAAAGTATTCTGTTTTATCATGACATCCGGGGAAAAGATGCCCTGAACTATATGTGGACGGTAAACGGCGGGACGATCTATCTGATCGGCTATGTGCCCGTTGAGGCGATACAGCAGGAGGGAAAGAGCGTCAATGAGAATATTCTCATAGTAGTGGCTGTGATGCTGACTGCTTTTTTCGTATGCTGCATGTTGTATTATATCAACCAGCGGGAGCAGAACAGGCTCAGAAAAGAGCGGGAAGAGGAGCGGGAGATACACAACAGGCGGCTGGCGGAAGCATTGCAGGCAGCGCAGGCCGCAAGCAATTCCAAGACGATGTTTCTTTCCAACATGTCACATGATATCCGCACACCGATGAATGCGGTGCTGGGATTTACGACGCTGCTGGCCAGAGATGCGGAGAATCCGGAAAAGGTAAGGGAGTACACAAAAAAAATTACGGCATCCGGCCAGCATCTGCTCAGTCTGATCAATGATGTGCTGGATGTATCTAAGATTGAAAGCGGGAAAGTGGTTCTGAATGTGGAGGAATTTACGCTGAATGATCTGGTATCTTCCGTGGATGCCATTATCCGGCCCATGGCCAGGGCCAAAAGCCAGAAATTCCATCTGGAAGTAACAGGGGTAAGGTATGAACATCTGATGGGGGATGAAACCAGAGTCAATCAGGTTCTGATCAATCTGCTCTCCAATGCCGTTAAATATACGCCGGAGGGCGGCAATATCTGGTTTCGTATGATCGGGCTCAGGCAGCGATCCACTCAGTTTGAGCATTTGCGTATCGAAGTGGAAGACGACGGGTACGGGATGACACCCGAATATCTGGAGACGATTTTTGATGCGTTTACCAGAGCGGAAAACAGTACCACCAATAAAGTCCAGGGTACGGGCCTGGGAATGGCGATTACAAAAAGTATTGTGGAACTGATGGGCGGAACGATTGATGTTACCAGCGAGGTGGATAAAGGCAGTCTGTTTCGGGTGGAACTGGAATTCCGCATCCCGGAAGGGCATACTGACAGGCAGTTCTGGGAGGAAAACGGGATTTCCCGGATATTATTGGTGAGTGAGGAAGAAACCTGCCGCAATATCCGGACACTTATGGAAGATGTGGGTGTTTTTGTGGAGATGGTTTCCCGTGAGGAAAAAATCCGGGAGCTGTCAGAAGGCGGCGGACCGATGGCATTACAGGAGGGCTTTCAGCTGATTTTGCTGGATCCGGATACTCCCGGCATGGACGGTGTACAGACGGTGAAAGGAATACGGGAACTTGTGCCGTATACGGTGCCGCTTTTGCTTCTGGCCTCTGAGGAGGCGGAAGGGATGGAAGAAGCGCTTCTGCTTCCGGGTACAGGGCTTTTGCCCAAACCATTTTTTGTATCCGCACTGAAGGAAAAAATTGTGGAGATGAAGGCGGTGTCGGAAAAAGGCGGGCAGGATCGGCCTAAGGAGGACGGAAATCTGGCAGGGCTTCATTTCCTGGCGGCTGAAGATAATGAGATCAACGCAGAGATTCTGGCAGAGATTTTAGCTATCGAAGGCGCAAGCTGTGAAGTGGCGGAAAACGGGCAGATCGCGGTGGAGCGTTTTAAAAATTCGGCGGAAGGGCAGTTCAGTGCCATTCTGATGGATGTACAGATGCCGGTGATGAATGGCTATGACGCAACGAGGGCAATCCGTGCGCTGCAGCGCAGCGATGCAGGGACAATTCCCATTATAGCCATGACGGCCAACGCTTTTGCGGAAGATGAGAGAGAAGCATTGGATGCGGGGATGGATGTTCATCTGTCCAAACCGATTGATGTGGAATTGTTAAAGAAAGTCATAAAACAGTATACGTAAAAAGGAGTCCTATATGAATCATTTTCAAAATAAAAAGATACGCATACTGGTGGCAGGCGTGTTTACAACTGCCATGATTTTTTCGCTGGCAGCCTGTGGGAGACAGGAGGAAGACGGCAGGAATCTGCTCACATCCCAGGAAGAGCAGGAGAGAGTCGTAAATATGTTCAGTCCGATGGAGAAAATAGATCCGGAACTGGAAAATACGGCCAGAACCGCATCGGATCTGACGGTTGCCATGGCAGAGGAAAGACTGGATGTAACAGTGGCATACAGAACCTACACTGCTGAGGATTATCAGGACAAAACCTATGATGAGGTGCTTCTTGAGCGGGCGCGCCATAATATGGATGATATCTATCTCTTAAATCCGGATACGCTCCGGGTGCTGGGAGAGGAAGGGCTGCTGGCAGATATGTCGGGACTGTCCTGTGCGGAAAATCTCCGTGATGTTGTGAAGACTGCCAATACGGTGGATGGAAAGCTGGTGGGAATTCCGCAGGAAGTGGTGGCCTACGGGCTGTTTATCAATCAGGATATGTTCGATCAGTATAATCTGGAGCTGCCGGAAACGCCGGAAGAATTTCTGGAATGCTGCCGCGTGTTCCAGGAAAACGGAGTTGAGACACCGGTGGGCGCCAATCGCTGGTGGCTGGAAACCTTTGTCTTTGCCCAGGCATATGCGGATCTGTATAACGGCGGCAATACAGAGGCGGAGATCGCCGCCCTCAACAGCGGGGAGAGCAAATACAGTGACTATATGCGGCCGGCTTTTGAATTTCTGCAGGAAATGATTGACTGTGGCTATATTGATGCGCAGAAGGCTTATGAGAGCGAGGCAATCGAAGGGGAAGGCGCGGATTTTCTGGCGCAGAAAACACCGATTGTCATGGCTTACTGGGGAGCGGCCAATTCGGAGACAGCATATGGCAGGCCGGATTTTAATATGGTAGTGATCGGATTTCCCAGCAGCCGCGGGCAGATGCCGGTAATCCCCATGACCGGTTTTGGCGTGGGTACAGACGCGGAGAACCGGGAGGATGCCTTGCAGGTGCTGGATGTGATGCTTTGCGATGAAGCGCTTGAGATTTATACGCAGACCAATAAGGTAATCTCACCGTCCAAATATGTGGAGGTGGATTGTATCCCGGCGTTACAGCCTTTGAATGACAGGATCAGCGAAAATGTCTATGTGCTCGGCGCCAATGCCAACATGAAAGTAGAGCAGTGGGGGAATACCTGCCGGATCGTGCGGGAGCTGCTGGGCGGTGCTACGGTGGATGCCTGTATGGAAGCGTTTGACAGACTCCAGGAGGAATCTTTGCGGGATAAGTGAAAAAGAGTTCCCGACAGTTGTCGGGGGAAAAGCGAATGAGGTGGGTTTATGGCAAAACAGGCAAAAATGATACTGGATAGTGCGTACAGAGTTGCCAGCGTGGATAAAAGGATATTTGGTTCCTTTATCGAACATCTGGGACGCGCCGTGTATGACGGGATCTATCAGCCGGGCAATCCGTTGTCCGATGAAGACGGATTCCGCAGGGATGTGATGGAACTGGTGAGGGAACTGCAGGTGCCTATTGTCCGTTATCCCGGCGGTAATTTTGTCTCCAGTTTTGAATGGGAGGACAGCGTGGGGCCGGTGGAGCGAAGGCCGAGGCGTCTGGAACTCGCATGGCAGGCGCTGGAAACCAATGAAATCGGTATCAATGAATTTGCCAGGTGGGCCCGGAAGGTCAATGCCGATGTGATGATGGGTGTCAATCTGGGCACGAGGGGGATGACAGATGCCTGCAATCTGTTGGAATACTGTAACTTCGCGGGCGGGACAAAATACAGTGATCTTCGGATTTCTCATGGCGTGAAGGAGCCGCACCGCATCAAAGTATGGTGTCTGGGCAATGAAATGGACGGCGCATGGCAGCAGGGGCATAAGACCATGCATGAGTATGGGCGCACGGCGGAAGAGACAGCCAAACTGATGAAGCTGATTGATCCGGATATCGAGCTGGTATCCTGCGGCAGCTCTCACCGGGATATGCCTACCTTCCCGGAATGGGAGCGGGTGACGCTGGAACATACGTATGACTATGTGGATTATGTGTCCATGCATGAATACTATGACAATGAAGCGGACGATGTGGCTGATTTTCTCGCCAAATCAGACGATATGGATGACTTTATCAGGAGCATGATCGCAGTCTGTGATTATGTGAAGGCTCTAAAGAGGGGACGCAAAACGATCAATCTGAGTTTTGACGAGTGGAATGTATGGTTTCACTCCAAAGCAAAGGAACGGGAAATCCGCGAAAATTCACCCTGGGGTATTGCCATGCCGGTACTGGAGGATATCTATACGTTTGAGGATGCTCTGCTGGTGGGACTGATGCTGATCACACTGTTAAAGCATGCAGACCGTGTGAAGATGGCATGCCTTGCCCAGCTTGTGAATGTGATCGCGCCCATCATGACAGAGCAGGGCGGGGGCCCGGCATGGAGGCAGACGATTTTTTATCCGTTTCTGCATGCTTCCCGCTATGGGCGGGGTGTGGTGCTGCAACCCCTTATACAGACGACGGTCCATGACACGAAATGCCATGAAAATGTTACGGATATGGAAAGTGTCGCTGTATGGAATGAGGAAAAAGGGGAACTGACCATATTTGCGGTAAACAGAAATCCGGAGGAGGATATTGTGCTGACTGCGGATATGCGTGGGATGGAAGGATATCGGCTGCTGGAACATATCGTGCTGGAACATGAGGACCGCAAGATGTGCAACAGTGTAAAGGGAGAAGCGGTAGCTCCCAGGACAGTGAAACAGTCAGAGTATAAAGGCGATATTCTGACAGCCATGCTTCACGCGCTGTCATGGAATGTGCTGCGGTTTGAAAAAAAGAATCCATAAAGGTTGTAAAGGGTATCATAAAGCGGCGGCTTCAGAGATGAAGCCGCCGTATCAGTTCGCTGCGCAGGGCGGAGCCCTTGAACAGCAGCATGGCAGCCAGAGATATGATACTGATTCCGGCACAGATGACAGAGGGATAGATGATCCGCAGGGCACCGCACAAAAGCAGGATCATGGGAATCAGGCCTGCCAGTACACATAAGATAAGATACAGCAGGTAGTCGGAAGGCCGCAGATGCAGCGCTCTGGCAGTGACGGCCACCGCAAGCTGCATGCAGGGAAAGAATACCGGCAGTACGAAATGGATGGACCAGCCGTTTCCGCCTGTAAACCAGTCCCACAGAAGGACAAGTATGGATACCAGGACAAGCTGCCAAATGGCGGCTTTCATGGGATTGCGGCGTCTGCGCAGGGTCATTCCCACGGAGAGCCAGGCGCTTGCAAGTCCGGCGGCGACCGGAAGGAACCACAGACGGTTGCCGGGCAGACTGAGGTTGATGACGCCACAGACTACGATGGCGATAATGGTCATAAGGGCGATCATACGGATCAGCAGTCCGTAAGGTTTTTGCTTCACGGGCAGATGCGGGTAGGAATCCTCGGTTGCCTCTCCGGAAAGTCGGCTCTGACATAGGGGACAACGCGCTATTGTGCCTGTCAGATAAATATTGCATGCTTTACAGTAACGCATATTCAGTCCACCTCCCCGTCCGGATGAAAATTAGCCGTCAGGACAACTTCCAGTCCAAGCTGTGACAGTTCCCGAAAAAAGGCCCGTTCCACTTCGTGCTCCCAAAAAGGCCCCGCAAAACTGACCACATACCAGGGACCAAAGGAGCAGGCACAGGCCTGCAGCACACCGGCGCAGGTGAGGACGCCGAACTGACTGATAAAGGGTTCCATTTCTTCGGGCATGGTGATTTTTCCCACATTGGAAAAGGAGGAGGTGGTGCCGCGCGCGGCCACGATATTGGCAGTCCTTAGCACCACATCTTTGGCGGGAAGCGGTACTACTCTGAGTGGGATACTGTGTTCAAGGGCGCATAAGCGGTTCATGCGCTCACGGAGATATTCTCTGGTCAGACTGGACTGGAAGGTATGTCTGACCTGGGCGGCCACCGCCTCCAGAGAGTCTTCCTGCCTGCCAAAATCGTACCCCACATGGATGGTGGCGAAAAAATTGCGGGCGGACTTGGAAGGAAAATAGCTCCTGAGATTGACAGGCACGGAGATGACGACCAGTTTTTTGGTATCTCTGATTCGCATGCCGTCATGGATTGCCCGCAGCAAAACGGCAACCATCAGTTCGGTCAGGGTGACGCCCAGTGCCCGGGCACAGGAAAGCGTATCTGCCAGCGGCAGGCGGCCTTCCAGAACGGCCAGCCGGTTTTTGGGCAGACGGCTGCCACGTAGTCTGTACGCCCGGCGGGGAATGGCAACCGGCTGACTTTTTGGTTTTTCATAATATTTCTGAAAGCTGTCAGCCTGCTTCTGAAAGTCGGAGGCATCAGAAAAAAGTTCCGGCAGAGGCTGTGGAAAAGTATCCGGCCGGCAGGCCGACAGGTATTCGGCGACGAGCGTGCGCAGAAACTGCAGGGCGCCGGTGCCGTCAGTCAGGGCGTGATAGACTTCCAGAATGATGCGCCTGCGGAAGTACATGACGCGAAAGAGCAGACTGCGGCGTACCGAAGGGTAAATGGGGAAGCAGGGAGGGGTATCTTCCCGGCGGATCTTTGGCTGTAGTGTGCTGTCCTCCAGGTAGTACCAGAACAGTCCCCGTTTCATTACAGAGCGGTAGATGGGAAAGCGCTCCAGTGTCCTGTCCAGAGCGGGCTGCAGTAATTCCGGCTTCACCGTATCCTGCAGCTCGCAGACAAAGCGGAATACTTTTGAATTGTGTGGGGAAGAACTGGCAGGGAAAATCTTGGCGGCATTGTCCAGCTTCCACCAGTGGGGGAGGCTCTTATTTTTCATAGTCATTCTCCAGAAAATGGTTGATCAAGGCATACGTTTTTCTGACCGGTTCAAAGCGGACGGGGAGGGAGAAATAGCCATGCAGCGCATCCTCCATCCGATACAGCTTCACATGATTGCCTGCCTGCTGCAGCTTTTGCGCGTAGGCTTCCCCCTCGTCCCGCAGCGGACAATACTGCGCGGTGATCAGCAGCGTATCCGGCTGATTTGTAAAATCATCAGCCAGCAGCGGAGCAAAATAAGGGTTCTCCAGATCACTGTCGCAGGAACGGTATAAGGAAAGATAATCACATACACGTTTGGAAGTCAGCAGGTATCCGGTTCCGTTTTCATGCACGGACGGAAAGGGAGAGGTTTCCGAATGATCGCTGGCAGTGGCGGGATAGATCAGGATCTGACGCCGCGGCAGAAATTCTCCGCGATCCCGCGCCATCAGGGAGACTGCGGCAGCCAGATTACCGCCTGCGCTGTCACCGGTCAGGACGATATTCGACGCATCCACGCCAAATACACCGCTGTTATGAAACAGTGTTCGTGCCACTGCATAGCAGTCCTCAGGAGCGGCGGGAAAGGGATGCTCCGGGGCCAGCCGGTAGTCCGCAGACGCGACGATGCAGCCGGTGGCAGCAGCCATATCTCCGCACACGCCGTCATAACTGTCAATATTACCGGTTACCCATCCGCCGCCGTGAAAGAAAAGAAGGACATCGGGCTTTGTGATCTCTGCGGGGGTGAAAATCCTTACCGGCACCTGATGGTCGCCGCAGGATACCTCCTGATCCCATACACGGTAGAGAGAAGGCTTTTTGTGGCGGTGAGAGAGGAGCTTCTTCAGTTCCCGCTCAACCATATAGGTTTTTTTGATATCAATTTCCGGATAGGACAGGACATTCAGTGCTGCCCGTACCGCGATGTTAATGGACATGTCAGAGCCTCGTTTCTGTCAGGATATCTGGATTTTGCCGTACGGCAATAGTATTGCACCAAAATACGTCCGGTATTAAGGAAGCCAGAAAAGGCAGCCGGAATGGAAATCCGTGCCGCCTCTTTTGTGGATGGTATTATTTTATGTATTCCTGCACGATAGGCTGTATCTGGGACAGCATATTATCCACATCTTCGAACATGCTGCTTTTTGTGGTGCCCAGATTGCCGGCCTGGGCCAGATGCTTCTGAACGTCCAGATGGAGTTGCTTCGTTTTATCAAAAAAGCTGCACAATTCCTGCAGCCCCAGACGGGAATCATTGATCACGTCGGAGATTTCTGTCTGCACGGCGCTGGCGCCCTCCGCAGAACGGGTGATCTGATCGAACATTTCTCCTGTCTGATTTACTTTCGACAGACTTTCATTCAGCGCCTGCTGTGAAGTAGAGATGCTGGTACTTAACTGGTCGGTTCCCTGTTCCACGTCGTTGATGCCGGCGTCGACTTCCGCGACCAGATCCTTGATTTCATCTGCCAGATGCTTGACTTCCACTGCCACGACACCGAAGCCTTTTCCCTGTTCGCCGGCCCGTGCTGCCTCAATGGTGGCATTGAGAGCCAGGATATTGGTCTGCTCGGCGATGGAGACAATCTTTCCGGTACATACTTTGATCTTGCGCAGGGCTGTCTGGAAATCGGCAAAGGTTTGTTCCATTTCACCAAAATGTGTCTCCACCTGCATGGAGCTGTCTTTGAGTTCTGCCACTTCATCCTGAGCCTGCGTCACGGAACGGGCTATTTCATCCTGAACCTCGGAAAAGCGGCCGGCTACATCGTTAATATCGGAAAACGCCGCCTCAAAGGCATGAAGCTTATCATAGAAGATTTCGGCTTCCTTTAATACATTGTTAAAAGAGCTGTCTATCATGCTCAGTTTCTGCAGGGACGCCACTTCCTTCTGTACGATGTCCGCACGGTAGTCCCTCAGGCTGTCTGCGATATGTATGATGGGGTACAGAGAATCCTCGTTGGATACTTTGGGTGCTTTTTTTGGGCTTTTACTTTTTCTCAGCATGTTGCTTTCCTCTCATCATTCAAAGACCACACAGGTCATGGACTGATTTACGAACTGGTTATTGTAGTGCTCGCCGTATCCCACCAGACCGGCATGATGATCCAGCACACTCATCTCTTTGAGATATTGCTGCATATAATTGTTTTCTGTAAACAGCAGATAACGGAAGAGACAGTTGATGGAAAATACGGTGGAGATTCTGGGAAAATCGCGGCGGATCTTCTGAATCGTCTCCTGCACAATCTTCCTGTAATCGCCCAGCTCAAGCAGAATCAGAACATCAGAGTCATTGACCTGACGGAAACAGGTGAGGGCGTTTCCATTTACTTCCTTAATGGAAATGATACAGATGTCCTCTCCGTTAAGTTTTCCAAAAGGATTCTTAAAGGTCTGGGTCAGAATTTCCTTTTCCGTTACATGAAGGATATTCTGATAGACCAGTTTGGCGGGTTTGCCGTTCAGCTCACCGATAATATAGTTGGCCTTATCTGTCTTGGAGGCAATGAAACGATAATCGCCCATGGGACGATAGATATTCTCCTTATAGGCTTTCGCTCTGCCATTATGATTCCTGATGAGGGCATAGACGGCAGCGTCATGATAGACGGTCCCGTTGACGGAAACCATATCGGCATCGCCTGTTCCACCTGCCAGCGAAATACCATGCCGTTTCAGGACGCTGTATATGGTAGTCAGTACGCAGGCATCGTTGCCCGTGCAGAAATCAATGCATACGGTATCTTTCTGAGAACCGTGTATGGCAGACATATCTGCTTCCAGACGCCGGATATATTTTGCCGGCATGGAAGACGCATATTCCAGTACATTGGCAGCCGCGCTGATACCGTCATAAAATGCGACGACTCCCACACCTTTTTCAATGACGCCGATATCATAGCACATACCGACACATCCGATACTGGGAACACCCGGATAGCGTTTTTCCAGTTCTTTAACATGCGCTTCAAACTGTTCGCTGTTGGACATTAAAATAAGCAGCTGAGGCTGCTGCAGCCCGCGGACGGCTTCACTGAGATTTCCGCTGTGACTTGTTCCGAAAAATTGTTTCACTGCTGATTCCTTTCTCCTGAGCAGATGGCCCTGTATGGCGGCCAGTGCAGGAGTGCCCGCGCCGGCCATCTTTTTGTTCTGGTACATAATTCCTAGTACTTTTTTATTATACTTGAAAGTGGAGGTTATGGCAATAGGTTTTCTGTTTGTGTGAATGGCAACTATTAAAGATCGGGGGAATTTTCCGATATTGTAGGTAACAAAGGAAAGATAACTTCCCCGTTCCGCGGGGAGGGAGGAAAGGGCAAAGGTGATTTTATGAATCTGTCTGTCAGGGGATTCGGTATGTTTGGCAGTGCGATTTCCGGGTTCGCGCCGGGAGGAAAGCTGCCGGGAATGCGGGACATGACATTGAAGAGTACACAGGAAGCGGCGCAGAGGGCACAGAAAGCGGCCGGACAGATCGGCTATTGGGAGCAGCGAAAGGCCGGGCTTAAAAATATGGAGTGCGGCAGTCTGGAGGAGATTGCCGGGAAACTGGATATGCTCCATACCTATGAGGATGAGATCGCGGCGGCAAAGGCAGCCTATAATCAGGAGCAGATGTTCCATCTGCTTGATGAGGCAAGAGAGCGCGGCGAAAAGATTGCCGAAGCTGTGGAAAAGATGGAACCAAAGACGCCGGAGGAACGGCAGGAAGAACTGGCCGAAGAAGCGCTGGGAGTGGAAGAGGACGGCGGTATGCTGAAAGAAATACTCGAAGAATCCGAAGAGATCATGGAAGAGCTGGAAGAAGAAGTTCTGGAAGAGACGACGGAAGAACTGACGCAGGAAGCTGTGCAGAGGCCCGGTGAAGAACTGATGCAGGAAATCGCACGGAAGTCAGATGAAGAACTGACACCGGAAGCCGCACAAAGGCCTGAGGAAGGGATATCAGAGACAGCGCTGGAAAAGGCCATGGCAGAGAGGGATGGAAAGATTGGATACAGGCCATTTGATGTACGCGCATAGGAGGCGGGTGACATGAATTTTAATGAGCTGGACAGAAAGATGAGACGGTTTGAACAGTCGATGGATCAGGTGATATGGCCGGAGCTGTATCTGGTGGCCAGACTGGATGGCCGGAACTTTACGAAGCTCACAAAAGAAATCTGTGAATTTGAGGTGCCATTTGATATCCGGTTCAGGGATGCCATGATCGGCACGACGCGACGTCTGATGGAATGTGGATTCAGGATTGTCTATGGGTATACGGAAAGTGATGAGATATCCCTTCTGTTTCACAGAGAGGATAATGCTTTCGGACATAAAAGCAGAAAGATCAATTCCCTCATGGCGGGAGAGGCAAGTGCGTATATGTCGCTGCAGCTCGGCGTACCGGCGTGCTTTGACTGCCGCGTGGTGCCGCTGCCGAACCTGGAATGTGTGGGAGACTATTTTGTATGGAGGCAGGAGGACGCTCACAGAAATTCCCTCAATGCCCATTGCTACTGGATGCTCCGCGGAAAAGGGATGTCGGCTCCGGAGGCGACCAGACGGCTGGCCGGCAGGAGTATCGCCTGGAAAAATGAGCTGTTGTTTGCGGAAAAGATCAATTATAACGGCCTTCCCGACTGGCAGAAAAGAGGCGTTGGCCTCTATTATGACACGTATGAGAAGAAAGGCTACAATCCGGTGAAGAAGCAGGAAGAGTCAACGATCAGGAGACGTATTGAGATAACCATGAGTCTCGAAATGGGAGAAGCGTACAGAAAGTGGGTGTGTGGACTTGCGGCGGAGGCGTAAATGCGGCGGGCAGCCTGTGATACGCTTCATGTCAAAGAAACCGTGTTTCATCCCATTGGATAAAAAAAGGACCGATCCTGCCGATATTATTTATGAAAAAAGCAGGAAAACGAATCAGGAGGAATTTGATTATGAGAATTACAAACAATATGTTAAACGATACATCCGCAAGATCGGGGATCGCTTTGAATCAGAGTTCGCTGCTGAACTATATTGACAGTGACAGTACGGATGACGATGTGCTTGCCGCGCTGCAGAAAGGGAAAGCGGAGAAGAACACGGAGAAAAAGACCGGATTTGAGAAACTGGGAGAGGCTTCGGAAACGCTGACCGAAAAAGCGCTGCAGTTTTTGGGGCAGGGGAAAGATTCCCTGTTTGATGAGGCGAAGGAGAGCGGAAGTAATGAAGAGATCTGGGAAAGAGCAGAAGCTCTGGTCAAAAGCTATAACAGTCTGCTGAAAGAACTGGATACCACTTCCACACAATTGGAGGATTATTATAAGAAGATGCTTGTGGAAAGCGCAGGCGGCAGCGCGGAAGGCCTGGCGCAGATCGGCATATCGCAGCAAAAGGACGGTACGCTGAAACTTGACAGAGAAAAACTGAAAGCGGCGGATCTGAAAACGCTGGAAAAGGTACTGGGACGGGACGGCGGCTTTACGGCGAAAGTGGCACTGATTGCAGGGCGGGTTGCCGCAAACGCACAGGCTAATGTGGAGAGCCTTTCCAGTCGGTATGACGCCTCCGGCAATTCCTGGTCGGCGTCTGTGAATAAATATGATTTTCGGGGATAAGCGATGAACAGCGGAATTCATAGAGGCAATATTCTCCGGAAGTGTACCAGTTTTTTCCGGCGGCGGCAGGAATACAGCCGATTTGTGCGGCATATACTGGTAAGTTTGTAAATAATTTGTAGATTTTCCTAAATAAATAAACATTGGACTATCATTTTTGGTTATTTTGTAGTATAATTCCTGCATAGGTATTAATTGTAGGAGGGTAGCTATATGGCGAAAGAAATGATTGCGATGCTTCTCGCCGGCGGACAGGGTTCCCGTCTGTATGCACTTACCGAGAAGCTCGCAAAACCAGCAGTTCCATTTGGCGGAAAATATCGTATCATTGATTTTCCGCTTTCCAACTGTGTCAATTCCGGAATTGATACGGTGGGTATTTTGACACAGTATCAGCCGTTGGTACTGAATGAATATATTGGAAACGGTCAGCCCTGGGATCTGGACCGCCTTTACGGCGGGGTACATGTATTGCCGCCTTATCAGAAGGCAAGCGGTTCGGACTGGTATAAGGGTACCGCCAACGCTATTTATCAGAATATTTCCTTTATTGAGCGGTATGACCCCCAGTATGTCATTATTCTTTCCGGCGATCAGATCTGCAAGCAGGATTACAGTGACTTCCTGAAATTCCACAAAGAGAAAGACGCGGAGTTCAGCGTGGCGGTTATGGAAGTGCCATGGGAGGAAGCATCCCGTTTCGGCCTGATGGTGGCAGGAGAGGACGACAGGATCACAGAGTTCCAGGAGAAACCAAAGGATCCCAAATCCAACCTGGCCTCTATGGGTATCTATATCTTCAACTGGGATATTTTAAAGAAATATCTGGAAGAGGATGAAGCCGATCCCAATTCCGAAAATGACTTCGGTAACAACATTATTCCCAATCTCCTCCGTGACAACCGCAGAATGTATGCGTATCATTTTGACGGATACTGGAAGGACGTGGGAACGATCTCTTCTCTGTGGGAAGCCAATATGGAAGTACTCGATCCGGAGCACAGCGGTATCAATCTGTTTGATGAGGACTGGAAGATTTACAGCCGCAACAGCGGTATGACCGGTCATAAGATTTGCAGCGGTGCGGTTGTCGAGAATTCCATGCTGACAGACGGCTGCCGGATCAAAGGTACCGTGAAGCATTCGATTCTTTTTTCAGGTGTCCGGGTAGAGAAGGGCGCCGTGATTGAAGACGCGGTGATCATGGGCAATACGGTCGTTAAGGCCGGCGCGGTGGTAAAACACTGTATCGTAGCAGAGAATGTTACCATCGGCGAAAATGCAGTGGTAGGTGCAATGCCTTCCGGTGATGAAAACGGCGTGGCCACGGTGGGCGACGGCGTGACCATTGGCGATGGCGCCAAAGTAGGCCCCAATGCCATGGTGAGAAATAATATAGAAGGCGGTGAAGAGCAATGGTAAAATCAAATAGGAGTGCCCTGGGCATTATTTTCCCCAACAGTTATGATGCGTTGGTTCCGGAACTGGTAAATGTGCGTATGATGGCTTCCATTCCTTTTGCCAGCCGTTACCGTCTGATTGACTTTATCTTATCGAGTATGACCCAGAGCAATATTCACAATATTTCGGTTATGGTTAATAACAACTATCATTCCCTGATGGATCATCTCGATTCCGGTCGTGAATGGGATCTGGTGCGTAAGAACGGCGGTTTACATATCTTTCCTCCTTTTGCGGAGAAAGAATCCAAGCCTTATGTGGGCCGTGTAGGCGCAATCGCCGGTATTCTGGACTTTTTAAGAGATCAGAAAGAAGAGTATGTGGTCATAGCGGATACAAATGTGGTGGTGAACTTTGATTTCAAAGCACTGATCAAAGCACACATTGAAAAAGGCGCGGATGTTACCATTGCCTACAATGAGCAGGAATTCCCGGAGAGCCTGATGAAATCCCAGTCCAACGATAAAGGGTTCTATTATACCTTCAATATCGAGGACGGCCGCGTAACAAGGATTTTTGTGAATCCGAGAGAAGAAGGCGTACAGAATTTCTCCATGAATATCTCCGTACTTCGCCGTGAACTGCTGATCGACCTGATCAATACGGCATTTGTGCATGGACAGGAGTATTTTGAAAGAGATGTATTGCTTCCCCGACTGAACAAGCTGAATGTACAGGCTTATAAATATGATGGTTATGTAGCGCGTATCAGCGATATCAAGAGCTATTTTGACGAGAATATGAGGCTGCTGGATGATTATAATCTGGATGCTCTGTTCTCGGGACATGTCGTTTATACAAAGATCCGTGACGATACACCGACCAGGTATGTGGAAGGTGCAAAGGTACAGAACGTCATGGCTGCCGACGGTTGTCTGATTGAAGGCGATGTGGAAAACAGCGTGCTGTTCCGTGGTGTCAAAGTGGCTAAGGGTGCAAAAGTGAAAAACAGTATCCTGATGCAGGGAACCGTGATCGAGGCGGGCGCCAGCGTGGAATATCTGGTAGCGGACAAGAATGTCACGATCAGAGCCGGAAAAGAAATGAAAGGGACAGATACCTTCCCTGTTTATATCGCGAAATTCAGGACAGTGTAAGCGGCAGCACACCATAATGGCAGGCAGACCATTTGTATATGAAACATAAAAATATGACAGAGGCAGGAACGGGCGAACTCGTTTCTGCCTTGTTGTGTCAGAAGGGCTGCGAAAAAACGGAGGACCGAGATGAGTAACAACTTTAACTATTATACCCCGACAAGAGTGGTATTCGGAAAGGGGACGGAAGAACAGACAGGGGCGCTTGTGAAAGCGCAGGGCTGCAGAAAAGTATTGCTTCATTATGGAAGCGGCAGTGCACGGAAAACAGGGCTGCTTGACCGGATTGAAAAAAGTCTGCAGGAGGCAGGGATTGCCTATGTGGAACTGGGAGGTGTGGTTCCCAATCCCAGGCTGTCTCTTGTGTATCAGGGGATTGCTCTGTGCAGAAAAGAAGGCGTCGACTTTATCCTGGCGGTGGGCGGAGGCAGTGTGATCGACTCGGCCAAAGCCATCGGATATGGCGTAGTCAATGAAGGGGATGTCTGGGAACTGTATGACCGGAAGAAACAGGCGACAGGATGCCTCCCCATCGGTGTGGTACTGACCATTGCGGCGGCGGGCAGCGAGATGAGCTCCTCCTGCGTGATCACAAAAGACGAGGGCGGTGTGAAACGGGGATATGCCAGTGATTATTGTCGGGCAAGATTTGCCATCATGAATCCGGAGCTGACGACGACCCTGCCTGACTATCAGACAGCCTGCGGCTGTACCGATATTCTGATGCATACGATGGAACGCTATTTCACAAACGGCGGACATATGGAGCTGACGGACAGTATCGCGGAAGGACTGATGCGTACGGTGCTGCGCAACGCGGAAATACTGCGTGACCATCCCGATGATTATGAGGCACGGGCGGAAATCATGTGGGCGGGGAGCCTTTCCCACAACGATCTGACGGGATGCGGCATTCAGGAAAAAGATTTTGCCTCGCATGCGTTAGAGCATGAGATCGGCGGCATGTTTGATGTGGCGCATGGCGCGGGACTGGCAGCGGTCTGGGGAAGCTGGGCCAGATATGTATACATGAACTGTCTGGATCGCTTTGAGATGTTTGCTCTGCGGGTGATGGAAGTGGAGCCGGGCAGAGATGCACAGGAGACGGCGCTGCGCGGCATTGAGGCCATGGAGGCCTTTTACCGAAGGATCGGGATGCCGACCTCACTGCGTGAGCTGGGCATTGCGCCTACGGATGAGCAGCTTGTGGAGCTGGCAAGGAATTGCAGCATTGCCAGCGGCGGAAAGAAGGGTTCGGCAAAGGTACTGCAGGAGGCGGATATGCTGGCGATTTATCGTGCCAGTCTCTGATTTCTGATGCTTCCGGCGCGGTAACAGAGCGATCGGAGACTTTACGGGGCCGCTGATCGCTCTGCTTCCCTGTTACCTGTTATGTGTGTCCTTATTTTTTACTGTACTTTTTCAAAGTCGGAAGCGGGGTGCTTACAGATCGGACAGATAAAGTCTGCCGGGAGTTGTTCGCCCTCATAAGTATAGCCGCAGACTTTACAGCGCCATATGGTTTTTCCGGTGCCCGAGGACGGCGCAGGCTTTGGTTTGATGGAAGACTGGTAATAGGCATAGGTAGCCGAAGGAATTTCCGATAATACATCCATATCGGTTACGGCGGCGAGAAAGAGTGTGTGGCTTCCCAAGTCTATGGACGTTTCCACCGTGGCACTGATATAACCGTTGGTGCCGGCAGTGATGTAATAAAGGCCATTGCCGCTGCGCCGGCAGTCTGAGAAGTCGGCAAATTTATCCACGGTGCGGCCGGATTGAAAACCGAAACGGCGGAAGAGATCAAAGCCGGCAGCTTCGCTGAGGATAGAAATATTGAAGGTTTTGCTTTTCAGAATCAGTTCCTGCGTAAAATTGGCTTTGTTTACGGCAATACTGATTCGATTTGGTTCAGAAGTGACTTGTCCGGCAGTATTGATAATACAGCCGCTGTCTCTGCCCTCAAACGCAGAGGTAAGGACAAATAAGCCATAGGTAAGATTGTACATTGTTTTAGGATTCATAAGCGTTCTCCTTGCTTTTCAATAGAATAGTTTCTTCCTGACATATAGTATTAGAATGATTCTAATTTTAATACGTTTGTGGGAAATGTCAAGAGATGCAAAACCGATGGAGAAATGTTTGCGATTTCGTATGGTAATCAGCAATATTGTGGAGAGAGGTGACAGAACAGTATGATCCAGACATATGACTGGATATTTTATGCCAGGAATCATCCGGACTATCGAAGACAGATCGAGCAGGCAATCTCTGATACCAGGGATCGGGAATTGACTTTCAGGAAGACACATCGCATGAAATTTGACGGAAAAAGTCAGACGATCATTGTGCAGCCCTACGCTGCAGACATTGCTCTGTCATGGAAGATTGTACCTGCGAGGCTGACATACAGAGCCGTCAGACTGATGCTGAACGACAAGTTTGAGGAGCTGCGGGAAGATGATATATGCCTGTTATAATGACAATGACTTCTTTGCAGTGTCCGGTGTGGAAACGGAAGAAGTGTGGAAATTTGACCTGGGAGGATGGAAAGAATGCTGCAAGCTGTAAAAACAAAATATGAGCATACGATCTATGCGGGTTATATCGGGTATATCACGCAGGCGATCGTGAATAATTTTGCGCCGCTTCTGTTTCTGACGTTTGGCAGGGATTATGGGCTGACGCTGGATCAGATCACGCTGATCACCACGGTGAATTTTCTCATACAGCTGTGTGTTGATCTGCTGTCTGCAAAGCTGATGGACAGGATCGGCTATCGCAGAGGAATTATCGGGGCACATTTGTTTGCGGCCGTTGGTCTGGCGGGTATGGCTTTTCTGCCGGATCTGGCGCCGAGTCCCTATATGGGACTGATGATATCGGTGGTACTGTATGCCATCGGGGGCGGTATTATTGAGGTGTTGATCAGTCCCATTATCGAAGCCTGTCCCACGGAAAAAAAGGAAGCGGCCATGAGCCTGCTGCATTCCTTTTATTGTTGGGGCCATGTGTCGGTAGTATTGATTTCCACCGCTTTTTTCAGGCTGTGCGGTGTGCAGAACTGGAAAATCATGGCGTGCATCTGGGCACTGGTGCCGCTCTTCAATCTGTTTTATTTTTCTCTGGTGCCGCTGTATCCCATTGCGGCGGATGCGGAGGAATTGTCTTTGGGCGGCCTGCTGGGGCAGAAGGTGTTCTGGCTGTTTATGGTAATCATGGTGTGCGCAGGAGCTTCCGAGCAGGCGATGAGCCAATGGGCGTCTGCCTTTGCGGAATCCGGGCTGCAGGTATCCAAGACAGTGGGCGATCTGGCCGGTCCCTGCGCTTTTGCCGTGCTGATGGGGACTTCCCGGGCATTGTATGCGAAATACAGCGAGAAATTGCCGCTGAAAAAATTTATGAAATTAAGTGCGGTGCTCTGTATTTTCTGTTATATTGTGGCTGCTTTTTCAGGACAGGCAGTGGTCGGTCTGCTGGGATGTGCTTTGTGCGGGTTTTCGGTGGGGATTTTCTGGCCGGGAACGTTCAGTGTGGCAGCGGGACGTCTGCCGGGCGGCGGAACGGCTATGTATGCGCTGATGGCGCTGGCCGGAGATGTGGGTTGTTCCTTTGGACCGACTGTGGTGGGGCTGACCGCCAGTGCTTTCGGCGGTAATCTGAAAAGCGGGCTGACGATGGCAATGGTTTTTCCGATTCTGATTTTGCTGGGGATCTGTATGCTGAAAGAGTAAAAGGAGATGCCTGCTCTGGCCATGGGCCGGAGCAGGCATCTCTTCGTCAACGAGGAAACAAACGCCTGATGAGAGAAGCGGGTGTTTATTCAAAAACCCGGATCTGTGCATTTGTCAGAGTGTTGATGAGGTGGATCAGTGTTTCAAAATCAGAGATCAGTTCTTTGGAGCAGGTGTTTGCTTTTTCATATATTGTATGACATTTTTCCAGGTGCCCTTCGCGGATGGCGGAAATCATTTCTGTACCGCAGGAATGGAAGGCCTGATGCTTGCTGTCAATGCCATTCCAGATCTCCAGTACTTTTGGATTTACGGGTTTAAAAGCATGGTAAAAATGACCGAGGCCGCATTTTGTGCAGTCTGTCTGTAATATTTCCACTTTTCCGCTCTGTGCCATATTCTTTAACGTGCGCAGCCAGTTTTGGTGTGCGTCGATTGCGATATTGAGGCAGTTTAAGAGTATCTGATTGTCCGGCATATAAAAAGGATCTTTCGCCATCCCGCCCATAATTTTGGCAGATTCGTCCAGTTGCTTTTCTATGTTTTTAGAAGGTAAGACAAGTTCTGCCACGGAATGGCTGGAATCTGCCAGGGAATCGGCATTTTCCGTCAGGTTTTGGCATTGCTCATTCACGTATTGCATCTGGTGGTTTAATTCGTTCATGGAACTGCTGATTTCTTCACTGACAGCCGCCAGCGAAGTCACGGAGTCTGCGATATGATCCATGCCTTTGCGGTTGTTTCTGGTAATCTCCCATGCCTTTTGTATTTCTTCATCAATATGTTCCAGTTCGCTCACAGTTGTATCCACGCTGGCCGAGCTTTTGCGGGAGGCGGTCTGGATGCTGTTGACAAAGGTGCCCATACGTCCTGTCAGCGCCTTTGTTTCATCCGCAAGTTCCCGGATTTCCTCTGCGACAACGGCGAATCCGCGTCCGGCTTCTCCTGCGCGCGCCGCTTCTATGGATGCGTTCAGTGCCAGAAGATTGGTCTGGGCAGATATGGAATTAATTGCCGCAATCGCATCATTCATATTCTGGATGATATCGAGCAGTCCATAGATATCAGCTTTCATCTCTCTGGCGGTGGAAATCACATCAGCCGACAGTTCGGTGATGGAAGTGAATTCTGATTCACAGTGACGGATATCTTCCATGATTTTTCCGGATTCATCGGATACTTCGATGATCGTGGAAGTCAGGTTTTCGTGTGTTTTTGCAATATCTGTCGTAATGCCGACAGTGGCCTGGGATGATTTTCCTATCGTTTGCACGGCCGCTGAAATTGAGGTGCTGATCTGCTCAATTGCCTCCACATTGGCTTCCAGTGTCAGATCCGTGGAACTCATTTGCATGACGGCATCCATGGTTTTGGTAACTGTTTGCTCGAATTCTTTTCGTCCATTTAGCAATCGGCGGTGGATATTGTTGAGTTCTCCGCCAGATGACTCATAGTCCATAGGTCGAAGTTCTGAAATGGCCTGGATGGCGTTGTCAAAATACTTTTTTCTGATCTTCATGATTCTTCACCTTCATTTTCTTTTTTGGAACATTCATCGCAGATATAACTGATTTTCAGATCATAGGAAAGCATGGGGATACCTAACTGGCTTTGCAGTTTTTCTGTCAGATCTTCGAGCAGGATATCCGACAGCTTTCCGCATTTCCGGCAGATAAGATGATCATGCCGGACAATCTTGTCATAGCGGTCGGGGTATCCTTCCACGGAAAGTTTCCGGATCAGTCCCTCTTTATACAAATACGACAGATTGTTATAAACGGTAGCCAATACGACAGTCTTATTTTTTTCTTTTAACTGCAGGTAAATCTGCTCCGCTGTCAAATGCGAATCGGAGTCATTGATGATATCTAAAATAGATCTGGCATTTTTTGTCATGATTCCCTTTCTTTATCAAAATGAAATGGCAATATTTAGAATTATTCTAATTCTAACATTTTTGCGCAGATTGTCAAGAAATGATTTTCGCCAGCAGTCCTGCCAGGAGAGCGGAAAATTGTTGTGGTGTGTAATCTCCGGTTCGCGGCAGGCCTTTTTCTACGATGGAAGATTCCTTACTTAATACAATCCGCTGTTCATTGCCTTGTCATCGTTATCCCTTTACTGCACCGCCGGAGAGGAGTGATACAAACTGGGGCACCGCGATGGTGGCGATAAAGGGGGTACGCCATCATTTGGGCACTTTTGTTTTTGTCTGTTTAAGAGCAGAGATAATAAAATGCCGCCTACATATGTCAAAAAGAGAGGAAATGCAATAGAAAATGCATAGGTTCTTTTCGCGTGGGAACAATGAAAAGGAATACAAACGGTCTTCACAAAATTTTCACATAATTTTAGCACTCACCTGTTGACAGTGCTAATAATATATGATATAGTTCATATAGAACAAAGATAACAAATAAAACAAGCAAACAAAAAAAGGAGAGATGATATATGTTGATGCCGAGTATTTTCAGAGAGAACTTATTGGATGATTTCTTCGGATATCCATTCCGCGGACAGAGTTATGATTCCGGTATGAATGAGATGATGAAGACCGACGTCAGGGACATGGGGGATACCTATGAGATGAGCATGAGCCTGCCGGGTGTAAAGAAGGAGGATATCAGAGCCGAGATAAAGGATGGCTATCTGACCGTCAGTGCTTCTTCCAACACGGAAAAGGATGAGAAGGATGGTCAGGGCAAATACATCCGCCGGGAACGGTATCTGGGCTCCTGCAGCAGGAGCTTCTATGTAGGCAGAGAAGTGACGCAGGAGGATATCAAAGCAAAATTTACGGATGGTATTCTGACACTGGTAATTCCCAGAAAAGAGGCTGCGCCTGCGGTGGAAGAGAATAAATATATCGCCATCGAGGGCTGATCGCCAGGCCAGGAAGAAGATGAGAGGCAAAAGCTTTACAGACAGGGGCTTTTGCCTCTGTTTTGCTGTGCTGACCGTCTTGTATCAATACGGCAGACTGCGTATAATACTAAGGAAGTGCTGATTAAATCAGCACTTCCTTGGAGCCTCCGGCGGATGCGCACGGATTTGCAAAGGAAAATGCTGCTTCGCAGCGCAAATCCGGCGCGGGAAAGTAACGGGAAGGCGCGCGGAAGGGAGAAAAAGATGGAGAGAGACTACGAAAAGACAGCAAAAGAGATGATGGCATTTATTGAAAAAAGCCCCTGTAGTTTTCATGTGATTGCCAACATAAAAAAAATGCTGGAAGAGCAGGGTTTTATTGAATTAAGGGAAAACGATGTCTGGAGGCCGGTATCTGGAAAGAATTATTATATTATCCGGGGAGGGGCTTCCCTGATTGCTTTCCGGATTCCTGACGGAAACAAAATCAAAGGATTTCATGGCACGGCTGCCCATAGTGATTCTCCGGCGTTTAAAATAAAGGAAAATCCGGAAATCGGTGTGGAAAAGCACTATGTTACCCTTAATACGGAAAAATATGGCGGGATGATCCTGGGCTCCTGGCTGGACCGCCCGCTGTCGGTTGCCGGCAGGGTCGTGCTGGAAGGCGCGCAGGGACTGGAGACGAGACTTGTCAATATCGACCGCGATCTGCTGGTGATCCCCGGAGTGGCGATTCATATGAATCGGGATATCAATAAAGGGGTGGCGTATGATCCGCAGAAGGACATGCTTCCTCTGTATGGGGAAGGCGGCTCCGACTGCGTCGGCTGGCTGCTCTCTGAGATTGCGGAGCAGGTTGGGGCAGAGCCGGAAAAAATTCTTGGCCATGATCTGTTTTTATATGTACGGGAGCAGGGGCGGATATTTGGGCGGAAAGGTGAATTTATCCTTTCTCCCAGACTGGATGACCTGCAGTGTGTCTATGCCTGCATCAAGGCTTTTGGAGAGAATGTTTCCCCCGGATACATCAATTTCTGCGCTGTCTTTGACCATGAAGAGGTGGGCAGCAGGAGCGGGCGGGGCGCGGATTCCACCTTTCTGGAAGATACCCTCTACCGCCTCTGCAGCGGACTGGGGCTGGAACGGACGGAATATTTGCGGATGCTTGCGGACAGCTTTCTGATTTCCACCGACAATGCCCACGCGATGCATCCTGACCATCCTGAGAAATCAGATCCTACCAACCGGCCCTGTTTAAACGCAGGTATTGTGATCAAATATCATGGCGGCCAGAAATATACGACGGATGCCTGCTCGGCGGCACGGATGAAACGTCTCTGCCGTATGGCGGATGTACCTTTCCAGACCTTTGCCAACCGTTCCGATCTGGCGGGCGGCTCCACCCTGGGCAATCTGTCTGCCGCCCGTGTTCCGATGGAATCCGTGGATATCGGTCTGCCGCAGCTTTCGATGCATTCGGCGGTAGAGACGGCAGGAGTTCGGGACACCTGGTATCTGGAAAGTGTGCTGGGATGCTTTTTTGGCGGGCAGAGTGGCTGATCTGTTATGACATGTTTAACGGATTATGGATTGCCTGACTGACCGCTACGGAATCTGGCAGGGGTAGTACCGGTCTGTTTTTTAAATACGGTAATAAAATAATTATAGTCCTGAAATCCGCACTGTCCTGCGTTGCATCCAGGAGATAAACCGGAGGTATGTTTTGCTCTTTGCGAGGGTGATGAAGCGGAGGCAGTTTATGCATATTGTAATCTGCACAGCCTTTGGAAAGCGTAGTTGGATAAAAAAATATGAAGTTGATATTTACTGAGCAAAAGAATTTCACTGAGCAGCAGGTTCAGGATTTATTCCTGTCCGCACAATTGTTAAAGGTGGCGGAGCGGCTGGCCGGGCAAATTTCGGCGGAAGCCCGATGGTAGAGTGCGGGAAAAACATACAGACCCTGGCGCCGGGTGCGAAAGTAGCCACCGGGAAAAGGTTTGGGGCAGATACGTCAGGAAAAGCGCTTGGCGATTGGGCATCGGAGTGGATATAGAAAGATGAGAGGCAATAGCTTTGCAGAGCCTCAGTAATATGGTTATCAAAAAAGCAACCTAACTTTGGTCGGTGCGGTTGCTTTTTTGATGTCTTTTCGAACGATTTCAAAGAAATAAAAACGAAAATCTATATCCCTTCCCGCGGATATCTGTTACTATAGAAAATAAGAAGATAGCCGCACTGTGCATGGAACGAAAAGCGGAGAGAAGCTGTGGAACTTAAAATAAGGAGGATGTTATCTATGTTAGTTACGTTAAAAGAAATTTTAAAAATCGCGGAAGAAAAAAAGATTGCGGTAGGCGCGTTCAACACACCCAATCTGGAAAGCCTGCTGGCTATTCTGGAGGCGGCGGAAGAACTGCAGCTTCCGGTCATCATTCAGGCAGCGCAGTGCCATGAAGTGTTTGTTCCCGTGTCAGTGATCGGGCCGGTGATGATTGCCCGGGCCAAAGAAGCGTCAGTGCCCGTTTGCGTACACCTCGATCACGGCGAAACCCTTGATTATGTGCAGAAAGTACTCGACATTGGATTTACCGGCGTTATGTTTGACGGCTCCACCATGCCCTATGAGGAAAACGTGGCGCATGTGAAGAAGGCAGTGGAGATGGCGGCAAAGACCGGAGCATCCGTAGAGGCGGAGCTGGGTTCCATGGGACGCAGGGAGTCCGGCGCGGGGGATGGCGCAGGAGACGGGGATGACACTAAGATTTATACTGATCCCGTGCAGGCAAAGGAGTTTGTAAAGGAGACAGGCATTGATGCGCTGGCTTGTTCTTTCGGGACGACGCATGGCATCTATCTGACGGAGCCCAGACTGGATTTTTCCGTCGTGGAACAGGTGAGAAAAGAGACAGAGGGTATGCCGGTAGTTATGCATGGAGGCTCCGGTGTCAGCAGTGAGGATTTCCGCAAAGCAGTGGCAGCAGGTGTGCGGAAGATCAACTATTTTACGTATATGGACAAGGCCGCGGGTACGGCCCTGGCAGAATACGTGGCAGGCGTGGAAGAGGGTATGCCGGTATTTTTCACGGAAGCTGCGCTCAGGGCAGGCGCTGCCATGAAGGAGAATATCAAGGAGGCCATGAAAGTCTTTGCCAATATAGAGTAATGTGGGATGGGGGTTATCAAAGATGAGCAGGAAGATGACATTTGCGCTCTGTTTCTGCAACAGAGGATTTATGCCGGGGGAACTGATTTACGGCGCAAGAGAAGATATGATCAAAGCGGTTACGGATGCGGGATATGACTATATCGCCATGGACGCAGGGCTGACCCGCTATGGTGGTGTGGAAACGAGAGAAGAGGGCAGGATGTATGCCGCGTGGCTGAAAGAACACGAAGGGGCGTACGATGGTGTGATTTTTTCCATGCCGATTTTCGCCGATGAAAACGGCGCCATCACCGCCCTGCAGGATGCCGGGGTGCCGATTCTTATGCAGGCCTACCCGGATGAGATCGGCAAGATGGATTTTGCCCACAGAAGGGACGCGTACTGCGGAAAATTTTCCGTCACGGATGTGTTCACCCAGTATCAGGTGCCGTTTACGGTCATGAAGCCTCATGTCGTACATCCTCGTTCGGAGGCGTTTGCACAAAATCTGCGGGATTTCGCCGCCGTATGCCGTGTGGTAAATGGAATGAAGCGGTTTAACGTGGGATGCATCGGCGCCCGTACCACGGCCTTTAAGACAGTGCGCTTTGATGAGATCACGCTGCAGAAATATGGCATCAATGTAGAATCCTTCGATCTGTCGGAGCTGTTCTTCAAGGTGGGGAAGAAGGCGGATGATGACGTTGCGGTACTGGAAAAGCTGCAACGCCTTCAGTCCTATACGGACTGTTCCGGGGTGCCCCAAAACAATATGCTGACACTGGCAAAGGTATCGGCAGTGCTGGATGAGTACATAGAAGCATACAGCCTGGACGCGCTGACGCTGCGGTGCTGGAATGAGATGGAGGAGGTACTGCGCATCTGTCCGTGTGTGCTGCTGAGCGAACTGAACGATCGGGGAATCGTGGCTTCCTGCGAGATTGATATGTGTTCGGCACTGACCATGCGTGCCATGAACCTGGCAAGTGAGAAGCCAACGGCGGTACTGGACTGGAATAATAACTATGGGGAAGAGGAAAATAAGGTGATCCTTTTCCACTGCGGCCCGGTGGCGCAGAGTCTGATGAGTGGGAAAGGGACCGTGACAGAGCATAAGATGTTTGCCAAAGGCGATCCCGGCAGCGGCTGGGGAAGCAACGAAGGCAGAATCCGTCCGTTTGCCATGACATTTTCCAACTGCCAGACAAGGGACGGGAGGATAATTGTTTACGCCAGTGAGGGCAGATTTACGGAAGATGTGATTGAGGAAGGCTTCTTTGGCTGCGGCGGCGTGGCGGAGATTCCGGATCTGCAGGATAAGCTGATCCGTCTGGCAAGAGGCGGCTTCAAGCATCATACATCCGTCGGCGTGGGGCATATGAAGGCGATATTACAGGAGGCTTTTACCACGTATCTTGGATATGACTGGGTGGATATTGATGCGTGAGGATCTCAGAGACGGCCGGAGAGGAGAGATACACGGTGGCCGGGGCGTGCTGCTCCGGCCGGGATTTGAGGATTGTGGGAGGATAAGATGAAGACTGCAGGACTGGATATCGGGACGACGGGCTGTAAACTGACGGTGTTTGATGAAAACGGTACTTATCTGGGCAAGGCATACCGGGATTATCCTGTCAGAAGAGACAGGGGAGAGCATGAGGTGGATGCGCAGGCGATACTGGATATGGTGTGGCAGGTGATCAAAGAGATGGCACAGGTCTGTCCGGATATTGCCGGTATCGGCGTCACCAGCTTCGGAGAGACTTTCGTGGCCACGGACGGAGCAGGGTGCGCCCTGTACCCGGCCATGCTCTACACCGATCCCAGAGGCAGAAAGGAGCGGGAACTGCTCACGGAAAAACTGGGCAGGGAACGGATTCTGCACATAACAGGGGTAGACCCCCATGAGATGTACAGTATTTCCAAGATGATGTGGCTGAAAGAAAACGAGCCGGCGGTGTATGCCGAAGCAAAGCATTTCTTTCTGATCGAAGACTATGTGGTATTTCATCTGACCGGCCAGGCGCAGATTGATTATTCTCTGGCGGCCCGCACTCAGGCGTTTGACATTACGAAGCTGGACTGGAGTGATGAAATCCTGCAGCAGGCAGGGATCGGGAAAACGCTTATGTCCAGACCAGTGCCCATCGGTACGCCTGCAGGCAAAATACTCCCGGAAGTGTCAGAAAAAACAGGACTCTCACCGGATACGCTGGTCGTATCCATCGGACATGACCAGGTGGCGGCAGCGATCGGGGCAGGGGTTTTTACTTCGGATAAGGCAGTGGACGGTGCAGGCACGGTACAGTGTATGACGCCGGTTTATGACGCTCTGCCTGATCTGGATGCCATGAGCCGGGGAAAGTTTGCCGTAGTTCCCTATGTGATGGGAAAATACGTCTGCTATGCTTTTTCCCATACCGGCGGTGCCCTGATGCAGTGGTGCACGGATACCCTGGCCAAAAAGGAAAAAGAACTGGCGGCGCAGGAAGGAATTTCCGTCTATGATTATCTGGAACGGGGGTATCAGGGGCCTACAGGCCTGCTTGTGCTGCCTCATTTTGCCGGGGCTGCCACGCCCTATATGGACAGCGGTTCCAAAGGCGCCATTCTGGGCCTGGATATGAGCGTGACGACAAAGCAGCTTTACCATGCCTGTATGGAGGGCGTTGTCTATGAAATGCTGACCAATCTGGAATATCTGCGGCAGTCGGATCTTTCCTTTACCATGCTTCATGCCACGGGCGGCGGCGCCAGATCCGAGATTTGGATGCAGATGAAGGCCGATATGCTGCATGTCCCGATTACCGCGCTGGCTACGTCCGATGCGGGTACGGTAGGCAGCGCCATGCTCACCGGCATCGCCGTCGGCATATTCCGTGATCTGGAAGATGCCGCCGCGCATATGGTGGAAAAGACAAAGGTGTATGAGCCCAGGACAGAGATGTATGAGAAGTATCAGCGCATTTACGAACGGTATCGAAAGGTGTATGAGAGTGTGAGAGAGCTGGTATAGTGTAACATTGCGGTGTCTGCCTCATAAGCCTGCCATTGACAGAAAGGAAAAGAGCCATGGAATATGCACAGATTCCCTATGTGAAAAAAAGAGTGTCCCGTATCTTTTACGGGACGGCGAATCCGCCTTTTTCCACGCAGGGAGAGGGGAATGTACTTTTGGACGGGATGTTTGCGCTGGGGATTAACGCTTTTGATACCGCCAGGGTGTATGGCCTGGCGGAACAGGCGCTGGGGAAGTGGATGGATGAGAGGGGACTGCGGGATCAGGTAGTTATCCTGGGCAAGTGCGCGCATCCTGATCCGGACTGGACGAAGCGGCTGAATGAAAAAGAAATTCGGGCGGATTTTCAGGTATCAGCGGAAAACCTGCGGTCGGATTATATTGACATCTATCTGGCACACCGGGATGATCCGCAGGTGGCAGCCGGGGATGTGGTGGAAATTTTTAATGCGCTCCATGCGGAAGGAAAAATCGGGGCGTTCGGAGGCTCTAACTGGTCGCATCGGCGGATTGAGGAGGCAAATGAATATGCCTATCAGCATAGTATGATTCCGTTTACGGTGTCCAGTCCCAATTTTGGACTGGCCGAGCAGGTGCGGGATATGTGGGGCGGAGGCGGCCTTTGCATCTCCGGACCTGTCCAGAGGCAGGCGCGCGACTGGTATGAGAGGACTGGTATGCCGGTGATTGCCTATTCCGGCCTGGGCAGGGGACTTTTTTCCGGGAGAGTGAAAAGCGCGCAGCCTGAGCGTGCCGGGGAAGTGATGGATGATTTTGCCATGAAAGGCTATGCCTGTGCGGATAATTTTGAGCGCCTGCGGCGGTGTGAGGAAATGGCGGCAAAATATGGCTGCAGTGTACCACAGATGGCCATGGCGTGGCTGTTTGGCCAGCGTCTGAATACGTTTGCCGTGGTGAGCACTGCGAAACCGGAACGGATGGAAGAAAATATCGCGGCACTGGATCTTAGGCCGGAGGAGCGGGTGCTCCGCTATCTGGATCTGGAGGAGAGTGATCTTTAATCAGCGCTTCCTTAACTGATTTTACAGAAAATCCACCGAGACGACCTGATCGGACTTCATCAGTGTCTGATAGATTTCCGTTCGTTCCATCCCTCTTTTTGTATAGAGTACCATATGTACGGAGACGCCTTCACCGGGGATTTTGGATTCCCCGATTTCCACCGAATCAATGACAATGCCCGTATCTCTCAGATTCTGCAGAATGTCGTGCAGATGATGACTGTCTTCCAGATTGACAAATACATTGCAGTAGCGGGAATGCCTGGTGGCAAAACGCTCTACAAAAGGCAGGATATGGAGGGAAAGCATCATCATGACCGTGATCAGTATGCCGCCTTCGATAAAACCGATGCCGACGGCGAGACCGATACAGGCGCTTGCCCAGAGGGTGGCGGCGGTGGTCAGTCCCCGTACACGGTGGCGGGAGATGATGATCGTCCCCACACCGATAAAGCCCACACCGCTGATGACCTGTGCCGCCAGACGATTCATATTGGCCAGACCCGGGAAATTAACCTGGATATACTGTTCTGTCAGCATGACCAGTGTGGCGCCAAGACAGACGACCGTGATCGTCTTTGTGCCCGCACCCCGGTGTTTCATACCTCTGTCAAGACCGATCAGACCGCCCAGCAAGGTGGCGATGATGACACGGATCAGTATATTTTTGATATTCCATGCGGCAAAACTTCCCGGTATCATACGTATTCTCCTGTTTGTGGTTGCTTCGTATCTTTTCTTTCAAAATGATTGCCACTTTTCTGTAATAATCAAAGTATACAGGAAAAATGGGGCTTATTCAATAAAAAGTCAGCCATAAGTTTTTTCTTTCCTATCGAACGGTTTTTAATATCATTTCTTCAGATTTCGTACGATTTTATTGATTTTATTTCCCAAATTGCATATAATAAGAATAATCTATATAAACGGCACTAAATTCTTGCCCTCAGAGCACTTTGATCCATATGCCGTTTATTATACTTTTCCGGCAATTTTTAAATACTGGATATATAAATAAAAGGAGGATTTAGTCATGGTTGTTACAGCGACAGAATTTAAAGCTAATTTCGGTAAGTACCTTGAATTAATTGCCAAGGAAGACGTCTTTATTACTCGCAATGGAAAAACGGTTGCTAAAGTTGTAAATCCCCAGATTTCTGCTGTGGATTCCCTGCGAGGAATGCTTGGTGATATTTCTTCTGATATAGATATGGATTCTTTGCGTGAGGAGCGTCTGTTAAAATATGAAAATAATGTGTGATACGAATGTAATCATTGATGTATTATTGGAAAGAGAAGCTTTTACAGAGGACTCTTACAGGGTTCTGAAGTTTTGTGAAGAACACAAAATAGACGGTTTTGTATCAGCATCTTCTGTTACCGACATCTACTATCTTGTAAGAAAATATACCCATAGCACTGATGTGGCATATAAGGCAGTTGGAAAACTTTTGGAGATTGTCAAAGTATGCAGTGTTACTAATAATGATGTTCTGATTGCATTGCAGAAACGGGCAAAGGATTTTGAGGATTGTCTTGTTGCTACTTGCGCCAAATCTATACGTTGTGATTGTATTGTCACCCGAAACAAAAGAGATTTTGAAGGCCTGGGTATTCCTGTGTTTACCCCAACAGAAATTCTTTTGCAAATCATGTAATATATATTTCGCGGAAGCTTTCCTGTCGTCCGGTTGTAAACTGGGATTATGGCTGCCATAATTTTTGTGTTTTATGCCTATCTGGTTTTCTCCATTTATGATAAAATAATAACAGCTTTGACATTTGAAAAGGGGGAAGGGTATATGGACATTTCGGCACTCCATGATTTTCATCCGTATGACACCGGACTTGAACTGCCGGTAAAGGATTTGCTTGCTTCGTATCAGGGGCAGGGAGCCGCAGAGCGCGGTATGTGTGGGCGGGATGCTTTTATCGCTTTGCTGGCGGGTGTGGCGGCACTGCGCAGGACGCCGGGGATACCGGGGCCCGGGGAGGCGGGAGAGGAGTATTTTACGACACTTCCCATCTGCGCGGAGGAAGAGAGCAGGGAGGCGTGCAGGGCGCATCTGGAAAAGATATTTGGTATTACGGACAAAGATTCCATGCTGGATTTTTGCAGGCAGGAGATATTGTGCCACAGTCAGTATCTGGATTTTGAGGGATTCTGGGAAGGGCGACCGCCTTTTTCCATGTATCAGCTGCAGGACGGTGCCAGAGAATTTTTTACGGTGGCCAGGGATTTTTCCGCGCAGTTTTATGAGATCGTGGGACATCGGGGATATCTGGCCTGGGATATCAGCGAATGTGTGGGGCATCTGCGGGCAGGCTTTGCCTGTGGCCTGATCAGCCGCAGGGAACTGGATGATCTGGCGGAGCACTGGATCACGCAGGCGCAGATTTTTGGCAGCTGGCCGGAGTATGCCGCCAGTCTGGTATGCGGGCAGATGTACTGGGATTTCCGGCATGGAACGAAACTGCCGCAGCTCCAGGAGGGACAAAAGCTGTGGATGCGGCTGGTGCATACTCTGCTGGAAGATAACAGGGCCTGGGGGAGCGGCCTGTGGTATGTACCCCCACGCAGGAAGGAATTTCTTCTGTGGCCGCCGCAATTAAAAAAATATCTGACGCATTGGGATGGCCCGGCGGGCTGTTTTGTCACCGATGAGATCACAATTGCAGGAAGGAAAGTGGGATGGTGCTATCGGGAGCAGCCGGATGGGGAACTCCCGGACAGCGGCTGGCGGTTTTTCGCGGGAGATGAGTCGGAGTCATATATTGATGATCCGTCTCATACGGAAGTATGCGAGCTGAATACGGTCTGCAATTATGATCCCGATATCCTCCCGCTGTTGGACGCGCCGTATGGAAGCGCTTTTGCCAGAGGAGAGGACGGACAGTTTGAACCGGCAGGGTTTCCGGTGAGAACTGACTGAAAGCAGAGGTGAGACATGTTATATGTGAGAGCGGATCGTGTGGATCAGCTGCAGGACGTTTTTTATCCGGGGCCGCTTGCGGATGAAGCTGCCATCAGGAGATTTTATCAGGATACCACAGAGGCGAGAACCGGAGATCCTTATTCGGGGTTTGTTGAGAAGATGGCATTGCTGTTGGAAGACTCTCATATCTCGCTGATTCATAAATTATTTGTAGGCCATGCCGGTGTGGGGAAGACGACGGAGTTGTACCGGTTGAAACATGCGGCGCAGGAGCAGGGATTTTTTACGTGCTTTGGCAGATGTGACATGGATTTGGATTCCGGGGATATGGAGTACACAGATGTCCTGTTTTATATTCTTGACCTGCTTGTCAGCCGGGCATGTGAAGAAGGGCTTCGGATCAGCGATGCTGTTGTAAAAAAGATAGAGAACTACTGGAACAGTGATGCGGAACTGACCAGAACGATTTTCATGCAGGAAGGGATGGAGGTTTCGCTGGAGGCAGACGCCGCTGGCGGTATCAGGAAAGTACTTCATCTCCTGGCCGGGGTCAGGGCAATCCTGAAAAACAGTGCGGAATCCAAAAAGGAAATACGGATACAGATCGAACCCCGCAGCAGTGAGCTGATCAGGCAGATTGGAGAAGTCATAGCAGATATCAGAGAGGAATTACGAAAAAGAGGCCAGAGAGAAGTGCCGTTTGTGATCCTGGACGGCCTGGATAAGATTCCGCTGGGACAGGCAAGGAAGATTTTTCAGGAAAATGGATCAAGGTTTCAGGGACTGCAGCTTCATTTGCTTGTGACATTTCCGATTTCGTTATCCTATACACCGGAATATAAGGATATCCAGATATGGTTTCCAAGTCCGGAAAAACTTCCGATGATCAAGATCCGAAACTGGCAGCAGGGAGCGTATGAGAGCGGTTATACGGAGGGATTTGACACGATAAAGGCAATGATTGAAAAACGTGCCAGTCTGTCTCTTTTTACGGAGGGCGCATTGGCCCTGCTGATCCGCGGGACGGGCGGTTATATCAGGGATTTGTTCCGCTGCATCTGTGATGCGGCTTTGCGGGCAAGGCTGAGGGGATCTGCCTTGATTGAGCAGGAAGACGCAGAAAAAGCACTGGCCGTTCTGGAATCAGACATCAATGGCCGTTACAGCGATGAACTGATCGGAAGGATGGAAGATATTTACAGAGGCAATAAATTTGTTTCTTCCTCAGAGGAAATTACGACACTTCTGCAGGTCGGCGCCGTACTGGAATATAATGGCGCCAGATGGTGTGATCTGCATCCGTTGGTTGAGAAATGGCTGTTGCAGAATCACAAAATAACCCGGTCGTGACGGAGGCGTGTTTTATGACTGATGCTGCAACGAGCAACGAAGAGCAGCTTGCCATGCTGTTGCTGATTTTAAAGGAAGTAAGACAGGGAATCTGTCTGTTCCAGTCCGAAGATCAGGGTATGTGGGCCAATCTGATCAGAGAGAGACTGGGGAAAGAGCATGTGATACTCCATAATATAGCAGATGATACAAAAGAGCGGGACATGGTGGGCGCCGGGGATTTCAGGATGTGGGCATCGCAATCGGAGGCGGGTGTTGTGGTTATTTACAACCTTCAGGTACTGGGCCTGCGTTATGGCGATGAAGAGGCGATTGAAAAGCTGAATTTTATGCGGGATCAGCTCCTGTCCATCGGAAAGCTGTTGGTGCTGGGTGTATCTCCTTATTTTAAGATACTGCTTTCACGAAAGGCGAGAGATCTTTATTCTTGCATTATGTATCATTTTGCGTTTCGGGAACTGTCGGAAGAGAGTTCTGTTGCCTATGCGCCTGTCACATCGGAGCTTTGGGGCGATGATAACCTGGAAGCTGCAAGATACAGGGAAATGAAAGAACGGATACGCGGCAGTGGGGAAAAAGGAGATCTTTCTCTGTATCTGTCATGCATGAAAAGCTGGAATCTTATCAGAACCTATATTTCGTATCAGGAAAATGAATTTGTCGAATCGCTGGCCGAGGCGGCAGATCAGCAGTATCTGTGCAAAAATATGGAACCTGCGGATCTGGAAAATATATGGATTCTTGCTGCTACATGGCTTAATCTGGAAAAGGCGGAGAGAAGCGTCTTTTGGTATGAGAAAACGCTTTGCTTTGTGAGGGAACTGCTGGGTGAAAACCATGAGAGATATGCGGATGCGCTTGTGGAATATGCCCGCTACTATCATGCGGTCAGCGATTATGACAAGTGTGAAGCATGTTACGATCATGCTGTAAAAATTTATGAGGAGACTGGCAGGAAATATTGTATCCGTGGCTGCGTGGCACTGAACCGGAAGGCAATTTTGTGCTGTGGCCGGGCAGAGTTTGACGGGGCGCTGGCGATCTATCGGGATCTGCTTTCTTATCAGATAAAAAGATACGGCAGTCAGTATTACGGCAATGCATGCCTGTACAATAATATCGGCAGAGTGTATGAAGAGCAGGGCGATCTGACAGGCGCCCTGCAGCAGTATCAGAAGGTATTAAAGCTGCTTCATGATGAGGAAGGGGAAGAACCCAGGGGCGATCTGATCTGGGCGTATCAAAATCTGTGCAATCTATATTTGCACAGCGGCGATGCAGACGCAGCATGGAACTATATCAAAAAAGCCGGGAAAGTGGTGGAAGATATTTATGGACAGAACTCCACACGCCTGATCAAAATCTATAACAGTATGTCCGGTGTCTGGGAAATACGCATGCGTCCGGATAAAGTATGGGAATATCTGCAAAAGGCAGAGAGACTGATTGTGCAGACGCGAATGGAACAAAGTGAAGATGCCGCGGACATTTATTATAATATGGGAAGATTTCTGTATGTACAGGGTATACCATACAAAGCCATCCCCTGTTATCGGGCGGCCCTTTTGGTGCGGGAGAAAATATATGGCGGGAGAAACAAACTGACAGCATACTGCTATGAGAGGCTTGCCCAGGCACTGTACCGGATATCGGAGGATACAGAGGGCGAAAAATATGCGGCGAAAGCCAGAAAAGTTTATGTCGCTTTATTTGGCAGTCAGGATGAAAATGTCAAAAGAGTCGATGCCTATCTGAAGCCGGGAAAACGGGGGCGGCCCTGAACAGCGGCGTTTTGCTTACCCCATCAGTGCCTTCGCCAGAAAAAATATTGCCGGAACGAGCAGCGAAGGCAGCATATTCATGGTCTTAAATTTTTTGATTTCCAGGATACTGATGCCGGAAGCCGCGATCAGAAAGCCTCCCACGATGGAGAGCTCCGTCATAAATGCCGGCGAGAGAAATCCCTGCGCAAATCCGGCACAGAGGTAAATACTTCCCTGCCAGACAAACAGGACTGCGGCTGCCAGTGAGATACCGATCCCATAGGTAGAGGCCAGAACCATGGAAGTCACCAGATCCAGTGTGCCGTTCGTAAAGAGGTATGTGTGGTCATTGTACAGGGCACTGCGGATCGGTCCCAGAATAGAGAGCGTGCCGATACAGAAAAGCAGGATTGCGGTGGAAAGCCCCTGTCCCAGACCGTGGTTTCCTGTCCGGCTTACGAGCTTTTGAAATTTTCCGTCAATATCCAGCCAGTCACCGATCAGACTTCCGACAGCCAGAGCGACGATAAACAGAACGGGATATTTGCTGTCCGGCATATTATTAACGATGGAATTGATTCCGATCCCCGCCGCCGCCAGTCCCATGGCGTCAAACATAACCTTCTGCTGCTTTTCTCCTATACTTTTGCGAAACACACTTCCTGCCACACTGCCGATCAGAATGGTTGCCGTATTATAAAATGTCCCTGTCATGATTGCTGTCTCTCTTTCCGGTTTCAAAGTAAAGCTCCTGCGGCATTTGGGAATGCTTGTGCAGGCATGGTGCCTGACTTTTGCGCGCGGGAATAAAAATAAGGATCGTGATAAAGATTGTCAATGTCTGTCACATTATAATAAAAAACTGAGGCAACGTAAATACCAAAGAGCATATAAAAATAAAATACGTGCCAAATCATAGTTCCTGCCGCGTTTTCAATCCATCAAAAGAAAGGAAGTATACTTATGATCTATACACTTACCTGTAACCCTTCCCTGGATTACTTCGTAACCGTGGAGCAGTTTGCTTTACATAAGACCAACCGCACATCCGCCGAACAGATACTTCCCGGCGGCAAGGGCCTGAATGTATCCATGATGCTGCAAAATCTGGGAACCGAGAGCACGGCGCTTGGCTTTACCGCAGGCTTTGCGGGGGATGAGATAAAGCGCCTTGCCGCAGTGCAGGGCATCCGCACGGATTTTATTACCCTGGATGAGGGGTATTCCCGTATCAATATCAAACTGAACAATTATGAAGGTACGGAAATCAACGGTATGGGACCCGAGATTTCGCAGGAGGCGATGGAGGCTTTGTATCTGCGTACGGACAGGCTGCAGCCCGGTGATATCCTGGTGATGGCCGGAAGTATCCCGGCATCCGCGCCGGATGATCTCTATGCCCGGCTGATGGAACGGCTGTCGGCCCGGGAGATTCTTTTTGTCGTGGATACGACCGGGGAGCGCCTGCGGGAAGCCCTTTTTTATCGGCCCTTTCTGATCAAACCAAACAGGGATGAGCTGGCATCGCTGTTTGACGCGGACATAGCCGGCAGAAGGGATGCCGTGCCCTATGCCCTGCGTCTGCGGGAGATGGGGGCGCGCAATGTGCTGATCTCCATGTCCGGCGAAGGCGCCGTGCTGGCGGATGAGACGGGAGCGGTATATGAGAGCCCTGCGCCTGCAGGAGATGTGATCAATGCGGTGGGAGCGGGCGATTCCATGGTGGCCGGATTTCTGGCCGGCTGGCAGCAGGCAGGAGATTTTTCCCATGCCTTTCTGACCGGCCTGGCAGCAGGCAGTGCCAGTGCGTTTTCGGAAAATTTTGCCACAAAAAAAGAGGTGGAAATGCTTCGCGCACAACTGCGCGCACCGGTGCGTATTTTATAATTTTCGGGAAATGACTAAAGTCTCAGAGGAAATAACCGATACACATAGTGAGATAACAACTACGCAATGATCCATGGAAGGAGGAAGTTTTATGCGTATCGAAAGTTATACACAGGTGCAGCAGCTTTACCGCACGAAGAATACCGTAAAAGCTGAAAAGACCGCAAAGGGCAGCTTTTCCGATCAGTTACAGATTTCCAATATGGGAAAAGATATCCAGACAGCTAAGCAGGCTGTGGCAAATACACCCGATATCAGAGAAGAGATCACAGCGCCTATCAAGAGTGCGGTGCAGGAAGGAACCTATCAGGTAAGTGAAGAGAGCCTGGCGGCGAAGCTCTTTCAAAAATATAATGAAATGAGGTAATTCCGGTGGCAAGTTTGATTGACAACTTAATTTCGGTTTTGGAACAGGAGAATGCGGAATACGAGATTTTGCTGGAATTATCGCGAAAGAAGACACCTGTGATCGTACAGGGTGACATTGTACGGCTGCAGGAAATCACGGATGAGGAACAGAACATTATCGACAGGATACACCGCCTTGAAACACAAAGGGAGGAGCATATCCACGATATTGCCAATGTTATCAACAAGGATGTTGGACAGCTGAAGCTGGAGAATCTGATTCAGATGTTTGCGAACAATCCGAGAGAACAGAAAGCGCTTTCGGAAATACATGACAAACTCCACGACACACTGGCACTGATGCAGAATGTGAATGCGCAGAACAGGGAACTGTTAAACGGGGCGCTGGAAATGGTGGAATTTGATCTGAATCTTCTCCAGTCCTTCAAGAGGGCGCCGGAGACAGCCAATTATAACCGGGGCGCATACAGCGCCGGAAGTATAATGGGCGTGGACAGAGGGAACTTTGACGCGAAACAGTAAGTTGGTAAAGAGGTGATAATTATGTCGTTAATGGCAAATTTATTCGTAGGCCAGTCAGGCTTACAGACAAGTCAGAATGCGCTGAATACAACAGCTCACAATATGTCCAATCTGGACACGACAGGATATACCAGGCAGCAGGTAATGCAGAGTGATATGTATTACAATACGGTTGCCCGTAATCCCGCCGCCATTTCCCCCAAACAGCTCGGTCAGGGTGTTGCCTACTCCAAGGTAAGGCAGGTCAGAGACCAGTTCCTTGATCAGACATACAGAAGAGAATCGGGCAGGAGCGCATATTATACCGCTTCTTATGAGACGATGTCTCAGGTGGAGACGATTCTCGGTGAGATGCATGGCGCTACCTTTAATAATGCCATGGACAATATTCAGCGTGCCATAGACGAGCTCGCCAAGACGCCGACGGATTCCGTCGTACAGGGTCTGGTGATCCAGCGGGCAGCTGCGTTTATTGACAGTGCGCAGGGGGTTTATCAGGGACTGTGTGATTATCAGGACAATCTGAACATGCAGATCGAGGCTGATGTAAAAAAAATGAATGAATATGCCCATCAGCTGTTTACGTTGAATCAGCGGATCGTGCGGGTGGAAGCGGGCGGCAAAGAGACTGCCAATGACCTGCGGGATGCCAGAAATCAGATACTGGATGAACTGGGGGCCATGGCGAGGATATCTTATAAAGAAGATACCTTTGGCAATGTGACCGTGCAGCTGGAAGGCCATGATTTTGTCTCCAGAAATATGGTATTTGAAATTGGCCTGGAACAGGATAATATCACCGGATTTTATACGCCATTCTGGAAATCCGATGCGGATTATACGATCGGAGAAGACGGTATCAAGCATTATAATACGGAAGGGGCGGAAGTATTCAACCTGCGTGCGACCATATCCTCCCTGGCCAATACCGATGTGGGTGGGACAAAGGCCAAACTGCTGGCCAGAGGGACGAAGCGCGCCAATTATACGGATCTTCTGGATGAGAATGCCTATAACAGGGATATTTCACAGTCTATCGTGATGAATATGCAGGCGGAATTTGACCAGCTGATTCATGCGGTGACGACAAAGATCAATGGGATTCTGGCCGGAGCAGCCGATCAGAAGACGGGCTATCTGTGTGAAAAAGTAGTGGTAAACGGGGAAGAAACCTACCAGCCCATTCAGCTTTTCAAAAAGAAAGTGACAGAAGGATATGATTATAATTCGCTTACCGGCGAATGGGAATATAATCAGGAGGATGTGAACGAGAAAGAAACGCAGTATACGACGATGAATCTGATCGTCAATCCGGCGCTGCTCAAAGAGCCGACCAAGCTGGGACTGCGACGGCCGGACGGGAAAGAGGATTATCAGACGGCAGCCAAACTGGCGGAAGCATTCCAGACGGATGAACTGCATCTGAATCCCAATATCAGGATGAAAACAAATTTTGCGGATTATTATTCCGATCTGGTGTCCCAGGTGGCCAATACCGGTTCGGCGCTTTATAAAATCTGTGAGACGCAGGCGGGGACCGTGGAGGCAACCTGCTATGCCAGAGAGCAGATCATGGGTGTTTCTTCCGACGAAGAGATGACCAATATGATCAAATTCCAGAACGCATATAATGCTGCCAGCCGTTATATCAACGTGGTCAATGAGATGCTGGCGCATCTCCTCAACAGCCTGGCAGGCTGAGGGAGGTAAAGGAGGAAGAGTATGCCATCTACATTTTTTGGTTTGAATACAGCTTATCTGGGGATAACGGCAGCCAATGCCGGTATCAATACGACCGGCAATAATATCTCCAACGTGAACACAGAGGGCTACAGCCGCCAGCATGCGGTTCAGCAGGCCAGCGAAGCGCTGCGGACCTTTACCAGCTACGGATGTGCCGGCGCCGGCGTGGATGTATTGTCTATTGAGCGCTACAGAAATGAATATTATGATGTCAAATACTGGCAGAACAATACAAGAGTAGGGGAATTTTCGGTAAAATCCTACTATATGAAACAGATTGAGGGATATTTTAGGGATGACGGGAACATCGAAGAAGGAGAGTTAAAAGGATTCAGTACGCTTTTAGATGAGATGTATGACGCCCTTGCCGATGTGAAAAAGGAGTCCGGCGGGGAAGACCCCAGAAGGGCATTTCTGGGTACGGCAGAATCACTGACCGAATATTTCAATACCATGGCGGGCAATATACAGAAACTGCAAAAGGATGTGAATACGGAGATCCGCACCCTTGTGGACGAGATCAATTCACTGGCGCAGGAGATTCTGGTACTGAACAAGCAGATCAATGTCATCGAGGTATCCGGCAGCAAGGCCAATGAACTGCGGGACCAGAGGGCACTTTTGATTGACCAGCTCTCCGGGATCGTAGATGTGGATGTGGAGGAGCAGCCGGTCATTGACCCGCATAATCCGGACAGATATACCGGTGCCAGCCGTTTTATCGTCAGGATAGCCGGACGCCAGACTCTGCTGGACGATCAGACCTATTACTCTCTTTCCTGTACGGCGAGAGAGGATTATGAGAAAGTCAATCAGTCCGATGCTGACGGCATGTATGATATCTACTGGTCCAACGGCAACCGTTTCAGCCTGAAAAATGCCAGCCTGGGCGGCAAACTGAAAGCGCTGGCGGATCTGCGCGACGGCAATAACGGAGAGTTTTTCAACGGTTCCGTGTCCAATGTGGACATAAAGAGGATGGAAGACGGTCAGAATCACAGTATTATCACTGTGGATGTGACGGCAGACTATCTGAAAGATATCAATAAGTGTACGCTGCCTGATAATGGCGGCAAGATCACACTGGGAAACAAGGACTATTACTTTGACTCCTGGACGATGAATTATGATGCGACTTCCGGTAAGTATTCCTATGATTTCGTACTGAGCACACAGCCAAGGAATGAAGATACCAGCATAGGCGGCCTGATCGGCAAGGATGCCACCATCGGCAGCAGAGTGGAATATCAGGGAATCCCTTATTATATGGAGCAGATGAACGAGTGGATCAGATGCTTTTCCAGAACGTTCAATGAGATCATGACCCAGGAGGGTGCGATCGACAATTATGGCGACGCGGGGCAGAATCTTTTCCGGGCGGATAAGGCCACGGACGATACCCAGTGGAATTTTGACAATTTTAAAGAATATAAGGATGATTACCAGAAGCTGCATCCCAATGCGGCGCTGGACGGCAGTTTTTCCTATTCCATATCCACTTCGGACGACAGCTATTACTGGCTGACGGCATCGAATTTTTCCGTATCGGATGCACTCCTCAAGGATCCGGATAAAATGGCGACGCATACCAGCAATGCGGATGAGGAGAGTAAATATGATGTGGTTGATGAACTGATTGACTTAAAAACCAATGTCAACAGGATGAATTTCCGCGGAAGTTCCGCCAGCCAGTTTCTGCAGTGCATCCTTTCGGATATTGCACTGAATACGAAGCGTGCGGATGACTTTGGTGAGAACTACGAAAATATCGGCAAAAGTATTCAGAACCAGAGGCTGTCCGTGCATGGCGTGGACGAAGACGAAGAGGCTATGAATCTGGTAAAATACCGCCATGCCTATAATCTTTCCTGCAAGATGGTGCAGACTCTGACAGAGGTGTATGACAGACTGATCCTGCAGACAGGTGTATAAAATGCCTGATTACTATGAAAGTATTAAATCCTTCCGGCAGGTCTGCGCACTTGCTGCGCTGACCGTACAGCGCCGGAATGCCGTTTTTGCATTCCGTGTGCATCCCCCGGAAGGTTCATGGTAACCCCCTTTCATTCATAGTGGTGCCGAGTAAGCGGCATGGGGGTTACTATGAATGATCAGAGATAAGGGAGGACCAAAATGCGAATTACCAATAAGATCATACAGAACAATTCTCTTACCAATATGAATGCCAATAAACTGATGGAAGACAGATACAATAATCAGATGTCCACCGGCAAGAAGATACTGCGGCCCTCTGAGGATCCTGTCCTGGCGATCCGTTCCCTGCGCCTTCGCACCACATTTTCCGAAGTGATTCAGTACAGGGACAGAAATGCCGAAGATGCGGACAGCTGGATGACGGTTACGGAGGATGCCATCAAAACCGTGAGCGATATTATCGAGGATATGCTGGAAGAGTGCAATACCGGCGCTGTAAAGTATAAGCAGTCTTCTGACAGAAAGACGATCCTTGACAATCTCAAACAGCTCAAAGATGAAATCTACGGTACCGGCGATGCGGATTATGCGGGCAGAGGCCTTTTTACAGGCTACAGAACCGCGACCAAACTCCGTTTCCAGGAAGATACGAAGCTGCCTTATCAGATTACCGAAAAAGTGGATAAATATGCGCTTGATAATATTACCTATATCAAGATGGATAACGGCAAGGGCAATATCGGCGAGATCAATGCCGGCAATTATACCGATCCGGATTTTACCTTTGCGGATACCGATGTCAGCAAAGAGACAATTCACCGGCTCAGACTGGCCTATGATAAGCTGGATGAGAGCGTAAAGCCGGAAATCACATACTGGGAAGGGGATTCCAGAATTCACAATACCCCGACAAGCATTCCGGTGGTGACAGTCTCCAAATATGGGGAGGTGATCAGTGAGGCGGACGGGATGCCTGTGATAGAGGATGCGACGCAGACACCGCCGGTTGCCGTAAAGGCGGATGCCTATCAGTATGCGCAGAACCGCTATAAGACGCAGCCAGTGGATACAGACGGCGACGGTGTGGACGACGCCTATGAGCGGGTGCAGAAAATGGAAGATGCGGATGGTGACGGTGTTCCGGATACCCCGGTCTGGGAAACCGATGCGGCCGGCAATCAGATACTGGATGAAAACGGTCAGCCGATCCCCGTCTATGAGATGGAGGCAAATACCCAGCCCTGTGCCGTATTTATCCCCGAAACCGGTGAGCTGATCTTAAATGATGCGGCCTATAACATGCTTTCCGCCACACGCGACTATTCCAGAACGGAAGGTGTAAACGAAGGGGAAATTACCATTACTTATAACAAGGACGACTGGAGAAACGGTGATCTGAGACCGGAGCATTATTTTAAATGCACGGAAGACCCTGACGGCAAGAAGATAGAACACAATTTCAGCGAAGATTCGGAAGATCAGATCATTTCCTATGATGTGGGCTTTAATCAGGAGCTGAGGGTTAATACGCTGGCCTCAGAGGTATATACCCATGCCATCGGCAGGGATGTGCAAGATATCATCGACACACTGGAGCAGGTGCAGGATGTGGAAGCTGCCATCACGGCGCTGACGAAGGTAATTGAAAACACGGAGACACCCGATGCGGACAAAGAGAAGGCGCAGAGAAATCTGGAGGCGGCCAATAAGACGCTGACTTTCCTGGAAGAAAAGCTGCAGGTATCATTCTCTCAGGGCGGCACAAGGATGCAGAATCATTTTGACAAGGCTACGCTGGCATTGACAGAAGTAGGTACACGTTCCAAGAAGCTGGAACTGGTCAAAGAGCGTCTTTCTTCCCAGAAAACGACGTTCAAGGATCTGATTGCCGACAATGATCAGGTGGATACGGCGGAAGCGGCGACCAATCTCTCCAATGCGAAGCTGGCTTATGACGCTTCTCTTATGGCTACCGGGAAGATTACGGAAAACACACTGCTGAATTTTATCTGATGACAGGATGAAAAGGAGTATTGTACTATGAAAATCAAGACCAGGATTTTCGGCGAAATAGAGATAGATGATGACAAAATCATCCGTTTTACCAATGGGATCATAGGTTTTCCCGATCTGAAAGAATTCTCTCTGATGCATGATGCGGAGCACACGGACGGAGGCGGGATTCAGTGGCTGCAGTCTCTGCAGGAGCCGGGTTTTGCCCTGCCGGTGCTGGATCCTCTCGTGGTAATGCCTTCGTATAATCCCCAGGTGGAGGATGAGCTGCTTAAACCCATCGGTCGTCTGGATCAGGATCATATGCTGGTGCTGGTTACGCTGACGGTGCCGTCGGATATCAGAAAGATGAGCGTCAATCTGCGCGCACCCATTGTGGTGCAGACAGAGTCCAGAAAAGCCTGTCAGGTCATCGTGGACGATGAGAAATACCCTGTAAAATATCCCATTTATGAGATGTTGCAGGCGGCAAAGAAAGCGGGTGAATAGTATGCTGGCATTATCCAGAAAGAAGAATGAGGCATTGGTCATTAACAACAATATAGAGATCACTGTCCTGGAAATCAAGGGTGAGCAGGTGAAGCTGGGAATCTCGGCGCCACGGGATGTGCCGGTTTACCGCAAAGAGGTATATGAACAGATTCAGGAAGCAAACAAGGAAGCCGTAAATACGGAGGGCTTTGAGCAGCTGAAAAACCTCCTGGGCTGAAAAGCCGGGAGGAAGGCGGGAAAATGTTTATGGATTCTATAAACATTTTCTTTTTTTTGCCGATAAAAAGAGTAGATATAAGGCATATTTGTAACCGATAATTATCACACGGAGGTGATGGATATGAACATTGAGCCAGTAAGCAGTGTAATGACATTTCAGGCACAGACACAGGCACCCAAGCAGAAACCTGCGGAAAAGGCAGCCCCGGCGGACATGGATGTAACCGTGGCAACCGTAGAAAAACCTGTAGACAATACGACGCTTGTCGTGGGCAATGCAGGAGAAGCGGACGGGCAGGGCGGACAGGGAGCCGGCGCCAGGGAGCAGCAGTCTCAGGAGTCCGTCAAAAAGATGGTAGATCAGTTAAATAAAAAGATGAGCAATTCGGAAGCTATCTTCGGCATCCATGAGGATACAAACCGCGTGACCATCAAGATCGTAGATAAGGAAACGAAAGAGGTCATCAAAGAGTATCCGCCGGAGAAGACGCTTGACATGATCGCCAAGGTGTGGGAGATGGCAGGCATTCTGGTTGACGAGAAGCTCTAGGAGGAAAGAAATATGGCAATGAGAATTTCCGGTATCGCATCCGGATTAGATACTGACAGCATGGTTCAGGAGCTGGTGAAGGCATCCAGTGCCAAGAAAGAGGAACTGGAAAAAGCGCAGAAGAAACTGGAATGGAAGCAGGAATCCTGGAAAGATCTGAATGCCAAAGTGTACAGTTTCTTTAATGACCAGCTCAGCAACCTGTCTTTGCAGGGTTCTTACATTAAGAAAAAAACGACGGTGGGAGACAGCAATATTGCCAGTGTGATCGCAGGCGATACCGCAGTGAACGGGACACAGTCTCTGGCAGTGAAAAAGCTGGCCAAGGCCGGTTCTCTGACCGGCGGCAAGCTGAGCAATGACAAGAGTGTAAAGAGTTCGACCACATTGTCTGATCTGGCAGGTAAGGCAGGTAACAAACTTGACCCGACAGATAAGGTATCTTTGCGGGTCAACGTAGGCGGTAAGGAAAAGACCGTTGAGCTGCGGGGATCTTCCACAATAAGTGAAGTGATTAGCAGTCTGAAGGATGCGGGCATCAATGCCAACTTTGACGAGGCTAATCAGCGTATTTTCCTGTTTTCCAATCAGACCGGTCAGGAGAATGATTTCACCATCACTGCGGGCAATATGAACGGGCTGGATGCGCTGAATAATCTGGGGCTTTTGAGTAAGAGCGATCTGGAGGATGCGGAAAATCCTACTTATCAGGAATATCAGTTCTGGGCGGAAGCCTTTAAAGAGCAGCCCGAGGGCAGCGGACAATTCGTACTTGATGAGGATATCTATAAAGAGAAGGCAGAGCAGAAAGCGGCGGAAAGAGCTTCTTCCATGATGGAGGATCTGCAGAGCTATATGGCGAGAGTCCAGGAACTGCGGGAAGAGAGAAGCAAGCTGACAAGTGAAAAAGATCTGAGGAGAAATTTCAATCAGTCGCAGGAAGCACAAAGGCAGCTGGCGGAAACTTCTCTTGTGCTGCGGGATTATTATCAGGATATTGTCAATGCCGGCAATCAGGCAATCGCAGATCAGAAAAAGATTGTGGATCAGGAGACGGATCCTGATGCAAAGAAAGCGGCAGAAGAGGAACTTGCGAGACTTACGAAAGCCAATGAAGAGGATCGTGAGAAACTGCGCAAAGCCAGTGAAGGATTTGGTGTGGCTTCTTCGGCGGCATCGTCCATGGGATCCTCTCTGGATATTCAGTTTGATGAAAATGGTGTGCCCAAGGCTCCTTACAATTTAAAGGAGCGAATGGAAAAGGAGCACAGAGAGTTTGCGGAGGTAGCAAACAAAGCGCTTCATAGTCTGGAACTTACGGATGCCAGCAAGGCTGCGGCGCGTGTGGTAGGTTCTGATGCAGTGATTACCGTAAACGGTGCGGAGTTTACTTCCGACAGCAATACATTTACTATCAATGGCATGACCATCACGGCCAGTGCCGAAAGTGCCGTTACGGCGAGAGATGCAGTGGGCAATCCCACAAGCTGGGCAGAGACCACCATTACGACAGCGGATGATGTGGACGGTATCTATGATATGGTCAAGGACTTCTTCAAGAAGTACAATGAACTGATCAAAGAGATGGATACGCTGTACAATGCGGATACGGCGAAAGGCTATGAGCCTCTTACCGATGAAGAAAAGGATGCTCTGTCCGAGACAGAGGTAGAGCAGTGGGAAAAGAAAATCAAGGATTCCCTTCTGCGCCGGGATGGGGATCTGGGCAAACTGGTTAATATCTTCAAGACGACGATGTTAAGTTCTTACTCCTATAACGGAAAAGAGTACAGTCTGTCCAGCTTTGGCATCAATACACTCAGCTATTTCAAGGCAGCGGAGAATGAACGCGGTGTATTCCATATTGACGGCGATGAGGATGACAGCAATACCTCTGCCAATTCCAATGAGCTGAAAGCAGCCATTGCCAGCGACCCTCAGGCAGTGACCAGCTTCTTCACCCAGCTGGTAGGTGATCTCAAAGGGAAAGTGCAGGAGGTGATGGAGCGTACCAATTATCGTAGTATGTATAAGATTTATGACGATAAGCGGCTGCAGACGGAATATGATGATTACAAGACAAAGATAAAAGATCAGGAGAAGAAACTGCAGGCTCTGGAGGATCGGTACTATAACCAGTTTACACAGATGGAGAAGGCGCTGTCCAAGCTGAACTCCCAGCAGAGTTATCTCACCAGTCTGTTCGGAGGCTGATCGGATTCAAAAAGGTAACGGAAGAACACGGAACAAGGAGGTACCAGGTATGCCATTGCCGAATGCGTATGCAGCTTATAACAAGAATAAAGTTCTGACAGCATCCCCTGCGGAGCTGACACTGATGTTGTACGACGGCGCAATCAAATTTTGTAACTTTGCCATTGCAGGGATTGAGAACAAAGACGTTGAAAAGGCACACATCAATATTATCAAAACAGAGAAGATCATTGAAGAATTTCTTCGTACCCTGGATGAGAAATATCCGGTATATAAGGATTTTGAAAATGTATATAATTATCTGATGCAGCGGCTCCAGGAAGCGAATTTCCACAAGGATAAAGCGATTCTGGAAGAAGTGCTGACACATCTGCGGAGCATGAGGGATACCTGGAAAGAAGTAATGAAGCAGAACAATACGCATGGCGCCTGACAGAGAGAGGATGGAAATGGCAGAGATCAGACAATATGTGGATATCCTGTTGGAAAGTCTGGAAAGAAAGAAAGGCATACTCGGGATGCTCCTGAAGGAAAACGGCAATCAGGAAGAGGCGATCAGGCAGAACAGTGATATGGAAGTGTTTGATCGTACGGTGGAAGCCAAGAGCCGTTTCATTGCAGAACTTGAACTGCTGGACAGTGGATTCGAGAAAGTATATGACCGGGTTCGCGAGGAGCTGATGGCTTCCAGAGAATCTTTCAAAGAAGAGATTATCCGTATGCAGCGGCTGATCTCCGAGATCACGGATCTCAGTGTCAGCATCCGGACATCAGAACAGCGCAACAAACAGTTGGTGGAAAACTATTTTTCCTATACTAAGAACAGGATACGGCAGTCAAAGAAGAGTGTCAGGGCGGCAAATGACTATTACAGAAATATGCGCCAGACCAATTTCGTAGATCCACAGTTGTTGGATCGAAAGAAATAAATGACAGTGAGGAACAGACCGGAGGCGTCTGTTCCTTTTTTATGCACACGGGCGCCAAGAGGAAAAAGTCAGCATGAGCTGACAGGCGCCCGGCGCACGAGTAGGGAAGATGCCTCTTCCCTACTCGATTGCACAGGCCCGCATAAGGAAATTTGCAGCCAGGGCAGCATGCGGGCCGCGTAAGAAAATTAACAGATTGACTCTTGCACATTTGTAAAAGCGTGTTATAATATACTTTGAGATTCAAAGTATTTGAGACGCAAACTATATCAGCTTTTATAAAATTGTGAACGATAAGAAAGGGTCATAACTATGAATTGGGATGAAGCGATCAGGAATCTTGAGCAGAGGAGGGAGAAGGCTCTGCAGGGCGGAGGCCAGGCAAAGATTGACAAGCAGCATAAGTCCGGTAAGCTGACGGCACGGGAGCGGATAGAGATACTGCTGGATAAAGAGACCTTCGTGGAGATCGACGGCATGATAGAGTCCAGGATTGATGACTTTGATCTGGATAAAAGAAGGGTCCCGGGAGACGGTGTGGTAACCGGATACGGCGAGGTTGACGGTCGGCTGGTCTTTGTCGCCAGTGAAGATTTTACAGTGATCGGCGGAACGCTTGGTGAGTATCATTCTTTTAAAATATGCCGGATTCAGGATATGGCGATGCAGATGAAAGCGCCCTTGATCTGTATCAATGACAGCGGTGGGGCGAGAATCGAGGAGGGGATTTCTTCCCTCAGCGGTTACAGTGGTATGTTTCTCCGTCATACGCAGGCATCCGGTGTGATTCCTCAGATTGCGGTAATCCTGGGGCCCTGTTCCGGCGGCGCCTGCTATGCGCCTGCGATCTGCGATTATATCTTTATGGTGAGAGATATCTCCAAAATGTTCATTACCGGGCCGAACGTAGTCAAGACCGTAATTAACGAGGAAGTGTCCGTAGAGGAACTGGGCGGAGCGGAAGTGCATGCCAAGAAAAGCGGTGTTTCTCATTTTACTTATGATACGGAAGGCGAATGTCTGATGGGCGTTCGCAAACTGTTGTCCTATCTGCCCAGCAACAACGAACAGCAGCCTCCGGTTATCAAACCGATCCGCGAGAAACAGTCGCTTCTGTTTGCCGTGAACAAGATGCTGAACAAGGTAGGTAATTTCGGCAAGACTTACCTGGAGAAGAGTGATGACCAGTGCGCAAGACTTCGTGAGATTGTACCGGACAATTCCAGACATCCCTATGATGTGAAAGATGTGATTGACTGTATTGTGGATAATGACAGTTTCTTTGAAGTGCAGAAGGAATTTGCTATGAACGCGGTAGTCGGCTGGGGGCGCATGGAAGGCAGGACAGTGGGATTTGTAGCCAACCAGGCGAACTGCAGTGCCGGCTCTCTGGATTATCATGCTTCTGATAAAGTGGCAAGATTTATTCGCTTTTGCGACTGCTTTAATATTCCTCTTGTCACTTTGGTAGACGTGCCTGCCTTCCTGCCGGGTACTGCCCAGGAACACAGCGGTATCATCCGCCATGGAGCAAAAGTACTGTATGCTTATTCGGAAGCTACCGTGCCCAAGATTTCCGTGATTATGCGAAAAGCATACGGCGGCGCCTATATTGCCATGAACTCCAAAGAGATGGGAGCCGATCTTGTCTACGCATGGCCGATTGCGGAAATTGCCGTTATGGGAGCAGACGGTGCAGTGAACATAGCTTTCAAGAAAAAGATCAAAGTGGCGGACGATCCGGAAGCCATGCGTCAGCAGTGCAAGAAAGAATATGAAGACAGATTCTTAAACCCTTACGTAGCAGCGTCCAGAGGTTATGTAAATGAAGTTATCAAACCCGAAGAGACAAGACTCTGCATCCTCAAGGGGCTCCGTGGCCTGGAAGGCAAAAAAGTTCAGACCCTTTATAAAAAACACGGAAACATTCCGTTATAAGGTAGGCGTACGTATAAAAAGAAAGAACCCCCGGAAAATGGAATCATTTTCCGGGGGTTCTTTCTTTTTATACATAGGCCGACACACGGGACCTCAAAAATCCAGGGAAACGCTTTCATCAGCGCTTCCCTGGATTTTTGAGGTCAGCAATAACTGTTAAACATCATCCCGCTGTAGGGACTGGTGTGATAAGGTGTGACAAAATGTGTTTTGGCCGGATTTTTATAGGCAACCATCGTGTTGTTGATATACTGCATGGGATCCAGAGAAATCTGAGAGGTCTTGCGGAAAAGGGAATCCGCAAAATCGCGCATCATGGAGACGGTATGCTTCGCTTCACCGTCTTCCATGGACTGGGTATAAGTCTTTGCATTGAGTGTAAGAGAACCGTCTTCTTTGATCTGCAGTCCCATGTGGTTGAGGCCGTCTTTATATACGGAAGCAATGCCGCGCATTTCTTTCAGCAGATCCGCGTTCTTTGTTCTTCTTCCCTTGTTTTCTGACGCAAAATTGAGGAAAGAATTATAGCCGTCCACGAGTTTGCTGATATTTTCGCCCAGAGACTCGGTATCGTCTTTGACGGAGACGGTAGCAGTCTGGCCTTCTATGGGGCTGATGCCGTTCAGCGTCAATTCGTAAGTCTTTTCCAGTGTAAAGTGATTGGAAGAGACGCTCTGCTCCTGGCCGTTAATGATAATCTGTGCGTTGGAAGCAGGACGGGTCACTTCTCCGATCCCAAAATAATCTACGGAACCGGCAGCTTTGCTGGAATGGGTGTCGGAAATGGAAAAAAGGCTTTCCTTACCGATAGGGGTGCCGGTCGCGGAAGAGGTAAGTTTAAGGGCTGACAGATTGTCGTCCGTTTCCACGACAGCATCGATACCGATTCCTGCACCGGAAATCAGTCTTGCCAGCTTCTTCTGCAGACTGAGGTTTGTGTCTCCTTCTGTTACCTTGTACTGAAATTCGTAATTGGTATTATGAATCCGGATATCAAAAGAATAGGTATCCACGGGCAGTTCCAGGCTGTCTGAAGGCAGAAAATTGCCGAGATTCACCTGTGGAGTTGCCAGTGAACGCACTTCCACTTCAAACGAGGGAATATCGGTATCACTGCCCGTCTCTCCGATAAACTGCGCACTGACGATGTTTTCATCGGTGGAAAAAGCGGCTTTTTTATTCAGCAGCTCATCTTCCTTTAATCCGCCCAGAGATGCGATCACATTGTGGAGCTCCCGCGCGCCCTCCTTGACACCGATGGCAAAAGCGTGAGACTCCCGGCTGGAATCCAGGAGATATAGCGGCGCTTCTTTATTTAATTTGACAATGGAATGGTATATATCGCGCAGTTCATTCTTATTGTGTGCATCATATTTACTGACCGAACTACGGGAATAAGACGTCAGATAGTGGTTATAGACCGTATTCAATGCCAACATATTCGCCATAATTGTTCCTCCTTTCATCCGTGAAAAGAACATTGCTTTATGGAGAATCTTAAAATGTACGGAATCCGTTCCGCTACTTATTATATCGGCAATTATTTCCTGCATGATAAGAGGTACAGGAAGAAAAATTGAAACAGTTCTTTTGGTGCTGTTATGTCTATTTTATCACTGACATACCATACATGCAAGAAAAAGAATGGGGTTTGGGAAAAAATCATTGACTCCCACGGCTGCCTGTGCTATAGTAAGGAAGCAAAATAAGATTCAGGTCTTTTTTTTATGCATAAATATATCTGAATTTCAAAAGAAGATGACCGGAAAGAATAAAGTGTAAGAAAAGCACGTGGAGGTGGAATGAGATGCGTACAAGGATTACATTGGCATGTACGGAATGCAAACAGCGCAACTACAATACGACAAAGGATAAGAAAGCACACCCGGACAGAATGGAGACAAAGAAGTACTGTAAGTTCTGCAGAACCCATACGTTACACAAGGAAACAAAATAACCTGATAACCTGTTTATGTGAAAGGAAAGCGGCAGATGGGAGATTCAAACAAGAAGGACAATAAGGAAAAGCCCAGCTTTTCTCAGGGTGTCCAGACTGAGTTCAGGAAGATTTCGTGGCCTGACCGGACATCACTTTTCAAGCAGTCAGTGGCAGTTGTCTGTGTATCGGTCGTACTGGGAGTTATTATTGCAGTGATCGATCTGCTCCTTCAGTATGGCGTGAACAACTTCCTGGCAATGTAAAGGTGAGGGTGGGCATATGGCAGAAGCGAACTGGTATGTAGTGCATACTTATTCGGGATATGAAAATAAAGTAAAAGCCAATATTGAGAAGACGATTGAAAACAGGCATCTGGAAGAAGAAATCCTGGAAGTCAGAGTGCCGATGCAGGATGTGGTGGAAGTCAAGAACGGCGCCAAAAAAAATGTCCAGAAGAAGATGTTTCCCGGTTATGTGCTGATCAATATGGTAATGAATGACGATACCTGGTATGTGGTCAGAAATACCAGAGGCGTAACGGGCTTTGTCGGCCCGGGAAGCAAGCCTGTTCCTCTGACAGAGGTAGAGATGCGTCCGCTTGGGATTAAGACAGAAAATATTTCCGTGGATTTCGGAGAGGGCGATATGATATCCGTGATCGCGGGTGTCTGGAAAGATACGGTCGGTGCGGTACAGCGGATGGATTACGGCAAACAGACGGCCACGATCAACGTAGAGCTGTTCGGCAGAGAGACACCTGTGGAGATCAGTTTTGCGGAAATCAAGAAGATGTAACAGACAGTCGGTACAATGCAGCGGTATTGCCTGAAGGGGGTAACGCGTTTTTAAACACGGACAGCGGATGCTGTTTGCCGGGCACGGTACGGGACAGAGAAGAGAACGTGTTCATAGGGACCGAAGGAGACGCGTAAGGTTCCTGCTGATAGATTTCATGAAGTATATTACTTTATGGAAAGGAAGCGTAATATGAACTGTGGGAGGGAAGGAAAGGAGCCATATTGCCGACGGCACGGCTGCCAGTGACAATAAGGGCGATTTTCGGTGTACCCGCCACTACCACACTAATTTAGGAGGTGCCAAAATGGCAAAGAAAGTAGAAGGATACATTAAATTACAGATTCCTGCCGGCAAGGCGACACCGGCTCCGCCGGTTGGTCCCGCCCTGGGTCAGCACGGCGTGAACATTGTGGAATTTACGAAACAGTTTAACGCGAGAACAGCGGACAAGGGTGATCTGATCATTCCTGTTGTGATCACGGTATATGCGGACAGAAGTTTCAGCTTTGTTACCAAGACACCGCCGGCGGCAGTACTGCTGAAGAAGGCGGCCAATATCAAATCCGGTTCCGGCGCACCGAACAAGACGAAGGTTGCTACGATCTCCAAGGATAAGATCAGGGAGATCGCTGAGACGAAAATGCCTGACCTGAATGCTGCCAGCATAGAAGCTGCCATGAGCATGATCACAGGTACGGCCAAGAGTATGGGAATCGTTGTTGAAGAGTAAGAGAACTGATGTGGGAGGAACTGACGGTTCCGCCACTACCACAAGGAGGAAAACAAAATGAAACGTGGTAAGAAATATACAGAAGCGGCAAAACAGGTTGACCGTTCTGTTTTATACGACCCTGCGGAAGCAGTGGCATTGATCAAGAAAGCATCTACAGCCAAGTTTGACGAAACACTGGAACTGCATATCAGAACAGGCTGCGATGGCCGTCATGCAGAGCAGCAGATCCGCGGTGCTGTCGTGCTGCCCAACGGAACCGGCAAAACCGTGAAAGTGCTTGTATTTGCCAAGGGAGATAAAGTGAATGAGGCGGAGGCGGCAGGCGCTGATTATGTGGGCGGAGATGAACTCATCCCGAAGATTCAGAACGACGGCTGGCTGGATTTTGATGTGGTTGTGGCGACCCCTGATATGATGGGTATTGTGGGACGTCTCGGTAAGATTCTGGGACCGAAAGGTCTGATGCCCAACCCCAAGGCAGGAACGGTTACAATGGATGTGACAAAAGCCATCAACGATATCAAAGCCGGTAAGATTGAGTACAGACTGGATAAGACAAATATCGTCCATGTGCCGGTAGGCAAGCTTTCTTTCACTGATGAGAAGCTGTTGGAAAACTTCAATGCCATTATGGATGCTATTATCAAGGCGAAACCCAGTGCGGTCAAGGGGCAGTATCTGCGCAGCGTTACTCTGGCTTCCACTATGGGACCCGGCGTGAAGGTAAATGTTGCAAAGCTTTAATTGCATAACAGGATAGAGTACGGAGGCAGCGGGGATACGCTGCTTCCTTTTTATGCACACGGGCGTCAAGAGGAAAAAATCAGCACGGGCTGACATGCGCCCGGCAGGGAGAAAATCTCCCTTATTCGATTCATAAAGAAAATGGGAACGGCGGTACGGACATGCTTTTTAACTCATATATTTTTATCTTATTTTTTCTGCCTTTGTGCGTGGCGGTATATTTTTTTCTCTACCACATCCAGGCGGGGCGATGTGCAAGGTTATGGCTGTTTGGTATGTCTCTGTGGTTTTACGGATATTTTAATCCGTCGTATGTATGGATCATTTGCGGCAGTATACTGGCCAATTTTATGCTGTCAGTATATCTGCTCAGGCAGTATGAGACAGGAGATGTCTGCAGGGGCCGGGCGGTGATGTTCCTTGGGGTGGCGGGCAATGTGGCGCTGCTCTTTTATTTCAAATATGTTGACTTTTTTCTGGAAAATATGAATGCGGTGTTTCATACGGACTTTGTTCTGCGCAGGATTGTTTTGCCGCTTGGAATCAGTTTTTTTACATTTCAGCAGATTTCGTATGTGGTGGATTCCTGGCGGGGTGAGACAAAGGGGTATAGCTTTTTGGACTATGCGGTGTTCGTATCTTTCTTTCCCCAGCTTGTGGCGGGCCCCATTGTGCTTCATGATGAACTGATCCCACAGCTGCGGGATGAAACGAGGCACCGGCCGGATGCATACTGGCTCTCCAGGGGATTGTATCTTTTTGCGGCGGGATTGTTTAAGAAGGTGATCGTGGCTGATACGCTGGGCAATCTGGTAGCCCTGGGATTTGGCGGGCTGGAAATACTGACAACGGTAGATGTGCTGCTTGTTATCGTCTGTTTTGCCCTGCAGCTGTATTTTGATTTCAGCGGCTACAGTGATATGGCAACCGGCATTGCTTCCATGTTTCATATCAGCCTGCCGGTGAATTTCAATTCGCCCTATAAAGCGCGCTCCATACTGGAATTCTGGGACAGATGGCATATGACACTGACCAGATTCCTGCGCAGGTATATTTATTTCCCGCTGGGCGGAAGCCGAAAGGGAAGGCTGCGTACGTATGTCAATATAATGATTGTATTTTTGGTGAGCGGGTTCTGGCATGGGGCCAACTGGACGTTCGTGGTATGGGGGCTGCTGCACGGACTGGCAGAAGTGCTGACAAGGAGATTCCGCAATACATGGAGCAGACTGCCGGGGATTTTGCAATGGTTTCTGACGATGACTTTTGTCAGCTTTGCTTTTCTGATTTTCCGTGCGGATACACTGGAGCAGGCATATATTATGTTCCGCAAGGTGGCCAGGCTGGAATCGCTTCATGTGACACCGGTCATGCTGGAGGGACTGACACTGCCGGAATTCCGGCATCTGGCGGAGCTGCTGCATATAGACGGGATGCCGGGAGTAAAGGGTGCGATACCGCTGACGGTTTTTCTGGCCGCAGTGTTTTTTGCCACGCTGGGGATGAAAAACTGTCAGGAAAAGGAGTTTGTGTGTAGCAGGAAAAACCTGGCGGTTACGATTGGGATGCTTGCATGGTCTGTTGTTTCCCTGTCAGGGATATCCACATTTCTGTATTTTAATTTCTGACGGCGAGTTTTGGCTGCCTGTCGGCAGAGAGGTGATGATGTGATTTTGTACATCAGCGCTATGTCTCTGTCCCTGTGATGACAGCGCCGGATGATAGTTTCAGGAGAATCCATTATGAAAGCAAAGGTATGGTTTGGCTGTGCGGTTTCGGGGACACTTTTGTCACTGGCGGTATTTGCGGGATATATCATTACGTTGGATCCGTTTTTTCATTACCACGGACCGCTTGCAGGGATCAGTTATAAACTGGATAACAGTCGTTACCAGAATGACGGTATTGTCAGAAACTTTTCCTATGATACATTGATTACCGGGACTTCCATGGTATCTAATTTCAAGACCAGTGAATGTGACGCTCTCTTTGGCGGTGTTTCCGTTAAAACACCGTTTCATGGCGGTACATTCCGCGAGGTCAATGACCACCTGAAAGCGGCTATCCATGCCAATCCCGGGCTGCGCACAGTAATACGCTGTCTGGATCAGGGGAATTTTACTCAGGATAAGGATTATGTGAACTATGAGGATATCCCGTATTATTTATATGACAGAAATCCTTTTAATGATATGGAATATATTCTCAACAAAGATGTATTCATGCTTTCGGACAAGATTCTGGCTGACACGTCAGAAGGGAAAGAGATGACATCTTTTGATGAATATATGCGCTGGCAGGGAGAGTATGCTTTTGGGAAGGAAGCGGTGCTGGCTACCTATACCAGACCGGAGCGAAGCTCCTATGACAAAGGGCTGGCCGATGAGGAGCGGGAGCAGACGCTGGAAAATATCCGGCAGAATGTGACGGATACGGCCAGAGAGAATCCGGATATTACATTCTATTATTATATTTCTCCTTACAGCATCTGTTACTGGGATGTCTATATCATGCAGCAGGGAAAGCTGGACTGGCATATGGAACTGCAGAAGCTGGTGATTGAGGAGATTCTGACCTGCGACAATATCCGGCTCTTTGGTTTTGATGATCATACGGAGATCACCTGTGATCTGGAACACTATCAGGATCAGATGCATTATGACGAGGAGGTCAATTCGCTGATTCTTTTGTGGATGAAAGAAGGAGAAGGGCGGCTGACCCGGGAGAACTACAAAGCGTACCTGCAACGTTTGTATGAGTTTTATGGAGCCTATGACTATGACAGCATCTACACGTAACAACAAGAAAAGGAAAAAAAGAAAGGGCAGAAAACGTAGCAGCAGTCTCATTGTATTTGCCTCGGTACTTTGTCTGGTTCTTACTGTGGGCGGTATCGGTCTGGCGCTGCTGGCGGCAGAGCAGAAAAAAGAGGAGGGCGGACGCTCCTATGCCAGTGAGGCAAAAGCGAAAGAAGAGGATCATTTCCTCTCCCAGGTGATGGAAGAGGGAGCTGAGGCGGGATCGGATACCGGACAGGCTGAATCGGGCGAAGAGGGGGTGGAGGAGCCGGAGAGTAAATACGGTGCGCTGCTCGGTGACCCGGAGCGGATGAAGAGGGAGCGGATTTATGCCAAAGAGACTGCCTCGCCGGATGAGATCGTGATGGCCTTTGCGGGAGACATCCTTTTCGATCCTTCCTACGCCGTGATGGCAAGGCTGCAGCAGCGCGGCGGTGGGATTGAGGAGGCATTTTCCGCGGACTTGCTGCAGGCGATGCGGGATGCCGATATTTTTATGGTGAATAATGAGTTCCCTTATACCGATCGCGGTACGCCGACTGCAGGCAAGCAGTTTACCTTCCGCGCCAGGCCGGAAAGTGCCGCTTATCTGACGCAAATGGGGGCGGACATCGTTTCTCTGGCCAATAACCACGCGTATGATTACGGAGAAGTGTCTTTGCTTGACAGTCTGGATACGTTGGAGGCCATGGATATGCCTTATGTGGGAGCGGGCCGCAATCTGGAAGAAGCGGTAAAACCGGTGAGCTTTATTGCTAATGATACAAAGATCACCATTTTGTCTGCCACGCAGATTGAACGCAATGACAATCCGGATACGAAGGGGGCCGGGGAGAACACACCCGGCACATTCCGCTGCTGGAATCCGGAGAGACTGCTGGAAGAGATCCGCAAAGCGCGGCCTGACTGTGATATCCTTATCGTATATATTCACTGGGGGACAGAGAGTACGGCGGAGATTGACTGGGCCCAGCGTGATCAGGCGGTGATGATCGCGGAGGCAGGGGCGGATATCATCATCGGCGACCATTCCCACTGTCTGCAGCCGGTGGGCTATGTCAAAGGCGTACCAATCATATACAGTCTGGGCAATTTCTGGTTCAACTCCAAATCTCAGGATACCTGTCTTGTCCAGGTCCGCATACCGGCCGAAGGGGAGCTGTCCGTCCGGGTATTACCGGCCAGACAGGCCGACTGTCGGACGAAGCTGCTGGACGGCGGAGAGAAAACCAGAGTCATAAATTATATCAATTCCATCTCGGACAGCGGGAGACTGGATGAGGACGGGTATTTGCAGCCTGCCGGATAAGTATGGAGGAAACCGAAATAAAATACTTGACACGGCGGGTCCGGTCTGCTATGCTGTATAAGGTTTGAAAACCATGCCGAAGACAGCAGGCGCCGGTAGGGACCGGCATAAGGACAACCGCCTGCCGAGGAAAGAGTTTACAGCAAGTGATGCCTTTCTGTCTTTGACAGAAAGGCTTTTTTGATTCCCGCAGGCGGGAACATAAAACTCCTTTCGGCACAGAATCTATAAGGAGGTAAAGAAATGGCAAAAGTTGAATTGAAAAGGCCCATCGTGGAAGAGATTTCCGAGAGCATCAAAGATGCCCAGTCTGTCATCCTCATTGACTACCGCGGACTCACTGTGGAGCAGGACACCAGGCTTCGGAAGCAGCTGCGTGAGGCCGGTGTGACCTATAAGGTCTACAAGAACACAATGATGAATTTTGCGTTCAAGGGAACAGACTGTGAAGTGCTTTCTCAGTATCTGGAAGGTCCCAGCGCCATGGCATTATCCACCACAGATGCGACCGCGCCCGCAAGGATCATCAGTAAATTCGCCAAAGAAGCGCCTGTACTGGAGATCAAGGGCGGCGTAGTGGAAGGCATTGCCTATGATGCAGCGGGAATCGCGTCTATTGCGAAGATCCCATCAAGAGAGGAATTGCTCTCCAAGCTGCTTGGAAGTATGCAGGCACCGATCGCGAACTTTGCGCGTGTTATGGATCAGTTGGCTGAAAAAGGCGGGGCAGAGGCTGCCATTGCTGCCAAAGGCGCTGAGGCATCTGCTTCGGAGGAGCCGGCGGAAGCGGCTGCTGAATGATGCCATCATCTGAAAGGTAAGAAGACAATATAACGTTCTGCCATGTGGGCGCGTTATGGAAAATAAGAAAAACGGAGGGAAATAAAATGGCTAAATTATCCGCACAGGAAATTATTGATGCAATCAAAGAGTTGACAGTTCTTGAGTTAAATGATCTGGTAAAAGCCTGCGAAGAAGAGTTTGGTGTATCCGCAGCGGCAAACATGGTAGTTGCTACAGGCGGCGGAGAAGCAGCACCTGTTGAAGAGCAGACCGAGTTTGATGTGGAACTGACAGAAGTAGGTCCCAACAAGGTAAAAGTGATCAAAGTGGTACGTGAAGTAACCGGGCTGGGTCTGAAGGAAGCAAAGGATCTGGTTGATTCCGCACCTAAGGCAGTCAAGGAAGCCGTATCCAAGGAAGAGGCTGAAGATATCAAGACCAAGCTGGAAGGCGAAGGCGCAAAGGTAACACTGAAATAAGCAGAGTGTTTTTTGCTGCATAACGCAAGATAAGATACCGGGAGAGCACAGGATATGGGCTTTCCCGGTTTTTCGTAATCATGGAAAATTTTTCTTGACTTGTATGATTTCTTGTAGTAGAATGGACAGTGCACTATTGTGTTTTGGTATGCTTATTGCATGAGAAGATACTGAGAAGTAGGCTAAGATCATAAAAGAACGGGGTGAAACGTCAATGGAAAAAAACAGAATACGACCCACTGCCGCCGGCAAGAACGTACGTATGAGTTATTCACGACAAAAAGAGGTTTTGGAAATGCCAAACCTGATAGAAGTTCAGAAGAATTCCTATCAGTGGTTTCTGAGGGAAGGCTTGAAAGAAGTATTCGATGATATTTCTCCGATTGCGGATTACAGCGGCCATCTGAGCCTTGAGTTCGTTGACTTTGAGCTGTGCAAAGACGAGATGCCCATCAATAAGAATACCATTGAAAAGTGCAAAGAGAGAGACGCGACTTATGCGGCGCCCCTGAAAGTAAGAGTACGTCTGTATAATAAGGAAAAAGAAGAGATCAGCGAGCATGAGATTTTTATGGGGGATCTTCCCCTGATGACAGAGACGGGTACTTTTGTGATCAACGGTGCGGAGCGTGTCATTGTCAGTCAGCTGGTACGTTCTCCCGGTATTTATTATGCCATCGACCATGATAAGATCGGTAAGAGACTGTTTTCCTGTACCGTGATCCCCAACCGTGGTGCGTGGCTGGAATATGAGACGGATTCCAACGATATCTTCTATGTCCGTGTGGACAGGACAAGAAAAGTGCCGATCACGGTGCTGATCCGTGCCCTGGGTGTGGGAACGAACGATGAGATCAGAGAACTGTTTGGTGAAGAACCTAAAATAGAAGCCAGCTTTACAAAAGACGTTGCTGAGAATTATCAGGAAGGTCTTTTAGAGTTATATAAAAAGATCCGTCCGGGTGAGCCTCTTTCCGTGGAGAGCGCGGAAAGTCTCATCAATGCCATGTTCTTTGATCCGAGAAGATATGATCTGGCAAAGGTGGGCCGGTACAAATTCAATAAAAAGCTGTCCTTTAAAAACCGCATCCGCGGTCATGTGCTGGCGGAGGATGCCGTGGATACACTGACGGGCGAGGTGCTGGCGGAAGCGGGGACCAAAGTATCCGCACAGCTGGCGGATGATATCCAGAATGCGGCGATCCCGTTTGTGTATATCCGGACAGAAGAGAGAAATGTCAAAATACTTTCCAATATGATGGTGGATATCACAGGTTTTGTGGACTGCAATCCGAGAGAACTGGGGATTACGGAGCTTGTCTACTATCCGGTTCTGGAACAGATTCTGGAAGAGTATGCAGACCAGCCTGACGAACTGGCGGCAGCTATCAAGAGGAATGTGCATGAACTGATTCCTAAACATATTACCAAGGAAGATATTCTGGCTTCCATTAATTATAATATCCATCTGGAATATGGGATCGGCAACGATGATGATATCGACCATCTGGGCAACAGAAGGATCCGCGCCGTAGGTGAACTTTTGCAGAATCAGTACCGGATCGGTCTGTCCAGGCTGGAGAGGGTGGTGCGGGAGCGTATGACCACCCATGATGCGGAGGAGATTTCCCCGCAGGTGCTGATCAATATCAAGCCGGTACAGGCGGCAGTGAAAGAGTTTTTCGGTTCTTCTCAGCTGTCTCAGTTTATGGATCAGAACAATCCGCTTGGTGAGCTGACACATAAGAGACGTCTTTCCGCTCTGGGGCCCGGCGGTCTGTCCAGAGACCGGGCCGGATTTGAAGTCCGTGACGTGCATTACTCACACTATGGCCGGATGTGTCCCATCGAGACGCCGGAAGGTCCCAACATTGGCCTGATTAATTCCCTTGCAAGCTATGCGAGGATCAATGAATATGGATTTGTGGAAGCGCCGTATCGTAAGATTGACAAAACGGATCCGAAGAATCCGCGTGTTACGGATGAAGTTGTCTATATGACGGCGGATGAAGAGGATAATTATCATGTGGCGCAGGCGAATGAGGCGTTGGATGCGGAAGGGCATTTTGTCAGAAACAGTGTATCCGGACGTTTCCATGAGGAGACACAGGAATATCCGAGAGCGATGTTTGACTATATGGATGTGTCGCCGAAGATGGTGTTTTCCGTGGCGACAGCGCTGATTCCGTTCCTGGAAAATGACGATGCCAATCGTGCGCTGATGGGTTCCAACATGCAGCGTCAGGCGGTGCCTTTGCTTTTGACCGAGGCGCCGGTGGTGGGCACGGGGATGGAGCCCAAGGCGGCTGTTGACTCCGGTGTCTGTGTGGTGGCAAAGAAGCCGGGGACGGTAAGCTATGTTGCCTCCAATGAAATACGGATCGACTATGATGACGGGGAAAAAGAGACGATACGTCTGACCAAGTTTTCCCGCAGCAACCAGTCCAACTGCTATAACCAGAAGCCTATTGTATTTAAAGGCGAGCGGATTATGGCCGGACAGGTGATTGCGGATGGTCCGTCCACGTCGGCGGGCGAGCTGGCGCTGGGCAAGAATCCGCTGATCGGCTTTATGACCTGGGAAGGTTACAATTATGAAGATGCCGTACTTCTGAGTGAGAAACTGGTAAGGGATGATGTCTATACTTCCGTGCATATCGAGGAATATGAAGCGGAGGCCCGGGACACGAAGCTGGGCGCGGAGGAGATTACCTGTGATGTGCCCGGTGTGGGTGATGATGCCCTGAAGGATCTGGATGAGCGCGGTATTATCAGGATCGGCGCCGAGGTTCGTGCCGGAGATATTCTTGTCGGCAAAGTGACGCCCAAAGGTGAGACGGAGCTGACGGCGGAGGAGCGGCTGCTGCGGGCTATCTTCGGTGAGAAAGCCAGAGAGGTAAGAGACACTTCTCTGAAGGTGCCTCATGGCGAGTACGGGATTGTTGTCGATGCCAAAGTATTTACGAGAGAAAACGGCGATGAACTGCCGCCGGGAGTGAATCAGGCGGTTCGTATTTACATCGCACAGAAGAGAAAGATTTCCGTGGGGGATAAGATGGCAGGACGCCATGGCAACAAGGGCGTGGTATCCCGTGTGCTGCCGGTGGAGGATATGCCTTATCTGCCGAACGGACGACCGCTGGATATCGTACTCAACCCCCTGGGCGTGCCTTCCCGTATGAACATTGGACAGGTACTGGAGATTCACCTTTCCCTGGCAGCAAAAGCGCTCGGATTTAATGTGGCGACGCCTGTTTTTGACGGCGCCAATGAAATAGATATTATGGACACTCTGGATCTGGCCAACGATTATGTGAATCTGGAGTGGGAAGAATTTGAGGCCAAGTATAAAGAGACACTGCTTCCGGAAGTGATGGACTATCTGTCAGAGCACAGAGAACACCGGGAACTCTGGAAGGGTGTACCTATTTCCCGGGACGGCAAAGTGCGTCTGCGGGACGGCCGTACCGGTGAGGAATTTGACAGTCCGGTTACTATCGGCCACATGCATTATCTGAAGCTCCATCATCTGGTGGATGACAAAATCCATGCCCGTTCCACAGGGCCTTATGCGCTTGTGACCCAGCAGCCTCTGGGCGGCAAGGCGCAGTTCGGCGGACAGCGTTTTGGCGAGATGGAAGTGTGGGCGCTGGAAGCATATGGCGCTGCCTATACACTGCAGGAAATCCTGACTGTGAAGTCCGACGATGTGGTGGGGCGTGTCAAAACTTATGAGGCCATCATCAAGGGCGACAATATACCGGCGCCCGGTATTCCGGAATCGTTCAAGGTACTGCTGAAGGAGCTGCAGTCGCTGGGGCTGGATGTGAAAGTCCTGCGTGAGGATCAGACGGAAGTGGAGATTGTGGAAAGCATTGATTACGGCGAGTCGGATTACCGTTATGAAATGGAGGGAGAACCCGGCGCTTATGACCGTGAAGAGAAATCGCTGGGGTCCATGGGCTATCAGAAGCAGGAATTTGATGATGCGGGGGAACTGATCAGTACGGACGAGGATGAAGAAGAGGAAGCATTTGAGGACGACTTCGACGAGGAATTTGAAGAGTCTCTGGATGTATAACGTTAAAAACAGGAAGGAGTGCCATAAATGCCGGAAACAACAAACGAAATGTATCAGCCTATGACATTTGATGCAATCAAAATCGGGCTGGCGTCACCTGATAAGATCCTGGAATGGTCCCGGGGAGAGGTACTGAAACCTGAGACGATCAATTACAGGACTCTGAAGCCGGAAAAGGATGGTCTTTACTGTGAACGGATATTCGGACCCAGCAAGGACTGGGAATGTCATTGCGGAAAATATAAAAAGATCAGATATAAAGGCGTGATCTGTGACCGCTGCGGCGTGGAAGTGACAAAGTCCAATGTCCGTCGGGAACGGATGGGGCATATTGCACTGGCGGCGCCGGTATCCCACATCTGGTATTTCAAGGGGATTCCCAGCCGCATGGGACTGATCCTCGATCTCTCCCCCAGGGTGTTGGAAAAAGTGCTCTATTTTGCATCCTATATCGTACTGGATCCTGCGGGAACCGAATTGCAGCCAAAGCAGGTGCTGACGGAGAAGGAATATCAGGATGCAAGAGAGACATGGGGCAGCCGTTTCCGCGTGGGCATGGGGGCGGAAGCCATCAAAGAGTTGCTGGAAGCCATTGATCTGGAAGAAGATGCGGCGCAGTTAAAAGCAGCCCTGAAAGATTCCACCGGGCAGAAGCGGGCAAGAATTGTCAAGCGGCTGGAAGTGGTGGAGGCGTTCAGAGAATCGGGCAACAGACCGGAATGGATGATTATGGACGTGATCCCTGTTATTCCGCCGGATCTGCGTCCTATGGTACAGCTGGACGGCGGACGTTTTGCCACGTCCGATCTGAACGATCTGTACAGAAGGATCATCAACAGAAATAACCGTCTGAAGAGACTGCTGGAGCTGGGAGCGCCTGACATCATTGTCAGAAATGAAAAGAGGATGCTGCAGGAAGCAGTGGATGCACTGATCGACAATGGCAGGAGAGGACGCCCTGTCACCGGCCCGGGCAACCGTGCCCTGAAGTCACTCTCCGATATGCTCAAAGGAAAATCGGGCCGTTTCCGCCAGAATCTGCTGGGCAAACGTGTGGATTATTCGGGACGTTCCGTTATCGTGGTAGGTCCGGAACTGAAGATTTATCAGTGCGGTCTTCCCAAGGAGATGGCCATTGAGCTGTTCAAGCCGTTCGTGATGAAAGAACTGGTGGCTAAGGGAATCTCTCAGAATATCAAGGCTGCGAAAAAGCTGGTGGAGCGTCTGGACACCCAGGTATGGGATGTGCTGGAAGAAGTGATCAAGGAACATCCGGTAATGCTGAACCGTGCGCCCACACTGCACAGACTTGGGATTCAGGCATTTGAACCGATTCTGGTGGAAGGTAAGGCGATCAAGCTTCATCCGCTCGTATGTACGGCGTTTAATGCCGATTTTGACGGCGACCAGATGGCCGTCCATCTGCCTCTTTCCGTGGAGGCGCAGGCGGAGTGCAGATTTCTGCTGCTCTCACCCAATAACCTGCTCAAGCCTTCCGATGGTGGTCCTGTTGCCGTTCCCTCCCAGGATATGGTGTTGGGGATCTATTATCTGACCCAGGAACGCCCGGGCGCCAAAGGGGAAGGAAAATTTTTCAAGAGTGTGAATGAGGCAATTCTTGCCTATGAGAATAAAGTGATTACACTGCACACCAGAATCGTAGCCAGAGTGCATAAACGCAATGCTGACGGCGAGATGATTTCCGGCAATGTGGAATCCACACTGGGCCGTTTTATCTTCAATGAGATACTGCCGCAGGATCTGGGGTTTGTGGACCGCAGCGATCCGGCTAATTTTCTCAAACTGGAAGTGGATTTCCATGTGGGTAAAAAGGGACTCAAGCAGATCCTGGAAAAGGTAATCAATACCCATGGCGCTTCCAGAACGGCGGAAGTGTTGGATGACATCAAATCCACTGGCTATAAGTATTCTACCAGAGCGGCCATGACGGTATCCATTTCCGATATGACCGTGCCGGAGCAGAAACAGCAGATGCTGCAGGACGCGCAGGCGACGGTGGATAAGATTTCCCAGAATTTCCGCCGCGGACTGATCACGGAGGAAGAGCGTTATCGTGCGGTGGTGGAAACCTGGAATGAAACGGATAAAGAGCTGACAGAAGTATTGCTGGCAGGTCTGGACAAATACAATAATATATTTATGATGGCTGACTCCGGCGCCCGTGGTTCCAATCAGCAGATCAAGCAGCTGGCGGGTATGCGTGGACTGATGGCCGATACGACGGGACGTACCATAGAGCTGCCCATCAAATCCAATTTCCGTGAGGGGCTTGACGTACTGGAGTATTTCATGTCTGCACACGGTGCGCGGAAGGGCTTATCCGATACGGCTCTGCGTACGGCGGACTCCGGTTATCTGACAAGGCGTATGGTTGACGTGTCTCAGGAGCTGATTATTCGTGAAGTGGACTGCAGCGAAGGACGCGACGAGATACCGGGCATGACAGTCAAAGCCTTTATGGACGGCAAAGAGACGATAGAGGGTCTTAAGGATCGCATTACAGGCCGTTTTTCCTGTGAAGAGATCCATGATAAAGACGGCAATGTGATCGTGAAGAAAAATCATATGATCACACCCAGCCGTGCCGCGCGTATCCTGAGCGTGGGCGTAAATGAAAAGGGCGAACCGGTAGATGCGGTAAAAATCCGTACCATTCTTGGCTGCCGCTCTCACAATGGTATCTGTGCGAAATGTTACGGCGCCAATATGGCGACCGGCGAGCCGGTACAGGTCGGTGAGGCAGTGGGAATCATTGCCGCACAGTCTATCGGGGAACCGGGTACACAGCTCACTATGCGTACGTTCCATACCGGTGGTGTGGCCGGCGATGATATCACACAGGGTCTTCCCCGTGTGGAGGAGCTGTTTGAGGCCAGAAAGCCGAAAGGCCTGGCGATCATCGCAGAATTTGGCGGTGAGGCGGAAATCCGGGATACCAAGAAGAAACGGGAGATTGTGATTACCAATCATGAGACGGGAGAGAGCAAGGCGTATCTGATCCCATACGGTTCCCGGATCAAGATACTGGACGGCGCCATCCTGGAAGCCGGCGATGAACTGACAGAAGGAAGTGTCAATCCTCACGATCTTTTAAAGATCAAAGGGATCCGTGCCGTACAGGACTATATGCTGCGTGAGGTACAGCGTGTATATCGTCTGCAGGGGGTGGATATCAGCGATAAGCATATTGAGGTGATTGTGCGTCAGATGCTGAAAAAGACCCGTATCGAGAACAGCGGCGATACCGATTTCCTGCCGGGGACGCTGGTGGATGTGCTGGACTATGAAGAGATTAATGAACGCCTGATTGCGGAGGGAAAAGAGCCTGCAGAAGGCAAACAGGTGATGCTGGGCATTACCAAAGCGGCCCTTGCCACCAATTCCTTCCTGTCCGCAGCCTCCTTCCAGGAGACGACCAAGGTTCTGACAGAGGCTGCCATCAAAGGAAAAGTTGATAACCTGATCGGCCTGAAGGAGAATATTATCATCGGTAAGCTGATTCCTGCGGGAACAGGCATGAAGCGTTACCGCAATGTACATCTCAGCTCCGACCAGAGACTGGAAGAAGCCCTGGCTCTTGATGACGAACTTGATTTTGAGGAAGAAGAGATGCCGGAAAGCGGTGAGCAAACGGAGGCTGCCGGTGATCTGAGTACTGATTTTGAATCCGCTTCTGAAATGGAAGAAGACGATATCCTTTTTGAGGAAGAAGACGATGACATGGATGAAAACCCGGAGGGTGATTTTTCCTATGACGAGGATGAGGACTCAGAAGATGCCGGAGATCTGATCGGTGAAGAGGCCGGCAAAGAAGAACTGGCCGGAAAGATATGACCATTTAGTCAGGTCATGTCTTGTCGTCAGTGTGCCGGGCCTTTCAATCCGGGCTGGCTGCGGTGACTGGCAACAGTGCTAAAATAAGTAAAATTTTTATAAAAAGTGATTGACAATGCATTTGCAAGCACGTATACTAACTAAGTGCGCATGCGGATGCATTGTTTTTCTTTTGCGGGAAGACAAAGCAGAGGCGTCGCAGAGGAAACCATTGTTCTATTAAATAATGAAAGAGGTGAAACAAAATGCCAACATTTAACCAGTTAGTAAGAAAGGGTCGTGAGACATCTGTTAAGAAGTCCACAGCACCGGCACTGCAGAAAGGGTATAACTCCCTGCGCAAGAAAGCGATCAATACTTCTTCTCCTCAGAAGAGAGGGGTTTGTACCGCTGTTAAGACCGCCACTCCCAAGAAGCCTAACTCCGCACTGAGAAAGATCGCCAGAGTACGTCTTTCCAACGGAATCGAAGTGACAAGCTATATCCCGGGTGAAGGCCACAATCTGCAGGAGCACAGCGTTGTTCTGATCAGGGGCGGGAGAGTAAAGGACCTGCCTGGTACAAGATACCATGTGATCAGGGGGACACTTGATACTGCCGGCGTTGCCAACAGAAAACAGGCCCGTTCCAAGTACGGCGCCAAGAGGCCGAAAGCTGCAAAATAAGCGACAGGGGTTCGTTTGTTTGCAAGTACCACAAAGTAGCTGATTGAAAAGTGTTGGGATTTTGTTATAAGATTACCGCACGAACACAGACACAGATTGTGAGTACCGATGAATTAAGTCTTTCATGATTAAGGAGGGAAGAACCGTGCCACGTAAAGGACATATTCAGAAAAGAGACGTATTGGCAGATCCTTTGTACAATAATAAAGTGGTGACCAAGCTTATCAATAACATTATGTTAGATGGTAAGAAGGGCGTTGCCCAGAAGATTGTATATGGTGCATTTGCAAAGGTCGAGGCAAAGGCCGGAAAACCGGCTCTTGACGTATTTGAAGAAGCAATGAACAATATTATGCCTGTTCTGGAAGTAAAGGCAAGACGTATCGGCGGCGCTACCTATCAGGTGCCGATCGACGTAAGGCCCGACAGGCGTCAGGCGCTGGCGCTGCGGTGGCTGACCATGTTTTCCCGCAAACGCGGTGAGAAAACAATGACAGACCGGCTGGCGAATGAGATCCTGGATGCTGCAAACAATTCGGGTGCAGCAGTGAAAAGGAAAGAAGATATGCATAAAATGGCAGAAGCCAACAAGGCGTTTGCACATTACAGATTCTAAAGGAGGAAAAATCCTTGGCTGGAAGAGAATATCCATTAGAGAGAACCAGAAATATCGGTATTATGGCTCATATTGATGCGGGTAAGACAACTCTTACAGAACGTATCCTCTATTATACCGGTGTTAATTATAAGATTGGTGATACTCACGAAGGTACTGCCACCATGGACTGGATGGAACAGGAGCAGGAAAGGGGTATTACGATCACATCAGCCGCTACCACATGTCACTGGACACTGGAAGAGAACTGCAAGCCGAAACCAGGTGCGCTGGAGCATCGTATCAATATCATAGATACACCCGGACACGTTGATTTTACTGTGGAGGTAGAGCGTTCTCTCCGCGTACTGGATGGTGCAGTAGGCGTATTCTGTGCCAAAGGTGGCGTGGAACCTCAGTCGGAAAATGTATGGCGTCAGGCTGATACCTATAATGTACCGAGAATGGCATTTATCAATAAGATGGACATTCTGGGGGCGAATTTTTACGGCGCTGTGGATCAGATCAAAACAAGACTGGGCAAAAATGCCATTATTCTGCAGCTTCCGATCGGCAAGGAAGATGAATTCCAGGGGATCATTGATCTCTTTGAGATGAAGGCCTATATCTATAATGATGATAAGGGCGATGACATTTCCATTACCGATATTCCTGATAATATGAAGGATGATGCAGAACTGTATCATACGGAACTTGTTGAAAAAATCTGCGAGCTGGATGATGATCTGATGATGACTTATCTGGAAGGGGAAGAGCCTTCCGTGGAAGACCTGAAAGCAGCTCTGCGGAAAGGAACCTGTGAGTGTACGGCAGTTCCCGTATGCTGCGGTTCCGCATACAGAAACAAAGGTGTCCAGAAGCTTCTGGATGCGATTCTTGAGTTTATGCCGGCTCCTACGGACATAGCGGCAATTAAGGGAACCGATCTGGATGGCAATGAAGTAGAAAGACATTCTTCTGATGAGGAACCTTTTTCTGCACTTGCTTTCAAGATCATGGCAGATCCCTTCGTAGGTAAACTTGCTTTCTTCCGGGTATATTCCGGTACGATGAACGCAGGCTCCTATGTACTGAATGCGACAAAAGACAAAAAAGAACGTGTGGGACGTATCCTGCAGATGCATGCCAATAAGCGGGCAGAGCTTGACAAAGTATATGCGGGCGATATTGCGGCGGCAGTAGGCTTCAAGTTTACGACGACCGGCGATACCATCTGCGACGATCAGCATCCTGTTATCCTGGAATCCATGGAATTCCCGGAACCTGTTATTGAGCTGGCTATCGAGCCCAAGACAAAGGCAGGACAGGGCAAGATGGGTGAAGCATTGGCGAAGCTGGCAGAAGAAGATCCCACCTTCCGTGCACACACAAACCCGGAGACGGGACAGACAATTATCGCCGGTATGGGCGAGCTGCATCTGGAAATCATTGTGGACAGACTTCTGCGTGAGTTCAAGGTGGAGGCGAATGTAGGCGATCCTCAGGTTGCCTACAAAGAAGCAATTACGAAAGAAGTGGAAGTGGACAGCAAATATGCAAAGCAGTCCGGTGGCCGTGGTCAGTATGGGCACTGCAAAGTCAGATTTGCTCCCATGGACGCCAACGGAGAGCAGCTGTTTAAGTTTGAATCTTCGGTTGTCGGCGGTGCGATTCCCAAGGAGTATATCCCGGCAGTTGGCGAAGGGATCGAGGAAGCAACCAAGTCCGGTATCCTGGGCGGATTCCCGGTTGTCGGTGTATACGCCAATGTATATGACGGTTCTTACCACGAAGTCGACTCTTCGGAAATGGCGTTCCACATCGCAGGTTCCCTTGCATTCAAGGAAGCGATGCAGAAGGCGGCTCCGGTACTTCTTGAGCCCATTATGAAAGTGGAAGTTACCATGCCGGAGGAATATATGGGCGACGTTATCGGCGATATCAATTCCCGACGCGGACGCATCGAAGGGATGGAAGATATCGGTGGCGGCAAGATGGTGAAGGCATTCGTTCCCCTTGCGGAGATGTTCAGCTATTCCACCAACCTGCGTTCCAGAACACAGGGCCGTGGCAACTATTCCATGTTCTTTGAAAAATATGAACAGGTTCCCAAAAATGTTCAGGAAAAGGTACTGGCGGCAAAATCGAAATAACGCCGAGAGTACTTTTCATACCCGTACCATGCATTTTCCGGATGACTTCGAAGGTTACTTTTTACAACCGTGCCATGTACTTGCTGCATGGTATCGGAGCCAGCCCGAAAAGGCCCGAAATATCAAAAAAAGCTTGAAATATTTGGCTATGTTTACTATAATCTAAAGATAGACGGGTATCAATTGAAAAAGCAAAATTAAGGAGGAATATCCAAAATGGCTAAAGCTAAATTTGACAGAACCAAAACCCATTGCAATATTGGTACCATTGGTCATGTTGACCATGGTAAAACAACTCTGACAGCAGCGATCACAAAAGTACTTGCCAGCAGAGTAGAAGGCAATACAGCAACAGACTTCGAGAACATCGACAAGGCTCCCGAAGAAAGAGAAAGAGGTATTACGATCTCCACTGCTCATGTTGAGTATTCCACAAACAGCAGACATTACGCACACGTTGACTGCCCCGGCCATGCTGACTACGTTAAGAACATGATCACCGGTGCTGCACAGATGGACGGCGCTATCCTTGTAGTTGCCGCAACCGACGGTGTTATGGCACAGACAAAGGAGCACATCCTCCTGTCTCGTCAGGTAGGTGTACCTTATATCATCGTATTCCTGAACAAGTGCGATATGGTAGATGATCCTGAACTGATCGAGCTGGTAGAGATGGAAGTAACAGAGCAGCTTGAGGAGTACGGCTTCAATGACTGCCCGATCATCAAGGGTTCCGCACTGAAAGCTCTGGAAGATCCCAGTGGCGAATGGGGCGACAAGATCATGGAGCTGATGGATACGGTTGATGAATACATTCCGGATCCTGAGAGAGCAACAGATAAGCCTTTCCTGATGCCTGTAGAGGACGTATTTACAATCACAGGCCGTGGTACGGTTGCTACCGGCCGTGTAGAGCGTGGTACACTTCACCTCAATGAGGAAGTTGAAATCGTTGGTATCAAGGAAGAGACACGTAAAACTGTTGTTACCGGTATCGAGATGTTCCGTAAACTGCTTGATGAGGCACAGGCTGGTGACAACATCGGCGCACTGCTTCGTGGCGTGCAGAGAACAGAGATCGAAAGAGGTCAGGTTCTTTCCAAACCCGGTTCCGTTACCTGCCATAAGAAATTTACGGCTCAGGTATACGTACTGACAAAAGACGAAGGCGGCCGTCATACTCCTTTCTTCAATAACTACAGACCGCAGTTCTATTTCAGAACAACCGACGTTACAGGCGTTTGCAACCTTCCGGAAGGTACGGAAATGTGCATGCCTGGCGATAACGTAGAGATGACCATCGAACTGATCCATCCTATCGCTATGGAGCAGGGTCTTACGTTTGCTATCCGTGAGGGTGGTAGAACTGTTGGGTCTGGACGTGTGGCCACGATTATTGAGTAATCAGTAAAAAGCTAGATTTTATGGGGCTTTCCGAGAAATCGGGAAGCCCTTTT
>CAJULA010000013.1 GCA_910587155.1 uncultured Lachnospiraceae bacterium
ATGACAGGCAATCAGAGCAATTTTAAGTCAAAAAAAATGGGCAGCAACAGTATTCCCGCCATTCCTTCAGGCTGATTTTCACAAGCAGGTCAAATCCCTCTTTTGCATCCTCCACGATCCGGTAATCCTCCATGGACACCCGGATGTTCGTGTCAAACAGCTGCCCGCCCAGGGGGCGTCTTCTGCATACGATGAACTGAAAGGGCTTCCCGCTTACCTTCAGGGCCTCGAAATAGCCAAGGAAGTAGTCCGCGCCCCAAAACCCCTGCCGGTATACGGCAAAGGGATAGGGCTCCTGCGGGATCCGGCACTCAAATTCAATCTCTGTCAGCCCCGGTTTTTTCAGGAGGTTGATCTCCCCTTCATCCATCAGGGTCATCGTCTCGTTGGCATTGCCGATCTTTACCTGCAGTTTCGGGGGCGCCACCGGCAAAAGACAGCGGCCCAGGTAAAAATCATATCCGTTCTCTGTTGTCATACATGCACTCCTTCCGTCATGATCTCACCCGCTTCCCCCAAAAGGTCGTCCAGCCCGGAGAGGACGCCGTCAAGATCCATCCCGTTTTTGATCGTGTTGTGGTTGACCTGTTCAAGCCTGATCTCCGCGGTGGTGAAGCGGTTGATCGCCTCCTGCTCCGCAATGTCCCGCAGGTATTTGAGCTCTTCTCCCGTGATCTCCATCGAATCCGCCATCGCGCCGGTGTTGCCGGCGATCTCATTTACGCCGTTGCCGATATCGGCACCGTAATCTTCCAGAGGCGGATATTCGTCTTCTCCGGGCATATCATCGCCCAAAAGAGAGGCCGGATCAAACTCTTTGAAATATTCCTCCCCTCCGGACATACCATCGCCAAAAAGGGAGGCCGGATCAAAGTTTTTAACCTTATCCTCGATTCCCTCCCCAAAGGAATATCCGGCTTTCGCGGCCTCTTCGTAATCACGGTAATCCATCTTTTCGACATATTCTTCCCAGCCCGACTCATCCTTTACCGCTTCCCGCGCCTCTTCCAGCCCCGCATAAAATTCGTCAAGCCCGCTCGTGATATCAACCGTAACGCCCGGTATTTTATTCAGAAGCGTCTCTATGGCACCTGCCAGATTCCGAATATATCCGATGACTGCCAGGCACATATCAAAAAATAGAACCTTCACTGCCGCCACCGGATTGTGAAAGACGTTTCCGAAAAAGTTCGCCAGCGTGGCCAGAATATTAAAGATTGGCACAACAAATGTATTCATGATGCGGGCAAACAAAACGGCAAACGCCCCCGCTATGATGCCTGTCGCGGATAGGGACGTGCCGGCAAATTTGTTGATTTCCGCTATCACTGCATAAAAGATGGCGATCAGCGCAATGATCAGCATGATAATCCAGAAAATGGGACATGCCAATATTGCCGCATTGAGCCCGTGTTGCGCCGCAGTGTCCGCGGCCGTTGCCCCGGTTAACGCACCGGTTGCCACCGCATGAACTGTCTGTGCCGTTGCCAGGGCCGCATGAATCCCTTCGCTGACCGCACCTATGGCATTTAAGGCAAGCTGCCAGCCATAATAAACCGCCAGGGCCGCCGCCACGCCATATATGATGGGAGACAGCCGGGACCAGTTCTCTGCGATAAAGTCCACACCGCCCGCAAGCAGTTCAAAGATCTGAACTGCCAGGCCCGCGACCATCGCCAGCCCCTGTATGATTCCACCGACAAATGACAGAAAGGCCTCACTGTTTCCAAGTTCATTCACTTGCTCCAGCACAGGCCAGAACAGCTTCTGGCCAGCATCCCGGACAGCCTGCCCTATCTGGGAAAACGTCATCGGCATACTTGCCAGTTTGGCATTGCTTTCGTCCGCCGCGGCAAACATGGCCTGTTTGACGATCTCCGCAGAGATAACGCCCTCATTTGCCATTGCCTGTAGCTTCTCCTGGGGCACTCCCATATAATCGGCAATGGCCTCTATGATACCCGGCACCTGCCCCAGCATGCTCTCATAGGCATTGCCGTCAAAGACACCGGAAGCCATGACCTGTGTCATCTCCTGCATGGCAGCATCCTTATCGTCCGTTTCCAGACCTGCAATCGCAAATTGTTTATTTAACTGTTCGGCAAAGGCAACCGTCTCCCCACTGCCGGAAAAAGCGCTGCCAGCATTTGTCCCCAGCTGCGCCACCGCATCGGCAGTCTCCTGATACCCGCTGCGGGATCTCTGCGCAGCAAGATAAACCATATCCTGCAGCTCCTGCGTCGTCTGCAGGCCATCATTCATTCTGTCAAGGCGCATTGTCGTAAGCATAAACTGATCGGACATCTCCATGACAGCGGAGACCGAATCCCATGTTGCATATTTCTCAACCATCTGGCTAATGGACTTCATCAGCCCACACGCACTGCCCTTCCCCGCCTCGATCTGACTGTTAAACCGCCCCTGCTCATCCACATTATCCCGCAAATACTGCTGCGTACCGCCAACCGTCCGGGACAGACGCAGGTAGGCATCATTCGCCGCCCCAACGTCCATATTTTCCACGGCACGGTTTAATTCTTCCTGTTCCTGCACGGCCTGATCAAGCTGCGTCCGCAGGTGTTCCATCTCTGTGTTTGCCACATCTGTCCCTGTATACAGGGAATAATCTTCTATGGCCTCCATCTGCTCCTGAATGTCCCCTATCCGCGCTGCCAAATCTTCCATATCAGCCGCCATCCCCGGCGGGAACAAATCTGACTGCGCGGCATTGTCCGCGATCTGCGCCTGCGTCAGATGCAAGGTATCCAGCATATCATTCGCACTCTGGATTTCCTGCACGAAACGCTCCGTCCCGCTGCCCGTAAATACCTCTATACCATCAGAGCGCCATGCGAGTGACGACTCCACCGGGACGTCGGCTGTGGCAGGCTCTGCCTCGACATTGGCTGTGGCAGGTTCTGCCACGATATCGGCAATGGAAGGCTCTGCCGGGACATCAGGGATGGCCGGCCCGGATGCGCCGACCTCCTGCATGACCTCGTCCAGCTCCCGCACTGCGATCGCTGTCTGACTGATGGAGTCTCTGGCGGCCTCCATCGACGATGTATCAACGGGAGCGCTCATTGTCTGATGCAGATCCTCCAGTGCTGCCATTCCCAGATTCACCGAATCCATCATTTGATACAGAATGTGCGAAAAATTATCCTGCAGTTCTATTGCTATCCTGATGCTTCCCATGTCACCGCCTGCCTTTCTTTCCCTTTTTTGATCTGCGTTCCATCTCCTTTTCCCGCTTTTTATCTTCCTTCACTTTGATCCGGATGGCAGCTACCACAAAAGCCTTTTCCCGCTCCTCCATCGAAAGAAAGACAGAGGGCCGGATATGTAATTTCAGGAGGGCATAGTAAGCAAAGTTTGCCTCCCAGTCCCCTCCCTCGATCAGTTTTTTGCTTCATCCACCTTATCCTCAAAGGTAGTGTCAAGCCCCTGAAACCTCTGCACAAAAGCTGTCAGTTCATTGTATTCCCCCATATCATCCACCATCGCCACCAGCAAGTCTTCCGGTGTCTTCACACCGTATGAATCCTGTAACTGCGCGTCATACAGATCCGGTACAACAACAGACGCCGCGATCAGTTTTCGGATATACAGGTTTGTCTTTGTCTTAGGACGGTACATATTCGGCTTGCCGGTCACAGGGACATCTATCGTGCATGCATCCCTGATATCCTCACTCTCTTTCGCCGTCACGTGCCGGAATTCCCATACAAGCGGTTTCCCGTTTTCATCACATAATGACTTCGTGGGTGCATATGTCCCATTTTCCTTTACGATCTTATTTGCTTTCATAAATCTGCTGAATTCTGACATTTTTTCATTCTCCTTTCAGATTGCTTTCCTTAACACCCTTCCAGTTCCCTGAACTTCTCCGGCATATCCCAGCTCTCAAACGTGCCGGAAAGCTCCTCATCCATGATCTCTTCCCCGGCTTCAAATTTGGCCAGAATAAAGCTGTCGCACAGACATCCCCGATGGATGATCGTCTGCCTGCCCACACTCGTCCCCGGATCCTCATTCGTCACCTGAATCTCAAAATACGGCATGACCCCGGTCTTCTGATAGGTATCGGCCATCTGCCGGAAGTGGGACTGGTTATAGTGGGCAGTCCCGCTCCACGTTCCCTTGCCGCCTGCGGATTTATGTCCCATCCCCACTTTTCCCAGGATCGGCACATCCGTGATCGTCGTCTCCCATTTGCTCTCGAAACTGGTCATACTCATAAAGTTCAGACGTCTTCCGTCAATTGTCACAAAACATTCCGCAAGCCCGCCGTATACGGCATCCCTTGCATCCATCATCGCATGATTTCCCATCTTCTCTTATCCCTCCTTATCCGACAGTCACAGTCATATACAGCTTACCCATAGCGCCAACCACCGTAATCAGATCCGTCACACGCACCGATTTCTTTGTCTCTCCCGGTTCCACGATAATATCCGCATCCGAAAAGTCCTCAATGGCCCTGATCTGGGCAAGCTGGCGGTGATGCGCCACGATATCCGACCAGAGTGAGATACGCCCCGCCGCATCATTGGGGACGGCTCCCAGATACTTTGTATTGAACAGCACGGCAATGTCATTGCCGATCTGGTCGATCACCCGCACGGTCTGGTTGTCCCTGAAAATCTCCCCCTGCGTTTCATCGGTTGTAACCAGGGTATTGATGTCCTCCAGTACCCGCACGTCACTGCCCACCATATGGAACAGAAACTGTCCCGCCCGGATGGCTTCCTTCAGCTGATTCTGCGTATATTGTGTATCGACGGTGAAACTGCCGTCATATTTCCGGTTCTGGTTGCTGCGGTTGACCGCACACCCCGCACAGGCGCCCGTCACCCAGTACACAAGCCCGGACTCGCTCCATCCCTCATCCAGCACTTTGTTTTTCACACTGATGATTCCGTAATGATCCGCCCTGGCATAGTCATACAAGACAAGCTGGAACTTGACTCCCATCTCATCCCGCAGGCGCTTTGTAAAGGCGGTGAACAGCGCTTTTGTCGTATCATCCGTCACGTCCGCTCCCATCACATGGAACGTATAGGCCTCGATCCGGTCAAGATAAGCCTGGTAGGACGCGCCGTTTACCTCTCCGTTTTCCCCGCCGGACAACGGCATGCCCGCGGTCGCTTCCAGCGTACCCTCCGGCTTAAAACTCACATAGTTATTTGCCTGCAGGCTGGCTGCATCCGGTACGGTCTGCTCATCCACCAGCACCGGCCCCAGGTATGTCCTCACGTCAAAGAGCGATTCCTGATCTGCATTGACCTGCACGACGATCCGCAGATCATTGCCGCGGATTCCCGTATACCGCGCTCTGGCCAGATCATTTTCCGCCTTCCGTCCTTCCCCGTTGAGGCGGTATCCGTAAAAGGTCTGCGTGTTCATAAACAGATCCCGCAGCCCTTTCAATTTTTCATGGGTATACTCATACCCGAAAAGTTCCATGCTGTTTTTCTGAAACTCACTGCCGCTCACCTCAAAAACGCTGCCGGAAACACCCCAGTCCAGCACAAGCGGCATCGTTGCGATACCCCTCTCAGACAGTGCCGCGTTTGCCGCTGACGCTGAAACAAAATTGATATAAGCGCCCGGCAGTTCCTTATTCTGGACTACAAAAGTCCCTCCTCCCAATGCCATTTACCTCACCTTTCCTTTCTGATACTCTTTTATTTTTTCCTCCACATCGCGCACCGTATAGGACTGCCCTTCCTCGAGAAGGGCTTCTGCCATGTCCCGTCTCCCACGAAAGCGCCCCGACGCCAGAAGCTGTTCTTTTGTAAATAAAGGTTCCGCCGCTTCTGCTCCCGTGTTCTCTTTTGCTTTCTTACGAACTTTCTTTTCCGTCACTTTTTTCCTCTCCTCTCACTGAAATCTCGTCTGTCAGTTCCTCCATCATCGCCGGCAAGATGCCGCCATGTTCAGAGAACATATTATAATTGACAGAAAAATGCAGGATACCGTCCAAGATTTCATACTTCATTCCCGTTCCCATCACGGGAACACCCCCGTAGTCCAGCCACCGCAGGCAGGAAAACATTCGCTCCGCAGTGCTGTGGCATTCCTCTCTCCCGTGACCGCCGGGCCCGGGAAAATACCGGATACAAAACTGATTTTCCCGGTAATATCTGGCCTGACGCTGCTGACTCATCGAAGAGCCGATACAGAAGACAGAAAAGCAGGACTCTTTCAACGTCTGCGCCATCTCCTCCCTGTAAATCTCATACCCGTCTCCAAACTCTGTTTGCAGCGCTGCACCGATTGATTTTGTAAGCAGATTAACCATCCCTTACACCTCCTTCTGATCGTTTCCGTTTTTTCCTGTACCACCTTCTTTCCACAATCGAGCAGGGGAGATTTTCTCCCTGCTCGCCGCGTGGCCCGCATGCTGCCTTGGCAGCATGCGGGCCTGTGCATAAAAAAGCGCCCGGCTTCTGCCTGACGCTTTCTCATTTTTTTCATGTGATGTTTTGTTCACTATGAAAGTATTAAATTCTTCCGGCAGGTCAACGCACTTGCTACGCTGACCGTACAGCGCCGGAATGCCGTCTTGGCATTCCGTGTGCATCCCCCGGAGGGTTCATAGTAAACCCCTCTCATTCATAGCGGTGCCGGGTATGCGGTATGGGGGTTTACTATGATATGTTAGACTATACTACAGGAAACAGTCCGATTCAAGTATCAGACTGTCCAGAATTGTCCAGAATGGTGCAGATTTGTCTGAATGGTTTCCCTATGGCAGATTCTGCGAAATAGCTTCCTTAATTATAAGCGAAATTCAGATAACAAATTTTTTAGTATTTTCATTGACATGACAATAAATTTTGTTATAATAAAGAAAAGAAAGGACAACGGCATGAAAAAAAATTTTGCAGAGACATTAAAGGAATTGCGGATCAGAGCCGGATATTCGCAAAAAGAAGTGTATGAAATGCTCCATATACGACAGTCTACCTTCAGCGCCTGGGAGACGGGACGGGCAGAGCCATCCGCAGATATCCTGCTAAAACTTTGCAGACTGTATCATGTAAGCGATATCTTTTCAGCTTTCGGATATGACAGCGAATACCGTGGGGTCAAAAGTGCAGAGCTCAATATGCAGGAAACAGAGATGGTGGAAAAATATCGCGCTCTGGACACCCACGGCAGAGAAATGGTAGACTTCACGCTCCGCAAGGAATGGGAGCGGTCACAGCCAGAGGCGGAGAACCGGGAGATTCCTCCGGCTGTAACAAAAGGGATCCCGGATCATTTAAAACCACGGGCTGCTCATAACGATCACGCATCTGAGCCGGGTGAACAGGAGAAGATGCAGGAAGATCTGGCCAGTCTTACAATACCGGATTCCTATTTACAGTCTTTATCATCAGGAAAGGAAGGATCAAAGTGAAATATGAGGATTTGCTGGAAGAAAGCAGGGCAGGAAATATCTATGTCATCGAAAACGCCGATTTCAAATCCAGTGCAGACGGACTTATCAACGGAAATGTGATCGGCATAAACAAACGACTGCAGTCATTTTGCAAACGCACCTGCACACTTGCGGAAGAACTGGGCCATTACTACACCACGATAGGAGACATCACCCGTCAGGACGCCGCATCCAATCATAAGCAGGAGCTGCGGGCAAGAGTCTGGGCTTATAACAGACTGATCGGACTGAACGGCATCGTAAATGCATACAGGCATGGGTGTCATTCTCTCCATGACACTGCCGATTATCTGGAAGTCACTGAGGAATTTCTGCTTGAAGCACTGCAATATTACAAAGGGAAATATGGAAAATATGCGACAATAGACAATTACGCCATCTACTTCGAACCGTCTCTGGGCGTGTTTGAACTTGTATAACAGACATAAAAAATCGGGGTGACAGGATTCGAACACCTCGTCTATGCCTCGGATGTATGGACGAAAAAAATAGTTACGATTTAATATTCCATTTGAAAAGTTATTTAATCACTTTGTCAGCCATTCCGATTCTTTTTAAGAAGTACTGATTAAATCAGCACTTAGTTAAATTAACAAATGCCGATCCTGTCTATTATAAAGAAACCGCCTCACCTCCATGATCGGGGCATTCTCTTCATCATCGATCACTACATAATAAATTGTAAAATTATCAACATAGATACGATAATAGGCATATTTCCGCTCTCGGATGGAATGATATGGTTCAAAGGATTTTGCCACTGGAAGCCGGTTCAGTATGGCTTTCTCAACTTTATCCAACAGGTCACTGGCAGCTTTGGGATTTTTCAGCTTTTCAGTGATATATGTTATCTTTTCGTCAAGATCCTCATAAAAAAGCGGCAGGTAACGTAATTTGTATCTCTTATCATACATTTATTTTCCTTCGAAGGCTCCCAAACACTTCCTCATGTGTCATTCTTCTGCTGTTATCTGCGGCTGCCCGATCTGCCTCGTCCAGTGCCGCCTCTACACCATCTGTAAGCCGGGAATACATGTCCAGGCTGAGAACCACCATAGCGCCATATCCATTTTTTGTAAGGTATACTGGCTCCCCTTCATTCACGAGCTTTTCAATGTCCGGGAATTTATTTCTAAGGTCTGAAACAGGTCTAATCTGTATCATATATTGCCCCTCCTTATCTTAATTCTATCATAATTTTATCATTTCTTTTATTCTACTTGATTATACATCAAAAGGCAATAAAAACAGGATATTTTATTTCACAAAAAGGCTGGCATGGTCTTTTCTTTCCACAACCAAATCTTATTTAAAGGAGGTCCACAAATTGAGACTGAAAAACAAACTGCAGACGCCTGCCCGGCAGGTAAGAAGCCCCGCCGCAGGTTCTCCCCTGTAAAGTATCTACTTTTTCAGCGGTCTCCACGGCACGGTGGATCAGGCGTTGAAGCTCTTTATTGAGTTTGGTTTTGTGGAGGTCCTGACGGAGATGGCTTATTACATGGCAGACATCCGGCTTTTGATCGGCCAGTCCTCCATCGGGGGGGGGCAGACGGAATTGTCTGCCAGTATCCTGCAGGACTATGTAGAGAGGCTGTCCGGACATTTATTGACAAAGCCGCGAGATACGGAATTATCGGAGGACGAATACACAGACCATTCTGATGGCCTTATCCATTGTAAGAAATGCGAAGGGAGGCGGCAGACCATCCTCCCCGACTTGTAACAATAAAAAAATCGGGGTGACAGGATTCGAACCTGCGACCTCCTGGTCCCAAACCAGGCGCTCTAGCCAAGCTGAGCCACACCCCGCTGCATCACATAAACTGACTGCATAATCCGTGTGTTATTATAGTATAATCCTTTTTTTCTGTCAAGCATTCTCCAGAAAATGCAGTGTAAAATGTGCCTTTCCCGCCTCGTCCAGTTCCATGATGATGTAGGACGGCCTGCGGCCTATCTGGCGCGGATAAGAAAGGCTGCCGGGATTGATGGCCGTGATACGCTTCGATTCCTCTATGAGCGGCTTGTGGGTATGACCATAGATTACGATATCCACGCCTCTGGCGATGGCTTCTCTTTTGATCGTCTCCCCGTTCATGGATACGCCATAGGAATGTCCATGAGTCAGCCAAATCTTATAATCACCGATGGCAAACTCCCGTTCCCGCGGCAGGGCGCTGAAAAAATCATTGTTGCCGGCCACCATTTCCACCGGACATCCGGCGCATTCGCTGATCATATACTCACTGCCCTCCACATCACCGCAGTGAATCAGCATATCCGGTTTTTTCATCTGATCGAGAAGTGTGGTCAGCCCGGTATTTTTTCCATGTGTATCGCTTATGATCAATATTCTCATTCGTTTTCTCCCGCCGCCTTTTCACTGCCCGGCTTCCAAATCCCCTCTGCAATCAGAATGTTCTTCATCTCCTCCAGAGCCTTTCCCCGGTGGCTGATCCTGTTTTTCTGCTCTGCGTCCAGTTCCGCGCCGGTCAGGCCATATTCCGGTATATAAAAGATCGGATCATAACCAAAACCATTTTCCCCTTTTTCCTCATAGCCGATCCGCCCTTCCATCACACCCTCCGCCAGCCATTCTCTTCCGCCCGGAAAAACCGCGGCAATGGCACAGACAAAGCGCGCTGTGCGCAGTTCATCCGGCACACCCGAAAGGCGCCTGAGCAGTTCCCTGTTTTTGATATGATAAGAAGTATCCTCTCCCATATATCTGGCAGAGTAAATACCCGGTTCCTTATGCAGAAAGTCGATCTCCAGCCCGGAATCATCCGCCAGAACCGCCAGTTTCACCTGACGCGCAATGGTTCTTGCCTTGATCAGTGCGTTTTCCGCAAAGGTTGTTCCGCTTTCCTCGGTATCTCCCAAAAGCCCGACATCCTTTAAGGACAGAAGCTCCACATCCACGTCGGCCAGTAACAGCCGTATTTCTTTCATCTTTCCTTCATTTCCTGTCGCAAAGATAACCTTATCTCTCATTACATTCCTCTCTTATGAAATCTGTATCCCTGCCAGAGCTTCCATAATCGCCTCCGCAATGGCATCAGCGATTTTTTCCCGATACGCTTCCTCAGCCAGGAGCGCCTGCATGCCGTCATCCATGACAAGGGCCGCCGCAGGGACACGGATATTTGCCAGAAACGGGTCCTCTTCCCCTTCTGCCAGATACGCGCCGCCGATATGCTGCTGTAACACAAGCGCAAGCTGGGCATTGCCGAAACAGGGGATAAAATACTTACTGTTGTATAAAATGCACAGTCCGTAAGGCTCCCCGGCCTGGCTGGCTGTCCGCAGTCCGATCACCAGGTCTGCCCGGAGCTGAGCGGCAAAGGCCGCTCTGTCATACTCCGTCAGCCCGCTTCCCTGCGCTCCCGTGCAATAGACCCCTATGCCTTCCGGCTCCAGTCTGGCCTGCACGCGCTCCATCATATCCCATACCTGCTCTCCTCCCCCGTCCCCATCCAGTATTACCATACTGTCATACAGGTCTGAAGGTTTTTCCAATGCCAGGACAATGGCTTCCCCTTCTGCCCTGCACTGGTATTCATACACATCACGCAAACGGATCCGCAGCCATGTGGCTTCGTCCTGCCAGGAAAGATAAGCTTCCTGTACCTGCTCCGGGTTCCCAGCCAGAACATGGTTTTCAAAAAATCCCCGGACATCTCCCGGAAAAATCAACAGAATATCCTGCGTTTCATAATAATTTTCCATCAGGATATCTTTTTCTTCCAGCTTTGGCGGAAGCGGGATCTTCAGACCCGTTTCCTCGTCCGTAAATGTAAGCGACAGAGAAGATTCCTGTATCTGCCGTTCTCCATACAGCCTTCCTCCGTGGAGGGCGCCCGTATCCGTCTGCTCTCTGCGCCATCCGGCCGCCTGCAGGGTACGACCGGCATTTTCATTGCCATTCTGCGCCAGAATTTCCCCGTTGGCTCTCGCAAAGGAAACCGCACTCCCTGTGGAAACCATACAAAAAACAATGGCGCCCGTCAGCATCCATCCGGAAAGCCACTCCCGCCTCATACTTCCCGCCTGCGCTTCCCCGGCGGCTTCGGGCCGGGGAACTGATAATAATAGGTTTTCATCATGCCGTTATATATTTTCCGGTTTTTATCCGCTTTTCTGCCAATCGCTTTTTCCGCGCCTTCATAAGCCGTGATCAGGTACAGGGACCAGCCGTCAAGGCTTTTAAACCGTTCTCCCAGTGTACGATACAGGGCAGGCAGACTCTCTTTCTCCTCCATCCGCTCTCCATAGGGCGGATTGGTAATCACAAAACCATATTTCCTGGGATGGCTCAGTGCCGCCACATCCCTCTTCTGAAAATGAATCAGCGCTTCCACGCCGGCCAGTCTGGCATTGGCCCTTGCAATGGAAACCATCTCTTCATCCAGATCATATCCCTGAATATCTGTTTCCACCTGCAGATCTATCTGTTCTGCAGCCTCCTCACGGATATCCCTCCAGATATGACTGCCTATGATATGGGGCCAGTCCATCGCCGTGAAGCTGCGCTTCATCCCCGGGGCTATATTGGCCGCCATCATCGCCGCCTCTATGGGTATGGTTCCACTGCCGCAGAAGGGATCCACCAGTATCCGCTCTCCTGTCCATGGTGTCAGCATAATCAGCGCCGCCGCCAGATTTTCCGCAATCGGCGCTCTGGCCGTCAGCTTGCGGTAGCCTCTTTTATGAAGGGAATCTCCTGTTGTATCCAGTCCTATGGTCACTTCATCTTTCATCAGAAAGACCCGCATGGGAAAGGATGCACCGCTTTCCGCGAAACGGTTTACATGATAAGTTTCCCGCAGACGCTCTACCATAGCTTTCTTCATCACTGACTGAATATCTGAGGGGCTGAACAGCGCGCTCTTTACACTGGCGGCTTTCGCCACCCAGAATCTGCCGTCTGACGGAATATAATCCTCCCACGGCAGCGCTTTCGTTCCCTGAAACAATTCCTCAAAAGTCCCGGCAGGAAAACGTCCGATCCTGATCAGAATCCGTTCTGCTGTCCTGAGACAGATATTGGCGCGTACGCAGGCCTCCTCATCCCCGTAGAAAGTAACGCGTCCATCCTCCACGGACACAATATCATATCCCAGATCCGTGATCTCTCTTTTTAAAGGCGCCTCCAGCCCGAAATGGCAGGGCGCAATCAATTCAAATTTTCTCATATGTCTATATTATATGTCAGTTATGGGAGTGTCAAATGATTTTTAAAAAAAGATATGACTGCATATGTACCCCGGCAGAGCCGGGACCAAAAGTCAGAAATTGTTCTTCTGGTTGTTGTTCTGGTAGTTGTTTTTCTGGTTGTTGCTGTTGGTAGAATTGGTGCTGTTTGTAGAGTTGGTGCTGTTGTTGGAATAGTTGCTGCCGGACTTGTCCTTGGACTGATTGTTGCTGTTCTGGGAATTCTGGTTCTGATTGTAATCGTTCTTAGACATTTTTTATTCCTCCTGAATTCAAATTGTTTACGGTGTTAGTATGTCTTACCATACAAATAATATACACATTTTTTCAGGAAAAATAAGGCAATCCCAGGGGAAAGAATACCGTATCAAAAGTCTTAAAAAAAATAGGAAAAAAGTCACAATTTCTACTTGCATTTTCAAAAAGGATGGTATATAATGGTTTCAACAGGTAAGGAAACACTCCAATTTCTTTATCTGCAACCCTTATATATTAATTATTTATACTCCCCTCAAAACAGCTCATCGGTTCCCCTGATGGGCTGTTTTCCTCTTTTGTCCCGGGACGTCAGACATCTATCGTCGCCGTCTGAAATAGCGGATCACATAACAGAGCAGCAGCAGCGGCAATGCTACCGGCAGGACTGTTGCAATCACAAAACCTACTATGTTTAAGACCACAAGAAAAACAACGAACATAAGCAGGACAAATACCCATGACGGCAGACGAAGAATCCGCCCGAACAGATTTTTTCCATTGCGTTCCTCCTCTTCTTCTCCATACACCCGGTCACTTTCTTCTGCCGTATCAATAATCGTTCTGGCCAGCAGCCTGGGATCTCCCAGTTCATTGAGTACTTCCTTTTCGCTGCGTCCTTTTCTGATTTCAGAATCAATATAGTTTTCGTAATATGCCACATTGTCATTGACAATCTGATAGTTTACTCTGCCCGAAAGGGCTTTTCGCAATTTTTCCGTAAATTCAAATCTGCTCATCTCCTGCTCCTTATAGGTATTTATCCATACCAAATCCGTCTGAGAGCTTTTTCTGAAAACGCTGCGGATCTTTCTTCATATTTATCATATCCTGAAAAGCCCGCAATACCATGGTTTCCTTATTGCAACTCTCTGTATTCTTCCCCGAATCCGCAATTAAATTATAAATATCCATCTCATGGACAAACAGATCAATCAGTGTATAGCCCTCGCACCTGCACTTAGCCAGAAAGCAATGATGCTGCAGATAATAAATCATCTCCTCCATCAATTCCCTGTCATCCAGCAGACCGTTCCAGAGCACATCGCCCCACTGACTGCTCTCTCCCGCCAGCGCACAAAGTGCCTTAACCATTTCATATATTTTTATCTTTCTTGCATCATACAAAATCCCCGCCATGAGCCTTCCTTCTTTCCGTGTAAGCCATACCCTATTATCTGCGTAATCCTGACAGAAATTATAGCATATCCTCCTGATATTTTCCATAGCAAAAGCCGTCCCTGCCGGGACGGCTTCAGACAATGACCGACACAACCGTGCTGACTGCCCTGTCGGGCAAAACGGTCTTATTTCTGTTTGTTTAATTCTCTCTCAACATCCTCTGCAAAGGGCATACCACCCTGCGCGCCAAACTTCTCGATAGAAAGGCTGGCTGCCGTATTGGCGTATACAAGTGCCTGCTCCATCTCATCGCCTGCCGCTCTTCGGACAGCAAACGCACCGTTTAATGTGTCACCCGCACCGGTAGTATCCACAATTTTCGCAGTTCTGGCCGGTACAGTCAGGATCTCTCCCGATTTCAGGCAGGTGATAACACCTCTCGCGCCCTGTGTGACAATCAGCTTTTCCGGATATTGCCGCAGGATGTCTTCCAGCGGCCTGTCGCTGCCAAAAATAGCCGCCGCCTCATGCTCGTTAGGCGTCAGATAAGTTACTTTTTCGATGATATCTTCCGGGATCTCTGCCGCCGGCGCCGGATTGAGTACGACAGGGATCTGGCTCCTGGCACAAAATTCAATCACATACCGCACGGTATCAAGGGGAATCTCATGCTGAAGCACCACCATATCATATTTTTCAAGAAGCGGCTTCACTGAGTCTACATAAGCCCGATCAGTCTTTCCATTCGCACCTGGAACGACCAGAATGGTATTGTCATTCTCAGCCACCGCGATCATTGCCACACCGGTAGGCACATCATCCTCTATCTTCACATGATCGGTCCGGACACCTGCATCTTCCAGATTCTGAAGCAGCTGCAATCCATTGCCGTCATCTCCCACACAGCCAAACATCTCCACTTCCGCACCCAGCTTTGCCATTGCCACCGCCTGGTTGGCCCCTTTTCCGCCCGGTATGTAGCTGATACTGTCTCCCGGTATCGTCTCCCCTTTTGCCGGCACCCGCTCTGCGGTCACTATCATATCCATATTGATACTTCCTACTACTGCAAGTTTCATGCCCTTTGCTCCTTTTCCACTTGTCCCAAAGTTTCAATGTTATATTTATTGTATATTTTATACAGTTTTAAGTCAATCGTTTTTTGTTTTTCATCATTTTGCACATAACAGAATACAAATCCATGATGTGGATATACTATCTGTCCAAAGCCGCGGTCAGATGAGGGTTCCTTACTACACCCTCCCCATTTCGTTTAGTAAAGATATTTACTATATCGCAGTCTGACAGCACATCTATGTTATGTTAAAAATAACAGGTGATGGATAATGGATTACAGACTCAGGATACGTGATCTGCGTGAGGATCATGACAAAACACAACAGAATATCGCAGACATCTTAGGGACCTCACAGACCATGTATGCCCGTTATGAGCGCGGAGCCAGTGAACTCCCGATCCGTCACCTGATCTGTCTGGCCCTGTATTACAATGTAAGCATGGAATACATCGTGGGACTGACAGACGATAAGACGCCTTTATACAGACGGTGATCAATGACTGCACAGTTTTACCAAATAGTAACAATCCAGCACACAAAAGAGGCAGCGGTTTCCGGAATAATTTCCGGAAACCGCTGCCTCTTTTTTATTCATCCACGCTGTAATTCGGCGCTTCTTTCGTAATATGGATATCATGTGGATGGCTTTCGCGGAGAGCCGCTGCGGATATTTTTACAAATTTTCCATTCTCTTTCAGCGCTTCCACGGTGGCCGTACCGCAATATCCCATGCCGGAGCGCAGACCGCCCATCAGCTGGAATACGGTATCTTCCACACTACCCTTATAAGCCACCCGGCCTTCCACACCTTCGGGTACGAGCTTTCTTGCATCAGACTGGAAATAACGGTCTTTGCTGCCGTTTTCCATGGCTGCAATGGAACCCATACCGCGATATACCTTATACTTTCTGCCCTGGAACAGCTCAAATGTCCCCGGACTTTCATCACAGCCGGCAAATATACTGCCCATCATACATACATTGCCGCCCGCGGCTATGGCTTTTGTCATATCGCCGGAATATTTGATACCGCCGTCTGCTATGATCGGAATCCCATATCCCTTAGCCACCTGATAGGAATCCATGATGGCTGTCACCTGTGGCACCCCGATGCCTGCCACCACACGTGTGGTACAGATAGAGCCGGGGCCGATACCTACCTTCACTGCATCCGCACCCGCTTCAATCAGTGCTCTCGTCCCCTCGCCGGTCGCCACGTTGCCTGCAATTACCTGCAGGTCGGGATATGCCTCTTTGATCATCCGCAGACACCGCAGCACATTTTCCGAATGCCCGTGCGCACTGTCCAGTACTACCACGTCCACTTTGGCATCCACCAGAGCGCCCACTCTCTCCAGCACATTGGCGGTGATACCCACTCCCGCGCCGCACAGCAGCCTGCCCTGTGCGTCTTTGGCAGCCAGAGGGTACTTGATGGTCTTTTCGATATCCTTGATAGTAATCAGGCCCTTGAGATTAAAATCCGCGTCTACGATGGGAAGCTTCTCTTTTCTGGCTTTGCCCAGTATTTGCTTGGCCTCTTCGAGTGTGATGCCCTCCCTGGCGGTGATCAGGCCCTCGCTTGTCATACATTCCCTGATCTGCTTCGTATAATCCGTCTCAAATTTCAGATCGCGGTTGGTAATGATACCTACCAGCTTCCTGCCTTCCGTAATCGGTACACCGGATATCCGAAATTTCCCCATCAGAGAATCCGCATCCGCCAGGGTATGCTCCGGTGTCAGAGAAAACGGGTCAGTGATGACGCCGTTCTCAGAACGCTTTACCTTGTCCACCTCATCTGCCTGTGCCTGGATCGACATATTCTTATGAATGATCCCGATACCGCCCTGTCTGGCCATCGCGATCGCCATACGATGCTCGGTGACCGTATCCATGCCTGCGCTCATCATCGGGATATTCAGACGGATCTTCTTCGTCAGCCAAGTGGAAAGATCCACCTGATTGGGAATGACCTGCGAATAACCCGGAACAAGTAACACATCATCAAACGTAATACCTTCGCCAATAATCTGACCCATGTCTCATCCTCCTGTCAATTCGTGCTTACTCTATATTTTGAAAAGTTTATCAGACCCGACATGACTTTGTCAATGTGAAATGAAAGAATCTCTTTTCTTTCCCATCAGTTCAGAAACATCTTATTGGGCGCACCACTGTGGAGCGCCTGCAGGAGACCCTCATCTCCATCCAGGATCACTTTAACCTGCCCTTCATAATAAAACACATAAGTCGGCACGCCGCTCCGGCTGCTGTAATCTCTGACCTTGCAGCTGCGGTTTTGATAGGCATCCAGATGATAAGAGCCCTGCGGCGCCCCCACCTCGATCTTGTCAAGATCATAATCTGCCTCTGATTTTCTTCTGCTGCGCGCCATGATCCTGTCCACGGTCAGTTCCCGGCAAACATAGCTGTATTCGTATTCAATGTACTCCTGCAGATAGCAGAAATATGCACCTGCGCCAAAGAGCAGCACCGCTGCCAGAAAAAAGACGGAGGCAGGCAGCATCAGCAGGGAAAGAGCGGCAAGAATACCAAAGACCACTTTCAGGATTGCCGCTGCCAAATTTCTCTTTCTCGCTACCAGTACTTCCAAAAATGTCTGATCCATTTCTTATCCCCTTTCTCTGTTTTTTCCGCCAGGTAATTGCGAAACCTCACTTCCGTAGTGGGAATTTGGAAATGACAGTTTCGCAATGATGCGTTTGTTCTATCATAGTACAAAACAGAATGTGTTTCAATCTTTTCGGCAAAAGTTATCTCTGCAAAAGCTCCCGCAGCATCCGGTTCACATCACCCGGATTGGCTTTTCCTTTCATTACTTTCATTGTCTGTCCCACTAAAAATCCGAGGGCTTTTTCCTTTCCTCCCCGGTAATCCTCCACTGACCCCGGATTATCAGCCAATACCTGCCGGAGCACCTTTTGCAGCGCATCTGTATCAGCGGCCAGCCTGAGCCCCTTTTCCTCCACATACAAGAGCGGATCCACGTCTGTGTGAAACATGGCTTCAAATACTTCTTTCGCCGCCGTGCCATTAATCTCGCCCTTCTCTTTCATCATGATCAGCGCGGCAAGATGGGCCGGTGAAATGCCGCTGTCTTCCGGCTCTTTTTCCTCTTCCTTCAAAAGGCGCAGCATCTCTCCCATCAGCCAGTTCGATACCTTTTTGGGCTCTTTGCAGATCGCCGCAGTCTCCTCAAACAGATCCGCCATATGCCTTGATTCGGTGATAATCTGAATATCATAGTCGGGAATCTTATATTCTCTCCTAAATCTTTCCATTTTTTCCGTCCTGAACTCCGGCAGCGCTGCACGCCTCTCTGACAGCCACGCTTCACTGATGCGGATGGGTGTCAGATCGGGATCGGGAAAATACCGGTAATCCTGTGCGTCTTCCTTGGAGCGCATGGCATGGGAACAGCCCTTTGCATCGTCCCATCTCCTCGTTTCCTGCATGACCTTCTCTCCCGCTTCCAACAAGTCGATCTGCCGTTCCCTCTCTCCTTCGATGGCACGCTGGATTGCTTTAAAAGAATTAAGATTCTTCATCTCGGTGCGGGTGCCAAAAGTCTGCGCTCCTGCCTCCCGCACGGACAGGTTCACATCGGCACGCATGGAACCTTCCTGTAATTTACAGTCGGAAGCCCCCAGATAACGAATCAGCAGACGGAGTTTTTCCAGAAAGGCGATGACCTCCTGGGCGTTTCTCATATCAGGCTCTGAAACAATCTCGATTAACGGTACACCGGAACGGTTATAATCCACCAGTGTGCAGTCTTCCCATTCGTCATGGATCAGCTTCCCCGCATCTTCTTCCATATGAATTTCATGGATACCGATCCGTTTCATCCCGTCTTGTGTCTCAATTTCCACATAACCGTCCCGGCAAATGGGCAGATAGAGCTGGGAAATTTGATAATTCTGAGGGTTATCCGGATAAAAATAATTCTTGCGGTCGAATTTGCAGTATCGGGTAATCTCACAGTTGGCCGCCAGCCCCACCATCACCGCATATTCCAGCACTTTGCCATTGAGTACCGGAAGAGAACCGGGCATGCCCATACAGACCGGACAGGTATGTGTGTTTGGTGCCCCGCCAAACGCAGTGGAACAGCCGCAGAATATCTTTGTTTTTGTAGCCAGTTCCACATGCACTTCCAGGCCGATCACCGTCTCATATTGCTTTCCCATCTACTTCACCTCCCGACAGTTTCCGAACATACCTCTTGCCTTTTCATACGTAAAGGCAGTGCGAAGCAGTTTCTTTTCTTCAAAACAGTCTCCGATCAGCTGCAGCCCTACCGGCAGCCCCTCACCGTCCAGTCCGCACGGCAGGGAAATGGCAGGCAGCCCGGCCAGATTGACAGCAATCGTATAGATATCTCCCAGATACATCCGGATCGGATCCTGCAGGCTTTCGCCCAGAAGCGGCGCTGTCGTGGGCGCCACCGGGCCCAGTATCACATCGTATTTTGCAAAAGCCGCGTCAAATGCCTGCCGAATCAGTGCTTTCACCCGCAGCGCCTTTAAATAATAGGCGTCATAATAGCCGGAACTGAGTACAAAGCTGCCCAGCATAATCCGCCGTTTCACTTCCTCGCCAAAACCTTCGGAACGGGTCTTTTTATACATTTCATGCAGCTCCTGACAGTCCCCGGCACGATACCCATATTTGATACCGTCAAACCGCTCCAGATTGGAGCTGGCCTCCGCGGAAGCAATCGTATAATAAGCGGGAACGGCATATTCCACCAGACTTAAATCAAATTCCTCTACATCGGCGCCCTGCTCCCGCAATGCCTGCGCTGCCGCCAGTACATGCCTGCGCACCTCCGGTGCCAGTCCGTCTGTAAAATAGTCTCTTGGAATGCCGATTTTCATTCCCGCCACATCATCCTGCAAAGACGCCGTGAAATCGGTATCCCGGCGCGGGATGGAAGTGGAATCCTTTGTATCATGGGAGGCAATGACTTCCAGCAGGGCAGCAGTATCTGTCACATCTCTGCAAAGCGTCCCCACCTGATCGAGCGAAGAAGCATAGGCGATCAGGCCGTAGCGCGAAACCGTACCGTAAGTCGGCTTCATCCCCACCACGCCGCAAAAGGAGGCCGGCTGTCTGACAGAACCCCCCGTATCGGAGCCGAGCGCCATAAAACATTCTCCCGCCGCCACAGCCGCCGCACTTCCCCCGGAAGAACCTCCCGGTACATGTGCCGGATTCCAGGGATTTTTCACCGGCCCAAAGGCCGAGGTCTCTGACGTGGAACCCATGGCAAATTCATCCATATTTGTCTTGCCGATCAGTACTGCCCCTGCCTGCTCCAGCCGCTCTACCGCTTCCGCCGTATAGCAGGGAACAAAGTTTTCCAGAATTCGGGAAGCGCAGGTGGTACGCATTCCGCCGGTGCACAGATTATCTTTGATCCCTGCCGGTACACCGGCCAGCGGCCCGCTCAGCTTCCCTGCGTCAATCTGCTTTTGTACCTCTTTCGCACGCCTAAGTGCCCCTTCCCGGTCCAGTGTCACAAAGCAGTGGAGCTGTGCTTCCCTCTCTTCGATCACCGAAAAGACCGCTTCCACAGCCTCCATGGCTGTCGCTTTCCTCTCTCTGATCGCCCTGCCCAGCTCCACGGCTGTCATATCTGTCAGTTTCACAAAAAATACCTCCTATACAAATGTCCGTGGTACCGTAAACATGCCGTCTTTTTCCCCGGGTGCATTGGCAAGCAGTCCCTGCCGCATATCCCCGTTTGTCACAACATCTTCCCGTAGTACATTTTCCACCGCAAGTACATGCGACATCGGTTCCACACCGTCCGTATCCAATTCCTTTAACTGATCAATATAATCCAGCATCCTTCCCATATCCTGACGGGCCTTTTCCCTCTCCCCGGCGGAGAGTTCCAGTTTTGCCAGGATGCCCACATATTCGATTGTCTCATCGGTAATGATATTTGCCATTTCTTTGCTCCTTTTGCGCTGCTTACTCTCTGACTTTTATGTGTACTTCCCGAAGCTGCTGCCGGGTTACCCGACCGGGCGCACCGCACATCAGATCCTGTCCGTTGCCATTCATGGGAAAGGCAATCACTTCCCGGATATTTTCTTCTTCCCTGAGCAGCATAATCATCCGGTCGATTCCCGGCGCCATACCCGCATGCGGCGGTGCGCCAAACTGAAACGCCTGATACAGGGCGCCGAATTTCTCCTGCAGTGTCTCCCTGTCATAACCGGCCAGGGCAAATGCCTCAACCATAATATCAATATCATGATTTCTCACTGCACCGGAAGAAAGCTCCACACCATTGCATACGATATCATACTGATATGCCAGGATGGACAGTGGATCCTGCTCCCGCAGTGCCTTCAGACCGCCCTGCGGCATGGAAAAGGGATTGTGAGTAAAGGTCAGCTGCTTCGTCTCCGGATCGCGTTCATACATGGGGAAATCATTGACATAGCAGAAACGGAACGCATTTTTCTCTGTCAGTTCCAGCCTGCTGCCCAGCTCGTTGCGGATATGCCCCGCATAATAATTGGCCCGCTCTTCCTGATCGGCGATAAAAAAGATCGTATCTCCTGCCGCCAGCCCCGCCAGCTTCGCGAGTTCTTCTTTAGAGTCCGCCGGGATAAATTTATCAATCGGCCCCCGGTAAGACATATCTTCCTCCACTTCCAGATAGCCCAGTCCCCCCATTCCCAGATTCATGGCAAAGGACAACAGCTTTTCGTGAAACCCTTTGGACATTTCCGCGTGTACGCGGATGGCCCGCACCGTTTTGTTGTGAAAAGGCTGAAAGGTACATTTCTGAAAAAATTCCGTGACATCCATGATGCGCAGCGGATTACGCAAATCCGGTTTGTCCGTGCCGAATTCCAGCATGGCCTGCCTGTAGCTGATCACAGGATAAGGCGCCTGCGTCACCGAGGCCCCTTTCGGCGCAAAACGGTTAAATACGCTCGTCAACACTTCTTCTCCCACCCGGAATACATCTTCTTGTGTGGCAAAGCTCATCTCGAAATCAAGCTGGTAAAACTCTCCCGGAGAACGGTCGGCTCTGGCATCCTCATCCCGAAAGCATGGCGCAATCTGGAAGTACTTATCAAAACCGGAAACCATAAGAAGCTGTTTATATTGCTGAGGCGCCTGCGGCAGAGCATAGAACCGGCCTTTATATTTTCTGGAGGGTACGATATAATCTCTTGCCCCCTCCGGAGAAGACGCACACAAAATCGGGGTCTGAATCTCCAGAAATCCCATCTGTGTCATTGTTTCCCGCAGACAGGCGATGACCTGAGAGCGAAATACGATATTGTCTTTCACTTTTTTGTTCCGCAAATCCAGATACCGGTATTTAAGCCGCACTTCCTCTCTTGTCTCTTTCGAAGTCATAATCTCAAACGGAAGCTGTGTATGCACTCTGCCCAGTATGACAATTTCATCCGCATTCAGCTCCACAGTCCCCGTGGGAATCCGGGGGTTATAGGTTTCTTCATCGCGTTTCTCTATCACACCCTGCACGGAAATACAGGTTTCTTTTACAATGCCTTCCGGCAGCGGGATATTGCGCAGTACCACCTGCAAAACCCCATACATATCCCGCAGATCAACAAAACAGACGCCGCCGTGATCGCGAATATTTTCCACCCATCCGGCAGCTTTCACCCATCTGCCTGTATCACTCTCCTGAATCTCCTGCGTCGTCACCGTCCTGTAAATGTGTTCTGTCTTCATCATAATCTCCTCTCTTCCGGGTTCCCTTATGCGGGCCTGGCAGCAAATTTCCTTATGCGGGCCTGTGCATAAAAAATCCCGGAATACTATTCTGTATTCCGGGACGGGAAATCTGCTTTGACCCCGCGGTACCACCCGCTTTGATAAGACGACATTTCCTCCAAAATGTCTGACCGCCTTACCCACTCTTACACTTAACGCGTGCCACGTATACTCCTACCGATCCGCTGCCGGATGTTCAGAATATCTGCTCCGGAGTGTTCCCTTTGTTACTTCCCACAAGCGGCGCTCTCAGTCGGTGACGCCCCATTCCTGTCGCTTTCCGTAACAAGAGTCTCCTTCCCTGCATTTGACGTTTCTGTTATGTTAGCACATGGTTTTCGGAATTGCAAGAACATATTTCAATTTCTTTTGCCACATTGCGCAGCTCCACACCGTACCAGGTGCGTACCATCACTTTTTCTTTCCGATACAAAAATACAAAAGCGGCGGCAAAACACACCTTATAGTCCCTCTCTTCTCCTTTCTTCATCACATGGAGCAGATTGATCTGTTTATAGTCCTTTTTGCGCACAATGGCACATCTGCCGATCTTCTGATATTTTCCTCTCTCGTCCTTTCTGTAAACTGTGGCATGTTCGAAAATAAGAGCAAACAAAAGCCACAAAAGACCGCAGAGCACCACCGCCATCCAGACAGAATACAGTGCTGCCTGCTTCCAGTCAAAATCCCATTTCTTTGCTTCCTCCCTGCTTATTTTTTTCGCGGTCTCTTCCTGTTCCTTTTGCTTTTCCATCACAGGAATCTTTTTCTCCTTCTCATGAGAAAGGGGGATTTGGGAAGGCTCTGCCGTGATAAGAGAGGTCAGGGAGGGAAGCGGCTGCTGCCGGCTGATCACCTTCCCGCTCTCCTCTGTCCGGTTTGTCAGATCTGCCAGCACGGATATGGCCGGCGGCACTGTGACAGTGCCCGCCCCGCGCTCCTCCGGCTCCGCTTTTTCCGCCGGTTCCTCCATAAGCGGAAGCGGTATGGGACTCTCTTTCTTCCCGCCTTTGTTTTTATCTTTGTCCCGTCTTTCTTCCTCAGGTTTTTCTTCCTCCTGACTGTCCTGCCTTTGATTTTCTTCCGGAACACGCAGCGGTTCTCTCTGATCGTACAAAAACGTAACTGTCTCTTTTTTTATATTTCCCATGCGATCCCTCACCCATATTTCATAGCTTCCTTCCTTTTCGATAAACAAAGTCGGAGAAGACGTGTAGAGGACCCCGTCCAGAGAAAATGCCTTCTCTGCCAGGCCGCTCCCCTCTGTCCCGTCCGGCTGCAGATCTGAGGCATCCACTGTGACATGCGTACCGCCTTCATACCACTGATCGGGCCTGCTGCAGGTAAAACGCGGCGGCGTACGGTCGATATTTGTGACAGTGCAGACCGTCTCTTCCATATTGCCCGTCAGATCTCTGACACGACATACGTAAGTGCCGTTTTCCGAGACGGTGAGAGTATTTTCCTTTCCCCACACCGGCGTCTGCTCCTGCTCTGCATCCTCATCATGTTCGATGCCCGGTGCCTGCTGCGCTGCGCTCTCCTCTGGCTGCGCCAGACTCTCGCTCCCCCATATCACGCGGCCGGAAGACTCCTTTTTCCCCCACGCATAGGCCGCTACCGCCAGACCGGAGCATCCATCCTCCCCGGTAGCCGGCGCATCCTCTGCCATAACACTCAATGACACGGTTTCGTCTGTCCATTCTTCTGTTGAGAGAGAGATCTCACCGGGTATCGGCGCCAGTCTGTCGATATTTTTCACTTCCCAGGAAGCCTCTGTTATATTTCCGGCCGTATCCCGGATCTTGCAGACATAACTACCATTATGCGTGGCCGCAAAAGTAGAATCCGACGTCCAGCGATCGGCTCCGCTTGCCTCCTTTTCCCAGCAAAGATAAGCCCCCGGCCTGCCTTCCCCGTCTGAGAGTACGGAAGCGCTGATCGCTACCTCTTTGTTCGTCCACTCTCTGGAAGCTGACAGTGCGATCTTGGGAAACAATGTCACGACACGGATCACGACACGCCCCTCCGTGCTGCCGCCGTTTCTCTCTGATATATCGGTAAAATAAGAGGTATTGACATAACTGCTCCCGCCCTGATGGGCATTGCCGCCGTAGTACCCGCCGCCGCCTCCTTCATTGGTGCCTTCCAGACGGCGGCCATTATAGCTGCCGCTGTCTCCATTGCTTCCCGTCGTCTTTTTATTTGCGCCGCCCCCGCCGCCGGCCACAATGATCTGACTGCCGGGATCATTGTTTCCCATCCGCACATCACTGGCGCCGCCGCCGGCTCCATGTGTCCAGTAGCGCCCGTGATTGCCCAGATCACTCGTATCATAGCCTGCCGCGGCACCGCCGTTATAGCTGCCGGGATTTCCTTCCTCATCGCCATTGGAATGCCTGTAGCCATCCAGGCCATTGCCGCCCACATTGATATACAGAACGGTCCCTTTTGTAAGCTGTATCGTCCCCTGACGGATACTGCCCGTACCGCCGCTGAGACTGTCATCGGGCGTCTTCTGATCACCGCCCGCACCGCCATAGCAGGAAATCCTGTACTTTCCGTTGGCAGGCACTGTCCATGTCTCCACGCCATTGATGCAGTTATAGCTGTTCTCCTGTCCCACCATCGGAGCCGAGCCGGAAATCCCCACACTGCGGGCTGCCAGGCGCATACGGGCAGGATGATACGCTTCCTCCGATTCCGCGATACCTGCCTCTTCTGCCTGCGTCTGCGCAGCATCCTCTGCTGCCTCCTTGCAGACAGTATCCTCTTTCTCTGACGGACTCTCCTCTCGCACCCGCTCTGCCGCCGGGGTAGTGTCAGACTCCTTTATTTGTTCCGGACTCTCCTCTTCGCCGTCTTTTTCACCCCCGTAAGAACTTTCTGCTTCTGTCTGCTCCTTTTCGACCGCTTCCGTTTCCTTCTCTTCCGGCTTCTTCTCCTCTGCTATTTTCTCTTCCGCTTCGTTCTCTTCCGGTTGCTTCTCTTCATCGTTCTCTTCTGGTTGCTTCTCTTCATCGTTCTCAGTTGTCGTTTCTTTTTCTTCCTGTACCTCTTCCGGGGAATTTTCCGTTTTCGTCTTTTCCTCCGTCTGCGTACTGTTATCCTGCTGTGCTTCTCTGATTCCTTCCTTCGTTTCTTCTTTTTCCTCTTCCGTCCCGCTTTTGCATGCTTCCTCTGTCTCATCTTCCGCCAACGGGATCTTCTGATCCTCTGCATAAGATATTTGTGCGTAAAATGGCGGCAGGAAAGAAGCAGTCACAAAAACAGCGCACAAAATGACCATGATTCGTTTTCTTACTTTCATATCAATTCTCCATCTACAGTACCGCATCTTCCCGGACGCTCCCACGTCCATAACGCTATCCGGGTATTGTCCGGGCTTCTGCTGTTTTTGGTTTTCTGTCGGATCTGTCAAATAAGCATGACACACCCGTTTTTCTTTCGTCCTTTGCTCATGGTTCTTCTGTTTTTCTTTCCCGGGAAAATTGTGATTGTGAAATACTAAAGACTCGTACCGAAGTACGTACATGCTGCCGGCCGAATGCCGCAGCATAAGATAATAAGAAAATAACAGACACCAAACGCAGATTGCTGTTTGGTGTCTCGATTATACTATAGTGCCATATAATTGTAAATAGCAAAAATAAAAATTACTGTGTCTCTCGTTTAACTGTTGATCCATTTCAGATACGCATTGATGAAAGGATCAATTGCGCCGTCCATCACGCCGTCCACGTTGCTGACTTCTGCCGAGGTACGGTGATCTTTGACCATCGTATAGGGCTGCATCACATAGGACCGGATCTGGTTCCCCCAGCCGATCTCCTTTACTTCGCCCCGGATACCGGACAGCTTCTGGGCATTTTCCTCCTGTTTTAACAGATAGAGTTTTGCCTTGAGCATCTGCATGGCTTTGTCTTTGTTCATATGCTGGCTGCGCTCGTTCTGGCACTGTACCACGATGCCGGTGGGCAGGTGGGTAATACGGATGGCCGATGAGGTCTTGTTGATATGCTGCCCGCCGGCGCCACTGCTTCGATACGTGTCGATACGCAGTTCATCATCATTGATTTCAATATCCAGATCTTCCTCTATCTCAGGCATGACATCCAGAGAGACGAAGGATGTCTGCCGCTTGCCCTGCGCGTTAAAGGGAGAAATGCGTACCAGACGGTGAACACCCTTTTCCGATTTCAGATAGCCATAGGCATTTTCACCGTTTACCTGGAAGGTAACGGATTTAATCCCCGCTTCATCGCCGTCCAGATAGTCGAGCACTTCCACACTGTAGCCTTTTTTCTCCGCCCATCTTGTATACATGCGGTAAAGCATACCGGCCCAGTCACAGCTTTCCGTACCGCCCGCGCCTGCATTGAGCTTCAGGATGGCATTGTTTTTGTCATATTCGCCTGATAAGAGGGTACTGATACGGATGTTCTCAAATTTGGATATAAAATCATCCAGTTCCTGCCTTGTCTCAGAGACAATGTCCGTATCCTCCATCTCATAGCCCATCTCGATCAGCGTCTCGATATCTTCATACTGAGAAGAGAGGCCGTCGCAGACTTCCACAATGTCCTTTAAATTTTTCAGTTCTTTCATTTTTCGGTTGGAGTAATCCGGGTCATCCCAGAAACCGGGGGCTTCCATCTCCCGCTCCAACTCCTCGATCCGCTTTCCCTTGTCAGCAAGGTTAAAGTGAATCCCTCACTTCCGCTAATGGTGTCTCATATGCCTGTAATTCTGCTTTCATCTGATCCAGTTCTACCACTTAACGTCACCTACTTTCTGCCGCAGCACTGTTTATATTTTTTCCCGCTTCCGCACGGGCAGGGATCATTGGGATACACCTTGGCTGTTTCCCTCTTAACCGGCCCTTTCTGCACGGAATCATCTTTATTGGTACCTGTCACTTTCGCAACCTGTTCCCGTTCCACCTTCTGCTCCACCCGTACATGGAACAGCAGTTTGACCGTATCTTCGCGGATACTGTCCGTCATACTGTCAAACATTTCATAACCGCTCAGCTTATATTCCACCAGAGGGTCTCTCTGACCATAAGCCTGCAGGCCGATACCCTGACGGAGCTGATCCATATCGTCGATATGATCCATCCATCGTCTGTCGATCACCTTCAGGAGCACCACCCGCTCCAGTTCCCGGATGGCTTCCGTCTCAGGGAACTCCGCTTCCTTGCTCTCATAGAGTCTGACCGCCTCTTCCTTGAGCTGATGCTTTAAGCTGTTTTTCTTCAGCTGTTCAATGCGGCCTCTGTTAATCACCCGCAGGGGAATGACGGGAAGCAGCAGCGTATTCAGCTCTGTCATATCCCAGTCATCCGGATCTGTGTCGTCTCCGATACACATATCCACCGTATTTTCCACGATGTCGGTAATCATCTTATAGATCGCATCCCGCATGCTCTCACCGTTGAGTACACGATGACGCTCCGCATAGATAATCTCTCTCTGTTCATTCATCACCTGGTCATATTCCAGCAGGTTTTTACGGATCCCAAAGTTATTGCTCTCTATTTTCTTCTGTGCCGTCTCAATGGCATTGGTCAGTGTCTTATGCTCAATCTCCTGATTCTCGGGAATACCGAGTGCGTTAAACATCTTAATCAGACGTTCGGAGCCAAACAGACGCATCAGATCGTCTTCCAGTGAAATATAAAATTTGGACTCGCCGGGATCGCCCTGACGGCCGCTGCGGCCTCTGAGCTGATTGTCAATACGCCTGGATTCGTGGCGCTCTGTACCGATGATCTTCAGCCCGCCCGCGGCTCTGGCTTCCTCATCAAGCTTGATATCCGTACCACGGCCCGCCATATTGGTGGCAATCGTCACCGCCCCGTGGATACCGGCATCCGCAACGATCTCCGCTTCCAGTTCATGAAATTTTGCATTGAGTACTTTGTGCTCGATGCCTTCCTTTCTCAGCAGACGGCTCAACTCCTCGGATGCCTCAATCGTGATGGTGCCCACCAGCACGGGCTGCCCGGTGGCATGTGCCTGCTTTACCGCCTCCACAATGGCATGGAGCTTTTCTTTTCTCGTCTTGTAAACCGCATCCTGCTGATCAATACGCTGAACCGGCTTATTGGTGGGGATCTCGATGACATCCATACCATAGATATCACGGAATTCCTTTTCCTCTGTGAGGGCAGTACCGGTCATGCCGCATTTCTTTTCAAATTTATTGAAAAAGTTCTGGAAGGTGATGGTGGCCAGCGTCTTACTCTCCCGCTTTACCTTCACATGCTCTTTCGCTTCAATCGCCTGATGCAGGCCGTCGGAATAGCGCCGGCCCGGCATGATACGTCCCGTAAATTCATCTACAATCAGTACCTGCTCGTCTTTCACCACATAGTCCTGATCGCGGAACATCAGATTATGCGCACGCAGCGCCAGAATAATATTGTGCTGAATCTCCAGATTGTCCGGGTCTGCCAGATTTTCGATCTGGAAAAATTTCTCTACTTTGGAAACGCCTTCCGCGGTCAGATTGACTACCTTATCTTTTTCATTGACAATAAAGTCGCCGCTCTCCTCCTGCTCGATCCCCATGATAGCGTCTATCTTGGACAGATCTTCCATATCCTTGCCCCGGGTCATCTGTCTGGCGAGAATATCGCACGCTTCATACAGGCGGGTGGATTTGCCGCTCTGTCCGGATATGATCAACGGCGTGCGGGCCTCGTCGATCAGTACCGAGTCCACCTCGTCGATGATGGCATAATGGAGATCACGCAGCACCAGCTGTTCTTTATAGATGACCATATTATCGCGAAGATAGTCAAATCCCAGCTCATTATTCGTCACATAAGTGATATCACAGCCATATGCCTCTCTTCTCTCTTCCGGAGTCATGGAATTAAGCACCACGCCTACCTTCAGGCCCAGAAACTCGTGTACCTGTCCCATCCACTCGGCGTCACGCTTGGCCAGATAGTCATTGACCGTAACCACATGCACACCCCTGCCGCTGAGTGCGTTCAGATAGGCAGGCAGCGTGGACACCAGTGTCTTTCCCTCGCCGGTCTTCATCTCCGCGATACGCCCCTGATGCAGGATCACCCCGCCGATCAGCTGTACCCGGAAATGCTCCATATTCAGCACACGCCTTGCCGCTTCCCGTACCGCCGCATAGGCTTCCACAAGCAGATCGTCCAGCGTGGCGCCCTCCTCCAGCCGTTTTTTAAATTCGTGTGTCTTCCCCCGCAGGGCTTCATCGGAAAGCGCCTGCATCGTGGGCCGCAGCGCCTCAATTCCGTCCGCCAGTGCTGTGATCCGTTTCAGTTCACGTTCGCTGTGGGTTCCAAATATTTTTTCTACTATATTCATATTGGTAAGGCTCCTGTCAAATTTGTAACCGCCCGGGCAGACCGGACCGCCACCGTTTTCCTTTCCCTGTATTGCGCAACAATGCCGCAGAGCCCGGACAGAGTGAATCGCCGCACTATATCCACGCTTTCGCTGACGTGCTATATTCTAACAGATTTATGCGAATAATTCAACCTTTCAGAAATCTTACTGCCGCAATTCCCATCAATCAGCCGGAAATCCTTTCACTGCCTCCCGCACATCCGTCCCGCTGCCAATCTCCTGCAGCATCTTCCACCATGCGGTGCGCGCCTGTGTCCAGCCAGGTGTGACCTGATAATAATCGCCCACATAAGGAGTGAAAATGCTGTATTCCTCCATCAGCATATCGTTGACATAAATATTGCCCACATCCCTTACCGGCCAGTAAGTGGAAGTGCGGACGGCCCTGATATAGCGGGTGTCATCTTCCGTCATATAGCGGATAAAGTCCCTGGCTGCCTGTAATTTCCGTTCGTCCTTATTGTCAAAAATACCAAACCCCCAAATGCCGCCCTGCAGTCTTGGTTCTCCCGTAACCGTAGGGAATGCCATGGGAAAAACCTGAAAATCCAGCTTAGGATTGTTGATTGTCTGTTGAATCTCCAGTGAGACATTCCAGCAAAATGACATGGCAACCTCTCCGCTGCAGAACAGTTCCACACTCTCTCCCGCAGAAAGCTCCGGCGCAAAGCTGATCCCTTCCAGCGCGCAGAGAATCTTCAGTGCCATAATATTCTCCTCACTGTCAACCGTATAAGCCGTATGTCCCTCATCGGTAAAGGTGCCGCCACAGAGATTATTGACCAGTGCGCGGGTCCCCTGATCACCGCTCTGATTTTTGCAGTAAATGATACCAACCTGCTCCTGGCCGCTCGCCCGCAGCGTATCGACTGCCGCGATAAAATCCTCCGTCGTCCATGTATGGGTCTCTTCATCCAGAAAGGCCAGAGCGCCGCAGTCCCGGAACATATCGTAATTGATCGCCATACAGTGTGCCGACATACAGACAGGATATTCATAGTAAGCGCCATTTTCATGGCGGCAGGCATCTCTGACATTCTGATAGATCTGACCGGCAGTTTCCGTTTCCCAGAGGTCAGACAGATCTGCCATCAATCCCCGTTCTCCCCAGTTTGCCACCAGCCGTTCCGGCCCTTCCAGAACCAGATCCGGCGCCCTGCCTCCCGCAATCGCCTGCTCTATCCTCTCATCTCCGTTTTCATAGTTTAAATACTCTACCGTAACATTGATATCCGGATACTGTTTATGAAAATCCGAGAGCAGACTGGCCACTGTCGTGGGATTTTCCCAGTTTCCCACCGGAAAGACCCACAACGAGATCTCCACACCTTCCTGTATACTGTTATCTTCTGCAATTTCCGGCATTTTATTTCCGCCGCCGCAGGCTGTCAGAAGCAGGGCGAACAGAATCGCCACCGCACATAACAATGACTTTTTCATACCCAAAACCTCTTTCCTTCCTATGAACAATGGATCGGGCGCCGTGCCTGCCCGGGTTAAAGCAGCTCATTCAACAGGCTGACAATTTTTGCAAAATCGTATGGTTTTGCCGTATGGGCATTCATGCCACATTCCATACATTTCTCTACATCATCCGCAAACGCATCCGCACTGACAGCGATAATCGGAATACCACCCGCATCTGCGCGGTTCAGTGCACGGATCACCTGGGCCGCCTCAAAACCGGTCATCTCCGGCATCCGCAGATCCATCAGTATCGCATCATACCAGCCTTCCTGCGCCTGGCAGAATTTCTCCACACAGATCCGGCCGTTTTCCGCCCATTCCAGTTCCATGCCCAGCTCCGAAAGCATCCCCTCCGCGATCTCCCAGTTGAGCTCATTATCCTCTGCCACAAGCAGACGCCGGCCGGCGAGAACGCTCTCTTTCTCTTGCGGCTGCACCGACTCCGCCGGCTGCGCAAATCTCCGCAGCCCATAATACAGGCCGGAACGAAACAGCGGTTTTGCAAGCAGACCGCTTATCCCCGCTTCCTCCGCCACACTTTCCCATTCGTCCTCTTCCCCGTCGGTAAGCAAAATGACCGGCAGCTGTGTTCCAAAACGGTCACAAAGCCTGCGGACAGCCTGTATTTTGTCTTTTTCAGTACAGTCACAATCAAGCAGAACCATCCGATATGCCATATCCTCCCTGCAGCGCTCCTCAATCCTGCCAAACGCCGCTTCCATATCCGCCGCGCTTTCCGCATGCAGACCGACAGATTCCAGGGCGAACAGCGCCGTGCGCACAAACACATCGTCGTCAGCCACCAGCAGCACATCCGATTCCGGCAGACATAAGACCGGCTCCTGCAGTCCGGCTTTTTCCATATCAAGAGTCACATAAATATCGCTTCCGCTTCCCTGCCTGCTCTGCACCCTGATCGTACCCTGCATGGCATCCACAATATATTTGGTAATGGTCATACCCATGCCCGCCCCTGCCTCTTTGGCCACACGGGCATTGTCCTCTCTGGCAAACGCTTCAAAGATCCGCTCTTGAAATTCCGGCGACATACCGATCCCGTTATCCCCGAAATGCAGGTGAAGCCGTGTAAAAGAGTCTCCTTTGGGAGAAGCCTCCTCCCTGAGTTCCATCAGGATCCGTCCGCCCTCCGGCGTGAATTTTACCGCATTTCCCAGAATATTCAGAAGTATCTGACTGAAGCGCACCCTGTCCGCACAGATATTTTCATGTTGGATATCATATATGTACATATGAAATATCTGATCCTTCTCCTGAATCTGCGGCCGGATAATCGTCATAATATTCTGCATGACTTCCCGCAGGGAAAGCGGTTCTTCATGAAGCGTAAGCCGGCCGCTCTCCAGTTTTGACATATCCAGCATATCATTGATCAGCCCAAGCAGATGCCGGCTGGATACATTGATCTTTTTCAGGCAGGAACGCACCTTGGGCGGATTGTCCAGACTGCTGATCGCGAGACTGGTCATACCCATGATGCCATTCATGGGGGTACGGATATCATGGCTCATATTGGAGAGAAATTCATTCTTGGCCCTGCTGGACCGCTCTGCAGACTGTCGGGCCAGATCCGCCGACTCTCTCGCCTCCTCCAACTCCCGCATCTGCCGCCCTGTCAGACGAAAATAACCGAGAAAGAACAAAAGCAGGACGCCCAGTATCAGAGCGCAGCCCCCAACAGAAACGACCGCCCATCTTACTTTCAGATGATTGATGGTTTCGTCCAGATTATTGTGAGATATCTTCTGAATCAGATGCCACTCGGAATTGGGCAGGCTCGTACAGTACATATTCCACCGCTGACCGGAAATCATGATCTCACTCGTAAAGTCCTGATTCGTCTTCATTGCTTCCCGCAGCCGCTGCGCATAGCGGGCAGGGGGTTCTCCGTTGAATTCCTCATAGAGGGCTTCGATCCGCTGAAAGTAATTCTCTTCTTCCATCGCACTGCTCTGCAGGACATAACTGCCGTCGTCCCGGATAATGAAATACCCGACCATGCCGTTGTCGAGATTGCCCTCCAGCGTATCGCTCAGATAGCTGGTCGGAAGCCCTGCCACGAGTGCCGCGCTCTTTACGCCGTCCTCCATGGGATATGCCGCCGCTATGCCGATCAGTACCACCGGATTGCCTTCCTCATCCTTCCCCGCACAGACATTGTATCTGCCGCTTTCCACACTGCGCTGCAGAGCCTCCGGGATATCCGCCGTCACCTGCGGACCATACAGCATATGGAAACTCCCGTCCTCCCCATAAAGAGCCAGATATTCGAATCCCATCGAACGCGCATTATGCGTCAGGGCAATTCTCATAGGCCGCCCGCCCGGGAAACGTCCGGGCGGAACCGCATCCACCAGAGATTCCACCTGGGACAGCCTCAGTTCGATGACCGTACCGAAATGAGACGCCACCTGCTCACTCAGCCCTGACATATAGATCACACCCAGTTCCCTGATTGCATCCGCTCCCATCAGATTCATACACATGGTCTGGACACCAAATACCAGTATACAGAAAAACGAGATCAAAACAAGGCTTACCGTCAGATATCGTGTGGTCGTATTTTTCATATGCCAATTCCCCCTGAAACGTAACAGTTCTGAGAAGAACCACAGAAACTCCATGCCACAATTGCTCCGGCAAATAGCAAAATCTTTTTTGATTATAGCGTATAGAAATCCGGGTTTCAAGAGACGGGAAGGATTTTGCTTTAAATCATATCACAATTCGCACCTGCGCCTTGACCTTTCCACCCGTAAGTGTTATTATTTTAACGAACATTTCTTCTTATTTCTAGTAAGCAATGGGGGAACAAGGGGAACAAAAAACTATACTTTCATAAGAGGTGTGACAAATGAGCAAAACGTTTGACGAACTGGTATCCAAAGTATCCGCATTTGAGATGAAGAAAGTATCCGTGGCTGTAGCGCAGGACTCTGCCGTCCTGGAAGCAGTCAGAGCGGCAAAGGACCGGAAGATCGCGGATGCGATCCTTGTCGGCGACAGGGACAAGATCGAGGCTGTTGCCCGGGAAACACAGGTGGATATCTCCGATTTCGAAATCATGGATGTCAAGGATGATATCGAAGCTTCTCTGGCCGCTGTGAAGCTGATCCACGACGGTGTGGCTGATATGTACATGAAGGGGCTGATCAGCACAAAAGATTTCTTAAAGAGCGTACTGAATAAAGAAGTGGGCCTGCGCACCGGAAGTGCACTGTCCCATGTCTGCGTATTTGATGTAAAGGGCATTGATCACCTGCTGTTTCTGACAGATGTCGCTTTCATCCCCTACCCGACACTGGAAGATAAAGTAAACATTATCAACAACACCCTGGAAATCACCAAAGCCTGCGGGATCGAAAACCCCAAAGTGGCTCCTCTGGCCGCTGTCGAAGTAGTCAATCCCAAGATGCCCGTTACCGTGGAAGCCGCAGAGCTGACCCAGATGAATAAAGACGGCAAAATCACCGGCTGTATCGTGGACGGCCCTCTCTCACTTGACCTGGCCATTGACGCGGAAGCTGCCAAGCATAAAGGGGCAACAGACCGTGCCATCCAGGGTGACGCCGACATCCTCTTATTCCCGGATATTCATGCCGGCAATCTTGTATACAAAGCTATGGTACATACCGCAGATGTGGTAAACGGCAACCTGCTCACCGGTACAAAGGCGCCTGTTATCCTGACTTCCCGTTCTGACACTTTTGAAGTCAAGGTAAATTCCCTGGCTCTGGGGGCAGTCGTGGCAGAATATATGAAAAACAACCGGTAAGACAATGACAAAAAAACGCGCGCACAGCGCAGAAACGAGGTAACTACTATGTCCATCAAAAGTCTGATCATCAATCCGGGTTCCACCTCCACCAAGATCGGTGTCTTCGAGGACGAAACCCTCTTATTTGAAGAAACTCTCCGCCACTCCACGGAAGAGATCGCACGGTATGCGTCCATCGTGGAGCAGAAGGATTTCCGCAAGGACATTATTGTCAGCCTGTTAAAGGAAAAAGATTTTGATATCCGCTCACTGAACGTAGTCGTAGGCCGCGGCGGTATGTTAAAGCCCATCTCCGGCGGTACCTATCCGGTCACGGACGCTCTGCTGGCTGATCTGAAAGTCGGCATACAGGGTCAGCACGCCTCCAATCTGGGCGGCATTCTTGCACGTGAAATCGCAGATTCCATCGGCGTACCTTCCTATATTGTGGATCCGGTCGTAGTTGATGAACTGATGCCCGAGGCCAGATATTCCGGCGTACCGGAGCTGCCCAGGGTGAGTATCTTCCACGCCCTTAACCAGAAAGCAGTGGCAAAACGCTATGCCAAAGAAACCGGCAAAGCCTATGATTCCCTGAATCTGATCGTTGTGCATATGGGCGGCGGCGTCTCCGTAGGTGCACATAAGGCGGGACAGGTTGTGGATGTCTTTAACGCACTGGACGGTGACGGCGCCTTCTCCCCCGAACGCGCCGGCGGTGTACCCAGCGGTTCCCTGATTAAGATGTGCTTCTCCGGACAGTATACCCAGGCAGAAGTTTACAAAAAAGTGGTCGGAAACGGCGGTTTCAACGCCTATCTGGGCACCAACGATATGCGCGATGTGGATAAGCTGGCTGACGGCGGAGATGAAAAAGCAAAAACCATCCGCGACGCCTTTATCCTTCAGGTAGCCAAGGACATGGGTTCCATGGCCTGCGTCCTTTCCGGCAAGGTAGATCAGATCATCATCACCGGCGGCATCGCTTATGATAAATATGTGGTGGACGGCCTGAAAGAAAAAGCTGGCTGGATCGCTCCCATCACCGTATATCCCGGTGAAGACGAACTGCTGGCACTGGCACAGGGTGCGCTCCGTGTTATGAACGGCGAAGAACCGGCAATGACATACTGATCCCGGTTCAACGCAAAAAAACCATCCGGCAGTTTTTTTCGACTGACGGATGGTTTTTTAATTGGTCTGCTCCCCCTTTCCTCTACTGTTTCATATCTACAATCGGTGTCCCCGCTCCCTGAACCTGAGGAAGTTCGCCATTCCACTGTTCATATTTTAGCTTTTCGATCAGTTCCGGCGTCAGGGATTCCGCAATCTTCCGGTTTGCTTCTGCCTCTGCTTCGGCGGCAATCCTCTTGGCGTCAGCCTCTCCCTGGGCCTTGATTCTTGCCTGCTGTGCCTGAATCTCAGCAGTCTCCTTATTTTTTTCCGCCTCGATCAAAGCCACCTTTTTCTCTTTTTCCGCCTGTATTCTGGCAGTCTCTGCCTCGATATTCGCCAGTTCAAGTTCCTGCTGTGCAGTCACCTTTTTGGTAATCGACGCCCGCGTTTCATCATCTACTTCAATATTAATCAAAGAAGCATTTTCTATAATAATGCCATATGGTGCAAACTTCTGGGCAAGATATTCCGATAACACCGTATTCAATTCTGCGCGCTTTTCTCCAAGAATGTCAGTGACAGGATACTTTGCCGTCACCTCTTTTGTCCAGCTGATCACATTCGGCTTGATAAAACTGTCCAATAATTCTCTGCCGGATCTGCCTTTAAATCTTGTAAAAATTTCCGGAACCCTGTCGGCATCATAGCGGTACGTAAAAGTAAGCTCCATCATAAGCCCTTTTCCATCACTTGACGGCGCGGAAAAACTGTCATCTCCCTGCGAATCTCCATCCTCTGTCGCCGTCAGATAAGACTGCTCAATCCCAATAGAGTACAGAGTTGTCTTAACAGTTGGCGGCACGATATGCCACCCCTGTCCGAGCACATCATCTGCAATCCCTCCATTCATGCGATACATGACAGCCACATATCCCGCCGGTACTTTTCTGCAACATAGTACAATACAGCCTAATCCAAGCACAAGAATCAATACAAAACTGATGACTGCCACTATACTTTTTTTCATTATTTTGTCTCCTCCACAACGATTCCCAGATAACGATCATACGGCATCCTTCCTGTCTGCTGCAGTCGGTATCCGGTACAAAAACATGATATGCGCCCACTCCTTTTCCTCCATTTATCCCGTCTCCCGGAAGATACAGCTCCGTCGGCTTTGCCAGATCCAAAAGCCGACGATGAGGCACGGCCAGCAACAACCGCAGTACCATCGAGATCCACATACAACATTTAAAATTAATCAGAGCAGCAAACAGTCTCCTCATATTTGCTCCTTCTTAATTATCTGCTGCTGCCTTCGTTACGCATAAACAGCATGTCTTTCTCTGTCTTTCGTTTTATTTTATCTCTTCCTGCCCTTCCCGACGGAAAACAGCAAAAATCCGACGCTTTGACATCAAAAATTTGTAAAAAAGTTAACGTTTTAATCAGCGTTTCCTTAAGAAACAGGATATGCCGCTATAGCCAGTGTAGTTACAAAAAGGTCATCCTTCACTTCCAGATTAAGAGTACCACCGTATTTTTCGGCCAGTTTGCTTGCAATGCCGATACCCAGCCCATGCTGCCATGCATGCTGCTTGGTCGTCGGCATCTTTCCTCTGCCAGGTTTTCTCTCTCCGACAAAGGTATTTTCGATATAAAGAATAAGTATATAGGGATTTCCCATGAAAAATTTTATGTTCACATGCCGCCTCCCCTCTTCACAGGCTCCCGCCGCCTCCAGGGCGTTATCCAGAAGGTTGCCAAACAGGGGCAGCATATCCGCATCTGACAGAAAATCCAGACGCAGAAACTTTTCTACGAATATATCTGTCACAATACCATTGCTCCTTGCTCTGGCACTGCGTTCCGTGAGAATCGCATTTAAAATAGAATTAGCGCTGTACACAATCCCTTCTGTCTCTTCCTGTATTCCACCTTCTATCTCATTGATGATACTGACCACCTCCTGTGTTCTGCCCTCTGAGGCCAGTACCCGCAGATGATTCAGATAACTGTGAATATCATGCATGAAGCACTGATAACTTTCATTCATTTTTACTGCATTCTGCAGATTATCACTCTCCATTTCCTGCTTTAACCTGTATACTTCTTCACATTTCAGCCGATTGACAAGATCCAGATAATGTTCCAGCATCATAAAAAAGACAGCATTGAAAAGATACAGCATCAACGCTCCCACACAAAGCAAGACCTGCAGCAAAAGACTGGCGGGAAAATCCAGATACAGAAAAACAGCCAGAATAAAAATCGAGACCACCGGCGTGACAAGCAGATACCATGTAATGTCCTGGCTGTGATCCACATCTATCTTTTTCATGTATTTCACGATCAGCAAAAGAAATAAAAAACGCAGAAAATAATCAAAGAGCAGCGCCGGTATCCCGTCTCCTGCCATCCAGGACACCGCCGGCAGGCAGAAAGCCGTCGCCAGAAACCGATGCCAGATACTGCAGGTAACTTCCCCGCCTGCAAACAGCGCATAAAAGACCAGGGTATAGATGATACCGTTCCTCAGAGATATCCGAAACCCGATCATCACATAGACAAAGCAGAGAAACGGCAAAATAATCAGATTCAGCCACGACAGAGCAAACGAATTTTCCAGAAACGCACTGCAAACTACCATTATCAGACACAGAGACGTCTTCCAGCCGCCCCGCCGCCTGCGGAACATGGCGGCAATAAAGGAATGCAGCAGGAAAAAGTCAGCCACACACATCATAAAATAGACTAAAGTCAGCCTCTCAGACAACATGGTACACCGCTCCTTTACACATATTTGGAGCAGAGGAATCTGTCCTTTTGCGCACGAAATGTCTTTGCCTTGCTCCTTGCTATATGGAAGATACCTTCTGTCTCTGCCAGCCGGAAGGTATCGGCATCACAAAAACAAAGATGATCACAGTTGATCACATAACTGTCATGCGGCCAGGCAAATCCATATTTTTTCAGTTTTTCATAAAGTTCCGATAATTTTCCCGAAAGACGGATATCCGGATATGTCCCATCCGGATTTTGCGTCATACCATAAAAAGAATATGCCTGTCCGATCATATGGAGCCGCAGGCTTCTTTTGTATTTTTCTATATAAAGAATATGTTCCGCCCGGATAAAAATCTGCGACTTTCCTATATGAGCCGCCAGCACCGGCCTGTGGGAATTTTCCAGCATCTTATCCGCAATGGCTTCCAGATAGCTCTGTATCTGTTCTTCCGGCATATTTTTCATCATATAACGATATGGCTGCACCTCAAAGCTCACCGGTGACGGCCCGGCATATCCGGTATAAAAGACAAGCACCAGAGCACTGTCCATCTCACGAACCGCTCTGGCCGTCTCTTCCCCGTTCATCCCGTCCATCTGGATATCGAGAAATATGACTGCAAACGCAATCTCCTTCATTGCCTCCAGCAGATCCCAGCCCGAAGCATATTCGTGAATATGGCTCTTTTTCCCGACTGTTTTGTTTTTCAGAATCTGCCGGATTAAAAATTCCCGGTCTGCTCTGCAATCATCACATATGGCGATCTCAAATTCCATCCTGCTCCCTTTCCCGCATACAATAAAGCTGTATCTATTGTAACACATGATAGGGTAAGATTACATATGATCGGTATCTGTTGTATCCCTTTTCCTGTCCTTGAAAAAAACAATCCGAAATGATAAGATACGATTGGAAAATCATCATTATAACAGGGAGAAAACATACATGAGAAAAAGAACATGCACTGGGACCGCGGCCATCCTCCTGTCCGCAATGCTGACCGGCTGTGCGGGGACAGGGCAGAACATCGGAGCCGATGATGCAGATTCACAAAATAAAAAAGAGCCATCATTTGCAGAACAGCTTATGGCCGATTCGGGGGATGTGGATCTGGTTGTCTGGGGCGCCGAGGAGGATCAGGAGATGCTGCAGCAGATTGTGACGGAATTTCAGGAGGCTTATAAGGGAAAGGCCACGTTTCATATCACCTGCGAGGTACAGAGCGAATCCGGGTGTAAGGATGCACTGATGAGCGGACTGGAAGAAGGCGCCGATCTGTTTGCCTTCGCAGACGACCAGTTAAACACGCTGGTAGCGGCCGGCGCACTACAGCCCATAGAAAATCAGAAGCAGGTTCGTGACGAAAATCTGGAAGGGGCAGTAGAGGCGGCCTCCATCGGCGATACATTGTATGCCCGGCCGCTGACAGCCGACAACGGCTATTTTCTCTATTATGACAGCCGATACATAACCCGGGAAGACGCCGCTTCGCTGGACCGGATCCTGGAAATCGCAGCCGCTGACAATAAAAAATTTGCCATGGACTGGTCTTCCGGCTGGTATGTCTATTCCTTTTTCGGCAATACCGGTATGGAGGTCGGGCTCAATGAGGACGGCATTACCAATTACTGCACGTGGAATCAGGAGGGCACGACTGTCAGCGGCACTGATGTCGCACAGGCCATGCTGGATATTGCCGCCAGTCCGGGCTTTTTCAATACCGATGATGCCGGTTTTCTGGATGGCGTCAGAGACGGCTCCGTAATCGCCGGTGTCAGCGGCGTCTGGAACGCCGTCGCCGTGGAAGAAGCCTGGGGAGACGGCTATGCCGCCGCCAGACTGCCCTGCTATACATGCGCCGGAGAGCAGATTCAGATGGCTTCTTTTTCCGGTTATAAAATGATCGGTGTCAATGCCTACTCGGATCACCATGCATGGGCCAGCCTTCTGGCACAATGGATTACCAACGAAGAAAATCAGGCCCTGCGCTTTCGGCTGCGCGCACAGGGGCCAGCCAACCGCAAAGCCGCCCGGTCGGCCGCCGTGCAGGATTCCCCGGCCATTGCCGCGCTGCTCGCCCAGTCGCAATACGCCTGTCTCCAGAGAATCGGCGGAAATTACTGGGATCCGGTTACGGATTTTGCAATGACCATGGCAGAGGGCAATCCGGATGGAAAAAATCTGCAGGAGCTGTTGGATGAAATGGCAGACGGCATCATGGCGCCTTGACGAAACACATAAGGAGAAACAACATGACAAATAAACTCGGCCTGAAATACTCTCTGATACTGCCTATCGTCCTGCTTGGAATCGTGGCACTGATTTCCAACATCCTGGCAGTTACCAATATCAGAAATGTCAATATCAGCGCGTCCAATATCGCAGACAATTACATGACCGGCAAGACGCGGCTGGCAGAAATCCACCAGTCTGCCATGGACATTCACAAAATGGCACTTTCCCATATTGTAGCCACGGATTATCAGACAATGATCACCCTTGTCGGACAGATCAAGGAAGAAGAAAAAGCCCTTGACGAAATGCTGGCAGACTATGCGGATTACGTCACACCCCAAGACAGCGCTGTTTATGAAGCACTCTGCTCTGACTATGAAGCATTTAAGCATGCCCTGGTAGAGCTGGTGTGTGCCAGCGCAGGCAGTAAAACTCAGGATGCCTATGCCTGCGCCAATGGTGATGTGGCTGCTTTCGGCAATGCAATGGAAAAGGGGATAAACAGTCTCAACACCTCCATCAACGAACAGACTGACGAAGCGAGAGCGCAGCTCTCCTCCGTCTACAAAAGTTCCATGGTCACCAACAGCTTATCCACCCTGCTCTGCATCCTGCTGGTCTTTGCCGCTATCTCCGTCATACTGCGGCATGTGGTAAAACCGCTGAAAAGCATACTGCATGCCATCAGCAAAAGTTCCGATCACATCGACGTGCTTGTAAGCGAGGTTCTCAAACGAACCAGGACTTCCGGTGAAAGCGCCGCGGATCTGTCTGCGCTGGCATTGGAACTGACCGCTTCCATGCAGGGCGTATCAGACAATGCCGCCCATATCAGCCACAGCGCTTCAGACATCCGGGAAGACGTAAATGATATGGCCGGGGAATGCAGCGCCATCACTTCCTACTCCACCTCCATGCGCACGCGGGCAGATGCCATGGAATCTTCCGCCCGGCTCAGCATGGAAGCCACCGATCAGAAGACGGCGGACATTCTGACCGTGCTGGAAGAAGCCATCCGCCAGAGTAAAAGCGTCAACCAGATCAACAGCCTCACAGACGATATCCTGGGAATTTCTTCCCAGACTACCCTGATCGCCCTGAACGCCTCCCTGGAAGCGGCAAGAGCCGGAGAGGCCGGCAGAGGCTTTGCGATGGTGGCAAGAGAAGTACGGCAGCTGGCGGATTCCAGCAGCAAAACTGCCGCCCGGATACAGGAAATCAACAAGGTAATCACCCAGGCAGTCACGCATCTTGCGGAAAATGCCCAGAATCTGATTGATTATCTGAATAAGTCCATTCTGACCCAATTCCAGACCTTTGTGGATTCCGGCAGACAATACCGGGAAGATGCCATGTATATCGAACAGGCTATGGATAAATTTAACAGCAGGACAGACCGCCTGAAAGGTTCCATGGAGGAGATCGTAGATGCCATCCACAGGATCACAAACGCCATTGACGACAGCGCCTCCGGCATCGCGGGCGTGGCCCATAGCACCCAGAGCCTGGTATCGGATATGGAAGATATCACCGGGCGTATGGATACCAATCAGGAGATCGTCAGTCGGCTGAAGCAGGAAACAAAAGCATTTAATCATCTATAGAAGAACAATGAACCGGCAAAAGCGCCGCCTGTCTCCTTTCGTCAGGACACAGGCGGCGCTTTCTGTATTGCTTCGCGCAGTTTCTCTCTTTTACTGATTCCGGTTTTTTCAAATATATTGGACAGGTGCTTTTTTACCGTCGTCTCAGAAATAAACAGTTCCTGTCCGATTTCCCGATTGGAACGGCCCTGACATACAAGCAGGGCAATCTGCGCTTCCCGCTTTGTCAGGCCGGCGGCAAGACAGTCCGCAGTGGTTATTTCTCCGACATTTCCGGCAATGTCCGTATCGCCCGCACTCCCCTTGCCCGCATCCTCTTCCTCCGTCTCCGCATCTGCATTTGCCTCCTCCCGCTCCAGTATCATCCTGAGGCAAAAGGCATAGAGCATGGGTCGAAAACACATCGCAAGGTCCGGCAAAAGCCCTTCGTATGCGCACTCATCAGACAGACGGATAAACACCAGCAAAAATACCTGTATCAGACCCGCATCAATGGACCGGATTCCCAAAAGCGTAAAAAATTCTTCCGTTTTCATCCCTTTCCGGCAAAAGGGCAATGTCAGCAGAAATGCTCCGGCCAGCAGTGCCAGAAAACTTCTGGTGTCAAAAAGGCGGCCGATTTCAAATTCTGTCACAAAGGAGAGGAGAAGAAGATACAGTAGCAGATAAACCACTGCCTGCCATCTTTTTTTCATATACAGCCTCCCCTGTTTACGTTGTACTATCGCTCAGCCTCACCCGCAGTCGTGCCTCCAGCGGCAGCAGGATCAGTACCACTGCCAGACCATACAGCAGCACCAGCATCCCCACTGCCAGCATAGGACCCAGTTTCTCAGGTGTATCCAGCTGCACCATAATCAGGACACACGTAAACAGAAAAGAAAAGACACCGCCGGTCAGCATTGTTTTGATGGCAAGCCGCACCGCTTCGATGGCACGCCGCAGCTCTCCCTCCGATACCGCGCTCTCTTTTTCCCGCCCCATTCTGACAACAAGCCGGAAGGCATTGTTAAAATCCTTCAAAAGCCCTGCACTGAGCAGTATGGTGCTGCCGAACAGCAGCATGACAAGAGCACTGGGAAAGTCCAGAAAATAGACCAGTCCCCCGCCTCCCGTACTGAGCATCATCATAAAGGCTGAAATAAGCACTACCCCTAAAAAAGAAAGAAAATACATATGGTTACCTCCTGTCCCGTTTTCGTCTTCTCTCCCTTTGTTGTGGCCGGAAGAGATTCCGCTGTCTGTTTGTAAAGTTCCGGTGTTATCGTATCATCTGTATACGGAAATTGCCATACACCCCGGGAAGTATTTTAAGTAGTATCTCTCTTTTTCCGGCTATTAGCAGCCTTTTTGCCTTCTTACCATCCAACAGAAAACCATCCGCCCTCATAATTCCCCACATACGCTGTCCACTCGGAATACCGGGCCGAAAATTCTTTTTCCCAACCGTCAGAAAAATCACAACTGTCTATCAGATCACCTCCATGATATGTTTTGATGATAACACTCTTATCCTCCTGCGAGTTGTCCCGGATCAGTTCCAGTCTTTTTGTCTCCTCATACTGCCCGTCCATAAACTCATAAAGATAAACCAGATATCTGTCCTCCTTATCACTGCACCAGAATTCAACGATTCTTTGCCGGTCCCATTCCAGAAAAGACACAAATTCAGGAAAAGAGTCCATAAAAGAAAAGCTTTTCGTCGCCCCGTTCCAGACAATCCCTATATAATGCTCCCTCTTCCTGCCGGTTTTATGGTTTGTCCCAAGACGAAGCAGCAAATCTTTCCTGCCGTCAAAATTAATATCTTCTGCCATAAGCTCAAAATCATATGGCAAATCGGCCCATTTATTCTGCTCATCCGCGATCGGGATTGACAGATATTGCAGGTCCTGCTCCTGCCGTTTCATTTCCTCCTGCGGATATTCCTCAACTGACAGACTGATAAAAAAGCCATCCCTTTCCCCGTCTTTCTCCCATAATTTCCAAATCGCTTTCATGAGAGCTTCCAGAGGGCCGGTCCCTACGTCCAGCCCGCGCAGGATGATCCTGAGTCCGCCGCACAAAGACTGATCCAGCACCTTACAATATTCCTTTATATCCGCCGCACTGCCGAGAGAGATTTGTATAATTGATTCTTCCGTTGCTGTATTCTTAACTTTCACATCTCTGATCACCGCCAGACTGTCAGCAGTGATGAAACTATCCTCTCCCTTTACAGCAAACGCCCCTGTAATACAATGGCCGCAGCCATCCAGACTTCCATGAAACGGCATGTCTCCACTGCCCAGCATCATCCAGTCCGATGCCTCAATGTCTGCTGCCAGCTGATAAGACGCAAACCCGGCAGGAACGCCTCTGTCAATTGCTTCCCCGTTTCTCACCAGCCTGCAGACCTCTTCCAGCTCACTGGGATATCTGATCAGATAGATACGTTCCAGGGAATTCCCCGCCTCGAGCATCTGCTCTTTCTTTTCCATCCTGCTTTTATAAAAGTCACGATAAAGCTGACATAGAAGCAGCTTCTCCCGGCTGTTTTGCAGCTCTCCCCGCAGCCTCCTCGCCTCTTTACAATAATCTATATCATATTGTCCCGGCCGTATATAAACAGGTGTCCTCTCATTTCCCCGATACAACAATACAAGCAAGGCGAGCACCAGCACTGCCTCCGCGTATTTTTTCATCCCTCTTATCCCCTCATCCCGCAGGATCATCGCCTACGGCAGTCTCTTGTTCTCTATGAGCTTTACTCCCCTTTCCCCTTCTTGTGCCGGCTCCATACAAACAGTACTGCCAGCAGAATCAGCACAGCCAGTCCGCCCGCCGCAAATCCCAGATGATGCGTGGAAGGCAGCTTTCCTGCCAGAAAAACCGATGTCGGCCCATCGCTTCCGCCAATAATGGATACGGATACGGCAGCCTTATGCCCCCATCTGTGAAAATGTATCCCCAGCCCGCCTGCCAGAGCTGCCGCGCCGAGAACAAGCCAAACGATACCTGTACTTTTTTTCATAATAACAGTCCCTCCTTTGTCGGGATAAAGTTTACTACAAGTACGCCAAAAGTACAAGTAATGCCTGCCTGAAACAGGTAAAACATCACAAATATGACAGGTTACTATCAAAAATTTGCATCTTGCCCGGCCGACTGCTTTCACCCTTCTCTGCTGCCAAGCAGTACCAGCGGCTCCCGGCTCAGATTTTTCCTGCTCTCTGCCAGTGCACATCCCGCCGCCAGAACAAATGTCCCCAGCCCGCTCAGTGCACACACTTTCCAGTCGCCGGAGATTATGTAGCTTACTTCCGCCTGCTCTCCCGTCGTCAGCATACCATTGCTGTATCTTCTGTCGAAGCGTTCCACCTTTGTAATCTGCTCCGCTGCTTGTGACATACCGAAATAACCGGCCACACTTCCCGCCAGAATCCCCAAAAGACTGAGCAGAAGAATACCCGAGAGAAGCGACCAGAGGCACTGTCTTTTACTCATCCCAAGGGAGCGTTCAATGGCTGTCCGCATTGTCTGTCTGGCAATAAAAAGGTGGCAAAAGAAAATCAGAATCCCCAGCACACTGACAATACCGGCACCAAGCAATACGAGCGCCATTTTTTCCATCTGTTTCAGCCCGTCCTCCAACTGCGAGTACCCTCTGTCATAAAACACAATTTCCAGCCCGTCCACACCCTGTTTTTCCCAAAGGGCAAGCCAGTCTTCCACACTGCCGTTGGGAATTTCAAAAGAGGTGGTATATCCCTGCATAGGGCCAAAGGAGGCAATGTGATCTGCCCTGCTCTTTTCTATGGATGAAGCGGGAATGATGACTTCATTATCCGTCAGCCTGTAATTGCGGCTCTTATTGCTTCCGCCGGGCAACGTGTCATAAATGCCACAGATTTCCCAATAAGCATCTTCAAAGACAGCATACGCCTCACCAAAAGCTGTCAGTGTACCTTCCCGGCCCCGGCCTGCGGCGTCCGCATAATTTGCATAGCGCAGCTGCAGATGGAGCATATCTCCCACCTGCAGTTCATTGCGCACGGCAAAACGCCTGGGAATCATGCATACCTTATTCCCCTCCGAATAATCCTCCTGCGTGAATCCGCGGCCCTGCGACGCATAAATTTCCTGATCGTAAAAAGGCATGACCAGATCCGTATTGTCGGTGACCAACACCGGCAACGACCGGAGCCGCATTTGGTATTCCCGCACCAGTTCCAGCCAGGCTCTCCCTTTTTCCGTCTGATAAAAGCCCGGCGTCACCTCTTCCACATACCTTCCGGTAAGGCCCTCTGTAAGCGGCGGCATTTTTCTGCCATCTTCCATCGCCTGGGTGGTGGCAGGCCCCTCATAGGGAACATATTCAAACGGCCCGGTCCGGATCGGCCATCCATGAGGGAACTCATCAATAAGACACATAAGATAAGTGCGGTCCGCATACATCATCTTTGGCTCTGCATTGTAATGATCACAGTAAAAAATATACGGAGCGTTTTCCGGATAAAAGGTATACAGAATCTTCTCCACTTTCATTTTGAGAGGGCCCGCCGGAATCCCATCCTCCACAGGCGAGGCTTCCACAATCATGATATTGGCAATGCCTTCATTTTCGTCCAACAGCAGATATTCCGGCACATAAGCGGAATACCAGGCCCGCTGTTCCGGCCCGCTTATATATCCCGCGCCTTCAAACTCCAATACGGAAAGCGGGATGAGCTTCCCATACTCCCTGCGGTGTTGCGTATGATATGTCCCCGTCTCCGCATTCCATATCCTCTCATCGACCATACACTGTGGTTTCTGTTCCACAGTACCGATGGTCTGAAAGATACTTTCAAAATATGCCCTGTTCTCCCCACACAATTTCCAGAGGCCCCCGCCTGCAGCCAACAGCGCCGAAGCCATGATAAGCAGCAGAAAAAAGAAAAAAGTGCGAAGCGGTGTACGGCGCAGCCTGCGCAGACTGTTTTGTAATATCGTAATATTCTGACGTTTCATCTTATCCCTTTCATGCTGTGACACATCTATGGCATTGTGCTCACACTGTTACCAATTCGTTTCCAGATATCCGTCGTGCATACGGTAAATCCGATCCGCTTCCCCGGCCACCGCCGGGTTATGTGTAATGACGATAACGGTAAGTCCGTCCTGACGGGCACACTGCTTCAGTATATCCACGATATGCCTCTCATTCCCGCTGTCCAGATTGCCGGTCGGTTCATCCGCCAGAAGAATCTTCCCGCCTGCAGCCAGCCCACGGGCAATTGCCACACGTTGTTGTTCTCCGCCGCTCATCATTTCAGGAAACTGACAGAAGGTTTTTTCCGGCAGCCCGACCCGCAAAATCAGTTCTTTGGCACGACTGCAGGCCGTTTTGGTTGACATACCCTGCAGCTGCATGGGAACCATCACATTTTCCAGTGCGGTCAACAATGGAAACAGGTGAAATGCCTGATAAATTACCGATACCATATCCCGGCGGTACAGATCGCGGTCCTTTTGGCGCAGACTTTTCCCTTCTATGTAAATATCCCCTGACACAGGCACATCCAGCCCCGCCAGCAGGGAAAGAAAGGTACTCTTCCCGCTTCCTGACTCCCCCACCACAGCATACATCCGGGCCGCATCAAAGGCGCAGCTCACCCCTTTTAACGCCTCTATTGTCTGATATTTCGTCCGATAGCTGTAACTTACATTCTCTACTCGTATTCTTTCCATTTTAAGTCCCTCTCCTGTGCCTTAATCGCCTTTGCCCAAAACCGCCATAACACTGAGAGAGCCAAAGGAACCAAGCGCTGCCGCGCAGCCAAGTAAAAAAGCGCCCAGGAAAATTCCGTCCGCCATAAGCAGAACCGGAAAACGGGGCTGCCAAAGCAGTACTGCCGCCAGAGTGCCCACCAGACAGGCAGCCGTCTCGATCACACAGTTTTCAGCCAGCAGGATAAGGAAGCAGTGTCTCCAGCTCATTCCCAGAGAACGCATGATGGCATATTCCGTTCTTCTGTCCTGAATCAACAGATAGCTGCACAAATATCCCGCAAATACAAGCATGCACAAGACAAAGGGCAACATGCCCTTCAGAATTGCCAGACTTTCCCGCAGATTTTCCGCCGCCCGGATAAAAGCATCATCCCGCAGTGTCACCGCATTGCCGTCAAATCTGGGCTCCGCGTTTTTGCTCACAGGCAAAAGACGCAGGTCGTGCAGTTCGTCTTTACATGCATTCAGCGCAAACGGGTCCCTCACCGTAAAAGAAATGGAATCCGCCGTAAAAGGGATCTCCCGTTCGTGAAACAGTTTCCTGGCACTCTCAAACGGCAGAATCAGATGGGGACACCCCACTGTACCAGTGTATTCCTGTATCTCCATCACACCTACAATACGGCAATTCCCGCTGCCGAGCGGCTTAATCAATACTTCATTGCTCTCGGCATCAGCGTAATGATAATAAAAATAGGTAAGGAATATCGTATCTCCCAAAGCCAGATTGTTTTGCTCCATCGTGCTGCGGTCAATCATGCAGACCGCTTCCTCCGTCTCCAGAATCCGTTCATCCACGCCGTCCAGAAAACGGATCTCTTCCCTTTGCAGTCCCGGCACTCCCGCCAGATTGTTGGTTGCCACGATAAAAAAATTCAGATTGCCTTCCCATTCTTCCAGTGTAAACACTCCCAGGCCCGCCCGCAGGAGTACCGTAAAAACCACATTGGTAATCTCCTTTGCATCCTGTATCCCCTGCACAGTCCTTTCCGGAATCTTCAGGTTGGCATCCAGCGAGCCGTTTAAATTGCTGATTTTTCCTGTTATCGGCATTGCCCCGGGCAATGCCGATAACTGAGAGACAGTGCTTTCCAGATTCTTTGCATACACAGACAGAAGAAAAACTGTCAGAAGACCTACGGCACCTGCCAGAAGACTCTTATGCCAGTGCCGCACGATCCCCCGGCCTATCAGCACTGCTGAAAATTTACCATAACTTCTGAAGCTGCGCATAGCAGTCCTCTCCTTCCCGGAATAAGATCAGTTCCAGCATTTCCACCCGATTTCCCGCGTGATCCACAATCCGCAGGCGCATGCTACAGCGATGGACTGACGTCTCCTGCTCCGCATAGACCCACCAATATATCTTTCCCTCCTGGATCCGAATAAAATCAGGTCCCATAATCACCCCTTCCTGCTCAAACAGATATCGCTCAGGCAATTCCAACTGAAAGACGCAGGCTGCTTCCACCGCTTTATCCTGTATGCCGGCTTTTTCCGGTTCCATTTTCAGAAGCTTCTGCCGTTGCCCCGGTTCCAGCTTTGTCCATTTGCCTGTGTCCGCAGCCGCATAAACAATAGCCGTGCCACCTTCCGCCCGCTTCCCTGCAGACAGATAACATACGGACAGGCAAAGCAGACAAAGCACTGCTGCCATCCTCATCAACCGACGTTTTTGGCACACTTTTCTTCGTCTCCATGCACATTGTTTCAGAATGCGCGCCCTGTCAGCTTCCGATAAGGTAATATGTGCCGCTGCTTGTGCCAGCCTCTCTTCCCACTGTTCAGACATCTCTCCCGCCTCCCATCATTTCATATAACTGACGCCGGCCCCGTTCCAGGCGTTTGCGCACGGCTGCCTCCGTGATCCGCAGCAGACGGGCAATTTCCCCGCACCGATAGCCTTCCACATAGTAGAGCAGCAACACCTCCCGGTATTTGCAGGGCAATTCCAGCAGAGATTCCATAACCTGACGCTCCTGGCGCTCCTCATAACAGCGGGAAAGCTCTTCCATGGATATGCCGGGATGATTCCTGTAAAACCGCAGTTTGTTTTTACAGAGATTGATCGTGACCCGAAGCAGCCATGCCTTACGGTGCTCCTCTTCCGCAAACTCCCTTCTGTGCTCCATATACCGGATCAGCACATCCTGCACTGCATCTTCTGCATCATATTTATTTTTCATCAATACAAACGCGGCGCGGTAAAGCATATCGCCATATGTGGCAAATACCGCCTCCACATCTTTTCTTCTGCCGTGCAGAATCATCACCGCCTTTATCTATAACACACCCGGGGACCTGAGATTGTGACAAGGGAAAAAATTATTTTTATCATACATAAAAAAGCACATCTGTCCCTGCATGGAAACAAATGTGCTTTTATCTTTTTCGGCTCTGACGGATTTATTTTGCCTGCGTATCTGCCCGGGGCAGTTCATCCAGTTCAGAAAGCGTATATCCGTTCTTACGGATATCTATGACAGGCCCGCCCACGCCTTCTATATATTCTCTGGTGATGGTCACTCTGCCGATATTATCATCTTTGGGTATCTCATACATGATATCCAGCATAAATTCCTCAATGATCGCCCGCAGCGCTCTGGCTCCGGTATCCTTCTTCAGCGCCTTGTCCGCAATGGCTTCCAGTGCGCCGTCATCAAATTCCAGCTTCACTTCATCCAGCGCCAACAGCTTCTGATACTGCTTGAGAATCGCGTTTTTAGGCTCTTTTAAGATCTTCACCATCATCTCTTTTGTCAGCCCTTCCAATGTATACAAAATGGGAAGCCTGCCAAGGAATTCCGGGATCATGCCAAATTTGCGCAGATCTTCTATCGTAACCTTTTTTAAAATATTTTTATCTTTATCATATTTGTCCTTCAGTTCCGCATTGTAGCCGATCGAGGTCTGTTTGTTCAGACGCTGCTTGATGATCTCCTCCAGATCGGGAAACGCCCCGCCGCATATAAAGAGGATGTTTCTGGTATTGACCGTTGCTAACGGAACCATGGCATTCTTGCTGTTGGCGCCTACAGGCACCTCCACATCCGCCCCTTCCAGCAGACGCAGCATTCCCTGCTGTACTGATTCTCCGCTTACATCACGCGAAGTGGTATTTTTCTTTTTGGCGATCTTGTCAATCTCGTCAATAAAGATGATACCCTTTTCGGCCCGCTCCACATCATTCTCCGCGGCCGCCAGCAGTTTGGAAACCACGCTTTCGATGTCATCCCCGATATAGCCTGCCTCCGTCAGGGAAGTGGCATCTGCGATGGCAAGCGGTACATCCAACAGTCTGGCCAGTGTGCGGACAAGATAAGTCTTGCCGCATCCCGTAGGCCCGATCATCAGCATATTGGACTTCTCGATCTCGATCTCATCCATTGTATCCGTTGCCACACGCTTATAATGGTTGTAGACAGCCACAGAGATCACCTTTTTGGCATGCTCCTGGCCCACGATATAATCGTCAAGCTGCGCTTTGATCTTATGCGGCGCCGGGATGTTCCTGATATCAAGAGTGGGCTGTGCCTTCTTTTTCTCTTTGCGCTTGCGGATCTTCTGTTTATTGGGGATACCGCCGTCCCCCTGCAGATCGGCAATATTCACAAAGCTGATACTGGGAAAGCCTTTTCCGTTTTTGTTGAGCTTATCAAGAGGTATATTGTTCAGCATCCCCTGATAATCAAACTGGCTGACCGTATCCATTGTCTTATGCATACAGTCATTGCATACGGAAATATGATTGGGCAGTTTAAACATCTTGCCGGTCTTGCTCTCCGGGCGCCTGCAGATAAAACATACATCCTCAAATTCGCTCTCTTTTGTACCTTCCTTATCGCTGCTGCTGCCGCCTGCCGTCTCTTCCTTCCCGTCATCCTGCTCCCGGCCATCTCCTGATGAATCTCTCTGGATGTCCTCTCTGTCATCCCGGGACTCATCCGGCCATTCTTTTTCTATCTCATCATTATCATAGTAATCCGACATGTATTTTCTCCTTTTCTCTTACTCCGCAGCTCTTTCTACCATCTCCCCTGTCGTGGCATCGAGCACAATATACTTTATTATATAACATCGTCTGTTTTCCGACAAGTTAACATTTTCTAAAAACCCTGCCAATCAATGGATATTAAAACAATACCACATTTTAATAAAATCTGCACAGTTTTATCACATTTTGGACACAAATCCCTACTATACTGAGTACAGATAAGCAAAAACAAAAACTTTTTCCCTGCCAGAAAGGGAACTGAACAAAGAGAAAGAAAAGAGGTTTTGATTATGTATGGAAACAATTATCCCAATGATTATGGCAGTCATGGAAATCAGACACAGGGCGTTTACAGTGCATATCAAAGCGCGCCGCCCACAGAGACAGAGCCTGCCAAAAAGAAAAAGGAACATAAATTATTGAAAAAACTGGCAATCGCCGGGGGCCTGGGACTTTGTTTCGGCCTGTTTGCCGGGGCAGGTTTTTATGGCGTACAATCCGTGACCGGAATGATAAGCGGGGATACCAAAAAAGCGTCGGTCAGTACCCAGGCTTCTGCTCAGAATACCGGCATATCTTCCGTTGGTAATGTCAATAACATAACGGCAGTTACCACAGATGTGACCAGTGTGGTGGAGCGCACCATGCCGTCAGTCGTATCCATCACCAATGAATTTACGGAGCAGGCCAATTTTTTTGGACAGAAGATTGAAAATTCCAATCAGGCCAGCGGATCCGGCATTATTGTCGGAGAGAATGAAACAGAACTGCTGGTCGTGACCAATCAGCATGTGATCGCAAACGCGGATGCACTGCTTGTCCAGTTTATTGACGGGGAACAGGCACAGGCACAGGTAAAAGGCTATGATTCCGAAAAGGATCTGGCTGTGATAGCCGTACCGCTGGACAAGGTAGCGGATTCGACCAGAGCTGCGATCAGCGTGGCCACACTGGGAGATTCCGATGCGCTGACCGTAGGCGAACCTGCCGTTGCCATCGGCAACGCGCTGGGATACGGCCCTTCGGTGACTACCGGCGTAATCAGTGCTCTGGACCGTGAAATCGAGGGGAACGGCAACGGCAATAAGCTGATCCAGACAGATGCCTCCATTAACCCCGGTAATTCCGGCGGCGGACTGTTTAATATGAACGGGGAAGTGATCGGCATCAATTCCAATAAGATCGGCGGCACTTTTGTAGAAGGTATGGGATACGCCATCCCCATCTCTTCCGCCAGACCCATTATCGAGGATCTGATGTCCAAGACAACAAAGGGAGAGAAGGTGTCGGATGCGGAAAAATCCTATCTGGGAATATCCGGTGTCAATGTGACCGAAGAAGTATCCCAGATGTATGGTCTGCCCAAGGGCGTCTATGTGGGGCAGGTTTATGAAGGCACCGCTGCCGAAAAGGCCGGCCTGGTGCGCGGGGATATTATCACAAAATTCGACGGCAGCAGCGTATCTTCCAGGGAGGAACTGCAGTCCATGATGTCCTATTATGCAGCCGGAACGGAAGTGGAGATCACAATCCAGCAGGGAACCCCCGGCGGATATCAGGAAAAGAAAATAAAGATCGTCCTTGGTTCGCGGGCCGAGGCAGATCAGTAAGAGACAGGGTAAGCAGAGACAGTGTAGCCTATGGGCTATACTGTTTCTTGTTCTGTAAAATTATTTGTTAAAATCATGAAGAAAGAAATGCTATTATGATTGAAGTAATCTGCAAAGAAAATTATTTTCTGGCCAGAGGCACTTTTTCCATTGGTCTGGCAGGTATATACGAAAATAAAAATTTTGATGATAAAAAAATCACAATTCGTCCTTCTCTGCATTATATGTTGAGAGAACTGGAAAAGGATACTTCCAGTCTTTATAACCCCCTGTTTCCATTTCTGAAAAATAAACGAAAAAAAGAAGAGTTGGCAAAAGGACTGGAAGTATATTACAATCAGAAAGAGACCGAACTGAGACAGCATCTGAAAAAAATCAATGGAGATATTCTGTTTCATTTGTTCAGTTATATGGAACACTGTGCCTTTCCTTTTTGGGAAATGAAACAGGCAGTCATTTCAGGCTCTATGGATTTCCGTACACTCGATAAGCCGGAAAACCAGATTTATTCTCCTGAAAAATCAATACGCAACTATCAGGCAAATCTCTGTTATGGTTCCGGCAACGAAACTGTCCCAAAATCTGATATAGAAAGCAAGCTCAGAGAACTGTATCCCATGTTCAATTTTGATGGCCTCTATGCATCTGTCATTCCTGAATATCTGTGTCTGAACGGCCGTTTTCTGGAAGCCATATTTTCTGACAGCTGGGGCAGACATCTGTTTAACTTCGCGCTTAACTGCCTCGATGAAAATTTTATGTGCTGTGAATGGGAAAATAACTGATCTCCTCACCAACATTTCCTCTTATTCTACACGCTGACTTCCCCCGCCAGAACCCGTTTGTAATCCTCATAATTTTTTTCCAGAAGGGCAGGCGTATCCAGTTCATACGGGCATTTGCTCCGGCACTGGTTGCAGTGCAGGCAATTCTCGATCTTTTTCATCTTCTGCTGTGCTTCTTCGGTAAGCTGGAGCGCAGACGGAGAACGGCGCAGAAGCAACGACATTCTGGCACAGTTGTTGATCTCGATTCCTGCCGGACAGGGCATGCAATACCCGCATCCTCTGCAGAATTCCCCCGCGAGCTCTTCTCTGTCCTTTTCGATCAGAGCCCGGATCTCCTCCGTCAAGGATGGCGGGCTGCTGATATAGGAAATAAATTCTTCCAGTTCCTCCGCTCTCTGCACACCCCAGATAGGCAGTACATTGTCGTACTGCGCCAGGTAGGCATAAGCCGCCGCCGAATCAGTAATCAGTCCGCCGGACAGGGCTTTCATGGCAATAAACCCAATCTCTTTTTCCTTGCAGGCACCAACAAGCGCAAGCTCCTTCTCTCCGCTCAGATAACAGAAAGGAAATTGCAGTGTCTCATACAGGCCACTGTCAATCGCCTCCTGTGCTACGGACAGCCGATGATTGGTAATACCGATATGGCGAACCATTCCTTTTTCCTTTGCCTCCAGCATGGCTTCATACAGCCCGCTGCCATCCCCTGGCATGGGGCAGAAAGAGGGGTTGTGAAACTGGTACAGATCCACATAATCCGTCTGCAGATTCCGCAGAGATGTATGCAGATCCGCCCAGAAGCCTTCGGCCGTCTGCGCGCCTGTTTTGGTGGCGAGATACACCTGTTCCCGTATCCCGACAAGCGCCTCTCCCAGTTTTTCTTCGCTGTCCGTATAAAAGCGGGCCGTATCAAAGAAATTAATGCCGCCTTCAAACGCGCGCCGCACCAGTGAGACTGCCTCCTCTTTGGAAATGCGCTGCATGGGGAGCGCCCCGAAGCCGTTTTTATTTACCGTAATTCCTGTCTTACCAAGCGTGATTGTTACCATTGTTTTCTCCTATTCCAGTTCCTCATCTCTTTTTTATAATGTTTCCTTCCACGCGCCGATGCTGTCAGCCACCTCGTAGGAAACTTTTCCCTCTGCGATGGCTCTGAAATGCTCTCTGGCGCAGCGAATCTTTAATTCCTCAATCTTTCTTTGCTGCAGGTAGCTCATGGCCCCTTTTGTCTCCACCACGAAATAAGTGCCTCTGTCCGCTTCTTCATAAAAAGCGATCGCCCAGTCCGGGGTATATTTTCCCACCGGGGTGGAAATAGAAAAGCCATCCGGCAGCTTCACATAAACCGCAACCCGCTCATCGCATTCCAGCCCCATGGCAAAATCGCGTTCCCTGAAAGAATCATAAATGACATAGTCAAACAGATGTTTTTCTGCCTTCATCGCATTCACACCGGGTCTGGCTCTGGCAGTCCCGGCAGTCAGTATCTCCAAATCGTAATGCTCCTCCAGTGCATGGTAGGTAATATGACCGGCAAGCTCTGCCGCCTTCTCTTCCCTGATCAGTGCTCCGGCTCTGGCAATAAACTCCTCGGGGTTATGGCGAAACTGTGCAAAGATCTCCGGGCTGAGCGCCTGTAATATGGCGGCCACCGCTTTCCGGGTCAGGCCCGTCCCATCGGCCAGTTTCCCGATCAGATCGTACCTGACCTTTGCATTGGCCATAAACTCAGAGGCATAACTGCCTGCCCTTTCTTTTTCAAATGCCATGCCGGAAAGGAGTGCTTCCCTGGAACCAATGGGATTCATCACGCCTGATTCCAGACAAAAGCCTGTCTTTTGCACATGCAGCCTGTCGTTCAGCGTGTGAACCGCTTTCGCAATCAGTTCTTTCGGATCAGGCCAGACCCTGTACACGGACTTGCGGCTGATCGCAGACCAGAGTGCCGCAAACTCCCGGCTGTTAAGTCTGTCTTTGTTTATGCATGGCTGCACAAAACTGCTGCGGGCATTTTCCGCCCCAAACCCGCACCCTTCTTTTTCATTGCCTTGCTCATCTCTGAGCGTCCTGTCGGCAACAGCCTCTGCCATCTCGGTCTGCAGCCCTCTGGCAAAGGAATCATAGCTTTCGCTGGCAATCACGGTAAGCACATTCACACTATGTACCTCATCTCCCAGCGCATCCGCGTCCATGCGTTCCCCCTCGCAGTTCACGCAAAGCCGCAGTCCTCTGCCCACCTCCTGCCGTTTGCGGATGGTACTTGCGCTCTGCTTCAATGTACAGATCTGAAACACATTCGGATTGTCCCAGCCCTCACGCAGAGCAGAATGGGAAAAAATAAAGCGGACCGGAGAGCGCTCCGGGTCACGGTCAAGGAGCAGTTCTTTGTTTTTCATAATCAGTTCATAGGCACTCACGTCATCCGAAATGCCCTCCTTCCTGCCGATCCTGCCATTGACCATCCTGCCCTTTCCGTCCACTGAAAAGTAACCGGCATGTGTCTTCTCTGCCGGGATGCTGCGCAGGTATCCGCCATAGGCATCCTCACCCGGGAATGCCTGATTTTCGGTAATCTCCCTGTACTCTTCCTCAAACATCCTGGCATAGGCACCGTTCACCGGCATGCCTGCCTCATCATACTCCCGGTACTTTGCCACTTCATCAATAAAAAAAAGAGAGAGTACTTTGATCCCCCGGCCAAACAGACTGCGTTCTCTCTCGATATGTGACAGAATCGTCTCCCGGATCTGGATACGCCGAAGCTGCTCCTCCTCAACAGCGCCGGTCACATCACCGGCATGTATTTTCAGGCCATTACCAAATTCCACCGAATCGTCACGTCCGTCGATCTGCCTGACCACAAACCCTTCCCTGTATTCTTCCAGCCCGCCGGAAACATCGTAAAGATTCTCCCCGATTCTGACAATACGGCTCTTTTTCTTCACACTGCCGCCCGCTGTTTTCACCTCAAACTGCAGTGTGGCCGTAGGAGCGCTGCCGGAACGGTTGATCCCCTCCAGATAGAGATAGCTGTCTGTCGCCGTGCGGCCGGTTACTGTGATCCCTTTTACGGCTATCTTTTTTACCAGCCGCCTGTTATAGGCATCCATGGCATCCAGGCGGTAGACCATATTATATATCCTGTCACTCTTATGGGTGGCAGAATAACGAAGCGTGAAAAGGGGATGAAACTCCCGCAGCCGCTGCCTTGTCTGTTTTCCCTCGACAGACTGCGGCTCATCGAGAATCAGAATCGGATTCGTCCCGGCGATGATATCAATGGGTCTGCGTGAACGAAACTCATCCAGCTTCCTGTAAATCCTTCTGGCATCCTTCCCTCTGGCACCAAACGCCTGCGCATTGATTATCATCACATGAAGGGAACTGTCGGAAGCAAAATAATCAATGTGGGCGGGCTGCGACGAGTGATAGATAAAAAAATGGATCTTTTTCCCATATTCTTCCGCAAAATGCTCCTGTGTCACCAGAAAGGACTGATAGACTCCCTCACGGATTGCCACACTGGGAACGACCACAATAAACTTGCTCCAGCCATAGGCGCGGTTGAGCTCGAACATGGTCTTGATATAAGTATAAGTCTTGCCCACACCGGTTTCCATCTCCACCGTAAGATGATAGCCTTCCTCTCTGCCTTCCAGTCTCTCTGATGGGGCAATACGGTTGGCAAGCTGAACCTTTTGCAGATTGGCGAGTATGATCTCATCACGCAGCTTTTGTATGATCGGATGGTTACGCCATCCCGTAAAGTCCTCCTCATCCATAAGACCCTGCTGAAGGTATCCACTGCCCCTGTCCATCCTGTAGGAAGGCGTCAGATACGGCTGCCCCGCAAACACATCCACAACGGCCCTGGCGGCATCCGCCTGGAATTTCTGATCTCTGAACTGCAGTTTTATACTCTGTCACCTCTTTCCCGTCCGCTTGCTCCCTTCTTTGAGAATGGGGCTGATTTTTTTATAAATCAGCATCGTGATCAGTGAAATCAGACCGCCTTTCAGAAGATTCAGAGGCGCTACCGCCATGACCACAAGCCCCGTCACACTCCTGATGGACGGGTTGACCTTCGTTCCCATGGCAATGATGGCCTCCATAGGCATCCCGAACATCTGCGCAAACTTGGGCAGAAGATAGACTGCATTAAACGCAGTGCCAAACACTGTCATACATAATGTACCGGTAATCACGGCTATCACGGCATTTTTCCGCGTCTTATGCAGAAGATAAACGGCCGATGCCGGCAAGAGGTAACTGCAGCCTATGACAAAATTGGCAAGCTCACCCACAAACGCCGTGCTGCTGGGCTTAAACAAGACCTTCAAAACCACTTTGCAAAACTCGATCAGCACACCGGCCACCGGGCCGAAGGCAAAGGTCCCCACAAGTACCGGCAGTTCGCTGAGATCAAGGCCATAAAAGGGCGGTGCAAAAGGTACTGGCATCTCCAGTACCATCAGCACCGCTGCTATCGCCGCAAACATGCCGCAGACAGCCACCTTTCTCGTAGTTAAAACCCGTTCCCTGCTGCCGCTCCTTCTTATGGCTGCCTTCTCCATCAGATAGGAAACAAGCACCAAAATCACCACAATGCCAATAAACTGGGCAACGAAAACCGCATTTTCCGCGACAGACTGCAGTAGTGTCTTTTCCATGATTGCTCTCCTTTTTTGTTCAGGATTTCCCGGCTTTGATCTTCATTGTCAGAGAAATGCGTTTTTTGGGTACATCCACGGAAAGCACCTGTACTTCCACGATATCGCCCACACTCACTGCTTCCAGAGGGTGTCTGATAAAGCGGTCAGTGATCTGAGAAATATGTACCAGTCCGTCCTGGTGAACGCCGATATCCACAAAAGCGCCGAAATCAATCACATTGCGTACGGTTCCTTTGAGGATCATGCCGGGCTTTAAGTCCTTCATATCCATCACATCGCTGCGCAGAATGGGTCTGGGCATATCGTCTCTGGGATCCCTGGCAGGCTTTTCCAGTTCTTTCAGGATGTCGGTCAGCGTCAGTTCACCGATGCCCAGCTTCTCTGCCAGCTTTTTCTTGTCCCCTGCCCGCCGCTCAAGGCTGCCGACAGAACCGGCTTTCCCGGAACGCATGTTGCCTGTTTTTTTGTCTGTCTCTTCCGAAGCCTCCATTGTCACGCCGCCCATGGCTGCGGCCAGCGCCTTCCCCATAGCCGTATTGGTATTGCGGATCACAAACTGGTTCTTTTTCTGCTTCTTCTCCGTGGTCTTTGCCTCTGCACTGGCTTTGCCTTTCTCTGCCGCCGCCTTTTTCTGGGCTTCCTTTACATCCTCCATGGTCATGCCCAGATGAACCAGCAGTTTCTGCGCCGCTTCATAGGATTCCGGATGGACGCTTGTGGCATCGAGCGGGTTGTCACCATCCTGAATCCGCATAAATCCGGCGCACTGCTCAAAGGCTTTCGGCCCCAGCTTTGGCACTTTCAAAAGCTGTCTGCGATTGGTAAACCGACCGTTTGTCTCACGGTAATCCACGATATTTTTGGCAATGGTCTTGGTAATACCGGAAATATAGGAAAGCAGCGGCGCCGACGCGGTATTTAAGTCCACGCCCACCCGGTTCACGCAGTCTTCCACCACACCGCCCAGGGCTTCGCCCAGCTTTTTCTGATTCATATCATGCTGATACTGCCCCACACCAATGGATTTGGGATCAATCTTAACCAGCTCCGCCAGCGGATCCTGCAGACGTCTTGCAATCGAAGCGGCACTCCTCTGTCCCACATCAAACTCCGGAAATTCCTCTGTGGCCAGTTTGCTGGCCGAATAGACAGAGGCCCCGGCTTCATTGACAATCACATACTGTAATGGCCGATCGAGTTCTTTTAGCAGTTCCACAATCACCTGTTCGGACTCCCGGGACGCCGTCCCGTTTCCAACAGAAATCAAATCTATATGATATTTTGAGATAAGCCGCTTGAGTTCGGCCTTGGACTGTTCTACCTTATTCTGCGGTGCGGTGGGATAGATAACCTTTGTATCCAGTACTTTGCCGGTGCCGTCCACAACAGCCAGTTTACAGCCGGTGCGGAACGCCGGATCCCAGCCAAGCACAGTCTTGCCTGCAATGGGCGGCTGCAGAAGAAGCTGCTCCAGATTTTTTCCGAATACCGAAATGGCACCGTCCTCCGCCTTTTCCGTCAGTTCACTTCGAATATCCCGCTCAATGGCCGGTGCAATCAGACGCCCATAGCTGTCCTCAATGGTTCCCCGCAGAATGGGTGTCGTAATCTCATTGTTCTCTGTAATCACCTGTTTTTCGAGATAACGCAGAATGCGCTCCACCGGCGCTTCCACCCTGACGGTAAGGAATTTCTCATTCTCACCCCGGTTCAGGGCCAGAATCCGATGGCCTGCCGCCCCGTTCACCGGCTCAGAATAATCGTAATACATCTCATAGACACTCTGGGCCTTTTCATCTTTGGCCGTGCTGATCAGCTTCCCTTCTTCAAAGGTCACCTTTCTGATATAGGTCCGGTACTCCGCGTTATCGGAAATATTTTCAGCTATGATATCCTGCGCTCCCTGCAGGGCTTCGTCTGCCGTCGCCACGCCTTTTTCCTCACTGATCCAGTCAGCGGCAGCGGTAAGGGCCGGCTGGGTCATTTTCTGCTCCAGAAGCAATTCCGCCAGCGGCAAAAGCCCCTTTTCCCTGGCCACACTGGCACGGGTCTTACGTTTGGGCCGATACGGACGGTACAGATCCTCCACCGCCACAAGGGTTTCCGCCGCTCCGATCTGCCCCCGCAGCTCTTCCGTCAGTTTCCCCTGTTCCTCAATGCTGCCAAGTACCTGCTGCTTCTTCTCTTCCAGATTGCGCAGATACATAAGACGCTCATGAAGCATACGCAGCGCCTCATCGTTCAGTGCACCGGTGGCCTCCTTACGGTATCGGGAAATAAAAGGGATGGTATTTCCCTCATCAATCAGACCGACTGCCGCTTCGACCTGCCATTTTTCTACTTTCAGTTCTTCTTTTAATTTTAATATAATATCCATTCTGACAGCTCCTTTTTACACCTCCCCATTATACTGGAAAGCAACCGCGGATTGCAAGTCAGAATAGAGACAAAAATGATTGTTTCACAGTTACTTTTCACACTCCGCGTACAAAGTAACATCACATAACATTTGAATTCTTCCGCAGAAAGTGTTATTATCATATTATATTACCAGACAGCAGGAAATCCGTCCTGTCTGTCAAAGAGGGAGCGGCAATATGGATTTTCAGAATAACCCTTACAATCGGGAACAGGAACAGGAGCAGCCTTCTGTCGGCATGACCGATGATCATCCCCATCAGAACCCCGGCAATATGCCTGGCCATGAGCCAAATCAGATACCCGGCAGTTTTCCGTATCAGACGCCCGGCAGTATGTCTGGTCCTGCTCAGAATCAGATACCCGGTGGTTTTCCGTATCAGATGCACGGGCGGATACCGGTCACGGTCCGAAGCGAGCCACAGACGGAAAACGCGCTGTCGTCGGCTGCCATGACGCTGGGGATCATCGGCGCCGTGTCCACGGTCCTCTTTTTTATCTTTCCGTTCCTCCCCTTTATCCTTATGAGCATCAGCATTGTACTCGCATTGCTCTCAAGAGGCAGCGGCAAAGCACTTTCTCCCCATGCAAAAGCCGGGCTGATCACTTCTACAGTCTGTCTTGGCATCATTACTCTCCTTTTTGTGACAATCGTCTTTTTCTTTGCCAGCGCAGCTGCGATCAATGAAAATGGCGGGCTGTTCGGCGGAGATCCTTATGAAGATATCTATGAAGATTTTTATGAATTTTATTATTAATCAGCACATTGGGAATGATGAGGTGGCAGTATGAGTATGACAATGAACGCAGTAGGCAATCTTCAAAACAGCGGACGGCCCGAACCGGATTTCGGCGGCTCCTCGCCAAAAACTCCCGGAGGGAAATCCACCCCCGGTGAATGCCAGACCTGTAAGAACAGAAAATATCAGGACGGCTCCAACGAGATGGTATCTTTTAAATCAGCGGCACATATTTCCCCCAATGCCTCCGGCAGCCGGGTCAGAGCCCATGAGCAGGAGCATGTAAACAACGCCTTCAAAAAAGCCTCCATGAAAGGCGGAAAAGTGATTTCCGCTGCCGTATCCATAAGGACCAGTGTCTGTCCGGAATGTGGGCGCACGTACGTGGCAGGCGGGGAGACAAATACCCAGATCAAATATTTTAATGAAGACAATCCTTATCAAAAAGATAAGAAAAGAGCGGATTCAGCCATCTATTCAGGTATGAATATTGATATCGCCGGCTGAGTACGCACAGGGCGCTGCAGGGTCACGCCACTGCAGATAAAAAAACGGCAAAATGGAGAACTGCTTTTTATGAATCAGAAATTATCTGTTGCACAATTAAAATCAGTTGCCAGAGGGCAGCTTCTGGGAAGGTATGGCATAGCAATCGGTGCGGATGTAACGGCAAACGGTATCATAGTGATCGTTTCTCTGCTCTGTTCCGCCCTGACAACACAAAATCAGACGACGGCAGGCGCTGTGATCGCCTTCCTGATCACGCTGCTTCTTGATATCCTCAGCGGTATTTTTCTGCTGGGTCTGGCCCGCTTCTATCTCAATCTGGTATGCAGCCGCCCTTTAAGTGTCATGGATGTCTTCTACGGCTTCCGTCATCATACGGACAAGGCACTGATTACCCGGGCTCTGATCGTATTGATGGAACTGATCGTTATGCTTCCTTTTCTTGTGTGCACAGCCTTTTACAGAGCCAGAGAATCCTCCGTGCTGTTTCTGTTCTCCTGTATTACCCTGGTGATCGGCGGCATTTTATATGTTTATATTATCCTCCTTTATTCTCAGGCATATTATATTATGCTGGATTTTCCCGGCTATTCCACAAGGCAGATCATGTCCACCAGCCGGCGCATTATGAAAGGGAACAAGGGACGCCTTTTTTATATGGTTGTCACACTCATTCCCTATTACCTGCTGGCATTCCTCTCCTGCGGCATTGCCATGCTCTGGATTTCACCCTATATGGAAACCAGCCTTACAAACTTTTATCTGGACTTAATGCACAGGGAGTACGCGGTATAGCGTACTCCTCTTTTTCTGACTATAATTTTCTGATCCGTTCTATCGCTTCCACTGTGTTTTCATAACTGCCAAAGGCGGTCAGACGGAAATACGTCTCTCCGCTCGGTCCAAAGCCGGACCCCGGAGTTCCCACCACATTGGCTTTCTCCAGAAGATAGTCAAAGAATTCCCAGCTTGTCATGCCCTCTGGCGCTTTCAGCCAGATATAGGGAGCATTGACGCCGCCGGACACGAAGTAGCCTGCTGCCCTGAGTCCCTCCAGAATATAGTTCGCATTGTTACGATAATACGCAATCTGTTTTTTGATCTGCGCCTGCCCTTCCTCAGAATAGACCGCTTCTCCGGCACGCTGTACGATATAGGGGGCCCCATTGTATTTGGTGCCATGGCGTCTCGCCCAGAGTCCATGCAAAGCCACGCCCTCTGCCTTGAGTTCTTTGGGAACGACGGTATAGCCCAGACGTACCCCGGTAAACCCGGCATTTTTGGAAAAAGAATGCAGTTCTATGGCACAGGTTCTGGCTCCTTCACATTCATAAATACTGTGCGGCTTATCCTCTTCGGAAATATAGGCCTCATACGCCGCGTCATAAATGATAACAGCACCGACCTTATTGGCATAATCGACCCATTCCTGCAGGCGGCTCTTTGTGATCATGGCGCCGGTCGGATTGTTGGGAAAGCAAAGATAGATCAGATCGGGCGTTTTGTCCGGCAGCATGGGGGCAAACTCATTTTCCGCGATGCAGGGCATATAGATCACATCACTCCATGTCTCTTTCTGCGCATCATAGGTGCCTGTCCGTCCCGCCATCACATTGGTATCCACATAGACCGGATAGACCGGGTCGCAGACAGCGATTTTATTGTCCACACTGAAAATTTCCTGAATATTGCCGGAATCACACTTTGCACCGTCCGAAATAAAGATTTCATCCTCACTGATATCACATCCCCTTGCCTGATAGTCACAGCGGGCAATGGCACTTCTCAGGAAATCATAGCCCAGATCCGGTGCGTACCCTCTGAATGTGGCCGCATCCGCCATCTCATCCACTGCGCCGTGCAGGGCGGAAATAATGGCAGGCGCCAGAGGCTGTGTCACATCACCGATGCCAAGCCGGATAATTTTTTTATCCGGGTTCGCTGCCGCATAGGCATTTACTTTTTTCCCGATGGTGGAAAAAAGATAGCTGCCCGGGAGTTTTAAATAGTTACCGTTTACTTTTGCCATAATCCTGTCTCCTCTCGTTTTTCAGACACAAACGTCAATTTCTCCCTCAAAAACCGTGACTGCGGGGCCGGTCATATAAATGGTATCTTCTTTCTCATCCCATTCGATCAGAATATCGCCGCCCCTGACATGCACTGTTACTTTTCTGTCCGTCAGACCATTCAGTACACAGGCTGTCACTACGGCACAGCAGCCGGTTCCGCAGGCCAGCGTTTCACCCGCTCCCCGTTCCCAGACACGCATTTCCACATGCTCTCTGTCAATGACACGGACAAATTCCGTATTGATCCGGTTGGGAAAGCGTTCATGCCGTTCGAAACAGGGGCCTGCCTTTTCAATCGGCAAATGCTCTACTTCATCGACAAATACCACCGCATGAGGATTGCCCATGGACACACAAGTCATACGGTACTCTTTCCCATCCACAAGGATCGCCTCATCAATCACCCGTTCACCGTCCGCAGTGACAGGAATCTTCTCTGCCGTCAGTTCCGGCCTGCCCATATTCACCCGCGCTGCTACCGCCCTGCCATTCACTGTCTGCAGCAGGACATGTTTTACCTGCCCGGCGCTGATAATATCCACCTCCTGCCGCTCTGTCAGATGATTGTCATAGACATATTTGGCCACGCAGCGTATCCCGTTTCCGCACATCTCTCCCCGGCTTCCGTCCGCATTATACATCTCCATCTCAAAATCCGCCTCTGTGGAGGGATTGATAAAAATGACACCGTCGCCGCCCACGCCGAAATGCCGGTCACTGAGCCTTAGCGCCAGTTCCGGCTTTTTCTCCTGCGGTATCTGCTCCGCGCCGCCATTGATATAAATGTAATCATTGCCGCATCCCTGCATCTTCGTAAACTTCATTCCCCTACCTGCCTTTGTTTCTTTTTCACTACTATACCTGATATTTTTGCCCGGTAAAAGAGAAAATAATGCCGGATTCCATGCAGATACTGCGGACATTGCCGGGAATGCCCATGATGCGCCGCACTGTCGGCTCAGCGCATCATGGACAGAATCATCTCTGCCATCTCGACCATATTGGTGCCGCTGTCCATACTGCACTTCTGCAGGTAGCGGTGAGCCTCTTCTTCCGTCATACGGTTCCGCTCCATCAAAAGGCCCTTCGCTCTGCGGATCAGTTCCTCTTCCCCGCCGCTCCTCTTTACGGGAGACCTCCGGCGCCGTCTTCTCCTCCTCTCCATATTCTGCACCATCATATCCACGGTGTCAATCAGTTCATGCACTTTAAGAGGCATGGTAACACAAACACAGCCCTGACTGCCGCCATATTCCTCCAGCATATGTCCGGATATCAGCAGCAGCACCTCAAACCGCTGCGGAAGATTCTCACGCAGACGGGTATACATCATATCCGGCAGCCGACAGCCACACAAAATAATGCCGTCATCCAGACTTTCCGCCTGGCTGATCGCCTGGGCGCCGGTAGTACAGACCGCCGTTACCGTATGCCCGCTTCGCACCAGAATATGTTTCAGTTTTCTTGCATCCTCTGCTTTGGAAAACGCAATGATAATTCCTGTCAACGGGCCACCCCCTCTTTTTTGCCGCTCACTTCCCGCCTTAATAGCGGCTCAGATACTGTTCCAGTTCCCACGCACTGACCTGTGCCTTGTAGGCATTCCATTCCTGATGTTTCAGTTCAAGATATCGGTCAAAGGCATAGTCTCCCAAGACCTCCCTTACCAGGTCATCCTGTTCCATTTCATGCAGCGCTTCGATCAGCGTTCCCGGCAGTTCCCTGATCCGCCTCACATCTGTCTCCCCATTTACCGGACCATGCCCCATACCTTCCGGCGGCATCATCTGCCTGCTGATTCCATCCAGTCCCGCCCGCAGGCAGAGTGCCAGCGCCAGATACGGGTTGGCCGCGGAATCCGGGGAGCGCAGCGCAATCCTCTTTCCGGCCCCCTTGTCCTGCGGGATCCGGAGCAGGGAATCAGGATGTAAGGGGTCCCATGCAATATGCACCGGTGCGTCATATCCGGATACAAGCCGTTTATAGGAATTGACAAGCGGATTGGTAATCGCACTCATCCCTCTGGCATGCTGCAGGATACCGCCGATAAAAGTAAGCGCCTCCATACTCAGGCCATACCTGCCCTGTTCATCCGCAAATACATTTTTCTCCCCACACAGCAGGGACATATCCAGGTGCATCCCGGAACCGCCCACGCCGGCCCTTGGCTTTGGCATGAAGGTGGCATGCAGGCCATGACGCTTCGCCAATGTCTTTACCGCCAGCTTAAAGGTCATAATATTGTCTGCTGTCCGCAGCGCTTCATCGTGCCGGAAGTCAATCTCATGCTGCGCCGGCGCCGCTTCATGAAACGATGCCTCTATTTCAAACCCCATCTCCTCCAGCGTCAGCACGATATCACGCCTCGCATTTTCTCCCAGGTCAAGCGGGCTCATATCAAAATATCCGGCCTGTTCATGGGTCAATGTCGTTGGCAGTCCGTTTTCATCACAGTGAAACAGAAAAAACTCACATTCCGGCCCCACCTCGAACCGATAGCCCATACGCGCCGCTTCCGCCACCGCCGCCTTGAGGATATGCCGGGGATCTCCTTCAAACGGTGTCCCGTCCTCATAACAGATATCACAGATCATCCTCGCCACCTTGCCCTGCTGCGGCCTCCAGGGAAAGATCACAAACGTATCGTAATCCGGATGCAGATACAAAGTGCCCTCTCCGGCCCCTGCCAGTCCCGTTGCCGCCCGGACATCAAAGCCGCACCTGTTATCCAGCGCCTTTTCCAGCTGACTGGCCGTTACCGCCACATTTTTAAACGTGCCCGGGATATCCGTAAACTGCAGCCGGATAAACTCCACGTCCTCATCCCGCACCATTTTGATAATATCTTCTCTCGTATAACCGCTCATATTTGATTCCTTTCCATACATCCTGTATCCATCGGTCAGGGAGGTGTCATCTTCCCCTGCCCGCGCCCGTCAGCGCAAGGCGACATCTTCCCTCCGTGCGCCCGTGTGCATAAAAAAAGACACTCCTACTCCTGTAAGAACGCCTTTGCCCTGTGTGTTATCATAACAATCCGCGGCAGGATTGTCAATAGAAAGAAAGGATTGAAAAGTCTCCATGCATAAATCCCCGCCTTCCATAATACATTGTATAAATAAATGGGAAACGGGGATATCGTTATGAGTTCCAGAACCAAAATTGTTGTCCTTCATCTGAAGGAACTGCTGTATACGGGAATTTTTCTTGTGCTCGGCGTTCTGTTTGTCGTCCTGCTGGTGATTATGTTCCTGCCGGATAAAAAACAGGAAACAGGCAGCATAGAGCCGCAGCATGCCTATACGCCCGGTATCTACACCACCTCCATCCAGCTTGGCGGAAGCAGTGTGGATATCGAAGTGGTGGTGGATGAAAATCACATCAATTCCCTGCGGCTGAATACGCTGGATGAAGCAGTGGCAACCATGTATCCGCTTATTGAACCGTCCTTTGATGAATTGGCACAGCAGATTGAAACCAATCAGTCTCTGGAAGGAATTACATATTCTGACGATAACAGATATACTTCCATGCTGCTTCTTGACGCCATCTCTCAGTCACTGGAAAAAGCGGCGGCCGGCACGGGCGGCAATGCGGAAATTCCGGCGGGGAATGAATAGCCCACAGACACTTACAGCTCCTCCAGCTCCTTCTGCCATGCACTCACACAGGCATCGGAAGGCATACGCAGATCTCCCCGGGGAGAGAGGGCCACGGTTCCCACTTTCGGTCCGTCTGGCAGGCAGGAACGCTTGAACTGCTGGGAGAAAAATCTGCGATAAAAAGTTTTCATCCATTTCAGGATCACTGCGTCATCATACACACCGGCAAACGCATACTGCGCCACACGGAAAAGCTTGGACGGAGAAAACCCGCCCCTGAGCATATGATACAGGAAAAAATCATGCAGTTCATAAGGGCCTACCAGATCTTCCGTCTTCTGTGAGATCTTTCCTTCCACAGGAGGCAGAAGCTCCGGGCTGACCGGTGTATCCAGTATGTCAAGCAGGACTTCCGAAAGCGACTTATCCCCGCAGGTATCGGCATAGTAACGGACAAGGTGCCGCACCAGTGTTTTGGGCACACCGCCATTGACACCGTACATGGACATGTGGTCGCCATTATAGGTCGCCCACCCCAGTGCCAGTTCCGACATATCTCCTGTGCCGATCACCAGCCCGTTTTCTCTGTTGGCAATATCCATCAATACCTGTGTCCGCTCCCTGGCCTGACTGTTTTCATAGGTGACATCATGGTTTTCTGCCTGCTGCCCGATATCACGGAAATGAGCGGATACAGCATCCCGGATATTTACCTCTTCCAGTGTCAGCCCCAGTGCACGCGAGAGTTTGCAGGCATTGTCATAGGTGCGGTCTGTGGTGCCGAAACAGGGCATGGTCACGGCCACAATCCCCCGGCGGTCAAGAGAACACAGATCAAAGGTACGCACTGCCACTAGCAGCGCCAGTGTGGAGTCAAGCCCGCCGGAAATACCGATCACGGCCTTTTTGCATGATGTATGCTCCATCCTCTTTTTCAGTCCAAAGGACTGGATGGACAATATCTCCTCGCAGCGCCGGCGTCTTTGCAGCTGATCCGAAGGGACAAAGGGCAGCGCCGGAAAACTGCGGGTCAGTTTTGTCTCTTCCCTCTCAAGATAAAAATCCACCACCCGGTAGCCGGTATTTTGCGCCGCCGGCCATGTGTTCATCCGCCGCCTTTCATAACACAGCCTGCCAATATCCAGTTCCCCATAGAGGGTATTGCAGGTAAAATCCTTTTTCTGTGCCAGCATCATGCCATTTTCCGCGATCATATCATGTCCGCCGAACACCAGATCCTGCGTGGATTCCCCTTCCCCCGCGCTGCAGTACACATAACCTGCCACAAGACGGCCGCTGGCAGAGCATACGAGCATCTCCCGGTATGTGTCCTTGCCGATGGTCTCATTGGACGCAGACAGGTTGACAAGCACATTGGCGCCTGCCAGCGCATGCCGCGTGGACGGCGGATCCGCCGCCCAGAGGTCTTCACAGATCTCACAGGCCGCCATCAGCCCCTGCACCCCATCGGCCCGAAACAGAATGTCCGTCCCAAAAGGCACGCTCCCCTCTTCCCATGGAAATTCTTCCGCCAAAGTGTTGCCTGGCGTAAAATGTCTCGTCTCATAAAATTCTCCATAAGAGGGAATATTGCGCTTGGGTACAAAGGCAAGCAGACGACCGTCTGAAATCGCCGCCGCCACATTGTACAGCTTCCCTTCCCGCACAATGGGCAGCCCGACAAAAATTAACGCCCGCAGCCCCTTTGTCGCGCAAACAATCTCTGAAAGGCACTTTCTTGTCTCCTCCAGAAGACAATCCTGTAAAAACAGATCGCCGCATGTATATCCGGTCAGGCATAATTCCGGAAATACCAGAATACGGGCGCCCTCTTCATATGCCTCGCGGATTTTTTTCTCAATCACCACACTGTTATACTGCGGGTCTGCCACCCGGATATGGGGCGTCACCGCAGCCACTTTGATAAAACCATGTCTCATGTTACTACCACCTTATGCTTTCCACACTATTTTAAGGAAACGCTGATCAAAGCGTTTCCCGCGCCTGATTTGCGCTGCAAAGCAGCATTTTCCTTTGCAAATCCGTGCGCATCCGCCGGAGGCTTTGAGGAAGCGCTGACTTAATCAGCACTTCTTCAAGATTTCCGACAGTTCATCCACGGTAAAAACATACTGCTGATCGCAGAAATGACAGTCTACAGTAATCGGTTTGCCCTCTCTGATCATATCCGTGATCTCTTTTTTACCAATGCTGATGATCGCCCGCTCTACCCGTCTGCGGCTGCAGCCACAGTGATAGCGGGCAGTGATCCGGTCTGTGACCTGCGGCCCCAGCCCCGCAAGAAGCCGCTGCAATATCTGCTCCGGTGTATCGCCCTCATCCAGCATAGACGTAACAGAACGGATGGCTTCTATGTTCTCCTCCAGCCGTCCGATCACTTCCTGCTCCGCAAATGGCATAAGCTGAATGATAAAACCCCCGGCCCGGCGCACGGTATTTTCTCTGTTCATCAAAACGCCCAGTCCCACGGTGGAAGGCACCTGTTCCGAAGAGGCAAAGTACCAGGTCAGATCCTCTGCGATTTCTCCGCTCTGCAGGCTGGTCTGCCCCACATAAGGCTCTTTTAATCCCATATCCCGGATGACCCTGAGCGTCCCCCGGCCCACTGCGCCTCCCACATCCAGTTTACCCGCTGCGCTGGGCGGCAGCATCACATCCGGATGAACCGCATACCCCTTCACATCCGCCCGGCCGTCTGCCGTCACCATCAGACCCCCGATCGGCCCGTCGCCGTCTATTTTCAGCGTCAGCAGATCCGTTTCATTTTTGAGCATGCTGCCCATCATACTGCCCGCCGTCAGCAGCCTGCCCAGAGCCGCCGTCGCCACCGGGCTGGTATGATGTATCCGCCTGGCCGTCTCCACCAGCTTCTGCGTCGTGGCAGCGAAGGCTCTCACCTGCGCATCCGCCGCTGTCGCTCTCACAATATAATCTTCCATCCCCGTCTCCCTTTCAGCATCTGCCTGACTCTTTTCCCGCCTCCCGGGCGGTCACACAGATCCGTTCACTGACGGCAGATACCGCTCCTCCGGTATCCGCATCCATCGCGTCCACAAACACAAGCCCCGCCCGCGCAAGCATCTCCCTGATCTCCGACAGCGTATAGCCCCTCTGATAATGGGTCTCCACCGCTCTGCGGAAGCGACCATCCGGCTCTTTGATAAAAACAGTCAGGTCGTATTCATTGACCCGCTGCTCTTCATGATAATAGTTTTCCCAGATGAAGCTGCAGGTTTCCCGGTTTTCCGCGATGGTCGTATCGCCGATTACCTCGCGGTATTTGTAGTCCGTATTAAAATCAAAGAAAAAAATACCGCCCGGATCCAGATAATTGTTCACAAGCGCAAAGACTCTGATCAGCTGCTCTTTTTCCAGAATATAATTGATACTGTCGCACAGGCTTACCACTGCCCGTACCGTGCCATACAGTTCAAATTCCCGCATATCCTGGCACAGATAAAGGATATCATGTCCTGATCTGTCCCGCTTATCCATGGCACGGCTCAGCATCTCCCCGGCATTGTCGATGCCGATCATATCATAGCCGCTCTCTGCGAGCAGCTCTGTCAGCGTCCCGGTCCCGCATCCCAGATCCAGCACCAGACCATCCGTGATGGAATACTGTCTGAGCACTTCACAGACCGTATCCCGCCAGGCCGCATACGGCGTTTCCTCCATAAAAATATCATATACTTCTGCAAAATCCGTATATACTTCCATAAAACTCCGCTCCGTCCCGCCATCTCTCTGCCGGATCAGCCAACGATCGCCCCCAGCAGCCCATAGGACACAATCGACATGATTACCGTCGCCATGGCAATCCCGATCAGAACAGCCAGTATCGCTTTCTTAAAGTCCACCTCCAGAAGCGCCGCTATCAGCGAACCTGTCCACGCACCTGTTCCCGGCAGAGGGACACCCACAAAGAGCACCAGGCCCCAGAACTCATATTTGCGGATGCTGTCGCTCTTACCCAGCGCACGGCTTTCCAGCTTCTCGATGATCTTTCCGATCACGGGCACATGGCGGAACCATTTAAACACCTGCCGGATAAACAGCAGGATAAAAGGCACCGGAATCACATTGCCGATAATGCAGATGGGGACCGCCACGGTAATGGGCACTTTTAAAAGAGACGCCGCAATCAGACCGCCCCTCAGCTCCAGAATCGGTATCATGGAAATGATAAAGATAACGAGTTCTCTGGAAATATAACCACCTAACGTATCCGTAAACCAAACTACCAGACTTTCCATAAATATCTCCTGTTATTTAATATTGATTTAGATATTCCTGCAGACATGCGGTCAATGCCTCCATCTGCGCCTGCGTCCCGATACTGATCCGCAGATAATTGTCAATCCGCGGCCTGGGAAAATACCGGACATAGATTCCCGCCTTTTTAAGCGCCGCAAACAGCTCCCTCGCAGGAATCCGCTTATGAGAGACAAAAAGGAAATTGCTCTGCGAATCGGTACATACAAATCCCAGCTCCGCCAGCTTTTGTTTCGTCCATTCTCTCGTCTCTATGACTTTTTCCAAAGTCTTCCTGAAATATACATCATCGCGGATACTTGCCTCTCCCGCTGCCAGCGACGGCAGATTCATCGTATACGAATTAAAGGAAAACTTCACATCCTGCAGACAGCCGATCAGCTTCTCCCCGCCCAGTGCGTAGCCGATGCGCAGCCCCGCCAGAGAGCGCGACTTCGAAAATGTCCTCACCACCAGCAGATTGTCATACCGCGCCAGCAGCGGCACTACACTCTTATTCCCGCCGCTGAAATCAATATAGGCTTCATCCACGATCACCACCACATCTTCATTCGCCCGGACTATGCTCTCCACATCCTCCGGCTCCGTCAAAATGCCGGTGGGCGCATTGGGATTTGGAAAAATGATGCCGCCGCTGCCGCCCATATAAGCAGACGGATCTATGGTCAGATCCTGCCGCAGCGGTCTGACCTCAAACGGGATCCCGTACAGATTTGCCCACACATCATAAAAAGAATAGGTAATGTCAGGGAACAAAACGGGCCGCCCGCTGTTAAAAAAAGTCAGAAAGGCAAGCGCCAGCACATCGTCCGAACCTACGCCTACAAAAACCTGTTCCTTTTTCAGCCCGTGATAATCCGCCAGCGCCTGACGCAGCCTCCCTGCATCCGGATCGGGATACAGACGATACTGCTCCGCACGGATGCTTTGTATGGCCGCAATCACGCCCGGCGGCGGCGGATAGGGATTCTCGTTTGTATTTAACTTGATGACGTCCCTCTCTCCCGGCTGCTCGCCAGGCGTATAAGGAACCACTCTTCTCACATTTGCTTCCCAGCTCATACGATTCTCTCTCTTTCCACATATTGCAGTCTTGTTCCATACTAACAAATTTTTCCGGGTAATGCAATGAATTGTTACCGCGCAATCCTATTGACACAATTCCTCCCATATCATAAACTTTTATAAAAAATGATGGGAGAATATTATGAATCCGGTTAAACATAAAACTTTTTTACCCGTCCCGGCTGCCTTTATGGCCGCGTGGGCATGCATACGGGCATGTGGTATCAGTACGTTCCATCCGGCGGGCGGCCTTATGTTCCTTGTCTTTTTCCTGACGGGCAGGGAATTTGTGAAATGGTGCGGTGAGCGGCAGCCGTCCCGGCGCTATGTCGTCACATCCGCCGCCCTGTCGGCTCTCTTTACCCTCTTTTATTTGTGTGCCGATTATGAGTCTCTGCTGTCCGGGTTAAACAGCACACTCTTTCGCCTGGGGATCCTCTTTGTCAGCGGCAGCGGCCTGTATCTCCTTTTTTATGTACTTGTGATGTCGTTTTTCCTCTGGACAGACACATACACCATGCAAAATACCGACCGGGTATCCTCCCGTTTGTATCAGAAGCTGCCCCTGATTTCTTTTCTGTTCTGCCTTTTGGCCTGGCTGCCGTATCTGGCCGCAAATTATCCGGGTGTCATGACTGTGGACAGCCTGAATCAGTATGGGCAGATTGTCGGCGCGCTGCCCATGAGCAATCATCATCCCTGGGCCCATACGCAGCTGATAGGCTTTTTCTGGCATATCGGCATGGCGCTGACCGGCGATCCCATCACGGGGCTTGGTCTGTTTACGATCTTTCAGATGCTTGTGATGGCCGGCATCTTTGCCTTCCTGATGGATACCATGATCCGGATGCAGGTACACAGGCGTATCTGTCTGGCCACGCTCGCTTTCTATGCGCTGCTGCCATACAATGCCCTCTATATGGTAACGATGTGGAAGGATATTCTGTTTTCCGGTATGGTCCTGCTCTATTCCACCATACTGCTGCGCTTTCTGACCGGCAGCACACATACATCCCACGGACAGGCCGCTGTTTTCCCGCTTACCTTCCGCACGGATCTGCTGTATCTGCTGGCCGGTATCTGCATGTGCCTGTTCCGCTCCAACGGCTTTTACGCCTTTCTGCTCACACTGCCCTTTTTGCTGTTTTGCTTTCGAAAAGAATGGAAGAAACATCTTGCGCTGAATCTGCTCATCCTGCTCTGCGTACTGACCGTAAAGGGACCGGTCATGAATGCCGCTCAGGTGGCTTCGGCGGATTTTGTGGAGTCGCTTTCCATTCCCATCCAGCTGGCGGCCAGAGTTTATGCCGATGGAGAAAGCGTCAGCGAAGCCGATGAGGAAATGTGGAACCGCATCGTGGATACTTCCAGGATTGCAGCGACCTATGAATCTTTCTGCTCTGACCATATGAAAAATCTCATCAGACAGGGCGACCAGGCCTACCTGGAAGCACACAAGGCCGACTATTTCAGGCTGTGGCTGCGTTTCGGACTCTCCCATCCTCTTGCCTATCTGCGCGGCTATATTGACGCCACCAAAGGTTACTGGTTTCCGGATGTCCCCAATCGCATCGGCTTTGATGAACGGATTGCCGAAAACCCTTATGGCCTTACCGCCAGGCCCCTGCTTCATGGCCCCGTCGCCATCAAACTGCACGAGATTCTGTTTAAACTGCCGGATATGCTGCCTCTGTATGGCCTTCTCTTTTCCCTGGGCGCCATGTTCTGGCTCTGTATCCTGCTGGCCGCCAGAACCTTTGTCTCCGGTCAGAGCCGCCGTCTGATCCTCTTTCTGCCGAACGGCGCCATTATGGCCACTCTCTTTCTGGCAACGCCTGTGTACAATGAATTCCGCTATGCCTATTCCATGCTGCTGACCATCCCGCTCTTCCTTGTCATCGCCTGTGATAACCGCGGGAGAAAACATATAACAGAATAAGGATTGCCGCACATACCAGACTCAGCCAGATCCCCGGCGTCCTCCCCGGCGGTGTATAGATAAAGGCCACAGCATGCACCCCGGCGGGCACGTCCACGCTCAGCATGGCCCCGCCAAAAAGCCGCACCGGCACCTTCCGCCCGTCCACGGACGCCTGCCACCCGTCTTCCCCGGGAATGGAAGTGACCAGCAGCCCGGCCCTTTGGGCACTTACCTGTCCCGAAAGAGAGCGGCCTGTGACTTCTCCTATCGTTAGCGTACTTTGGGCAAGACAGCGGATCGTCTCCTCCAGTGCCGGCACTGACAGGCGGTACGCGGCCAGCTTCAGTCTCTTCCTTTCATTCCGTATCTCGCCGCTCTGCGACAGCCTTACTTCCTCCCCCGCATCGCACCAGCCCAGATCCAGCATCCTGGGGTAATATACTTTTTCAAAAATCTTTTCTTCACCGCCCACGCTGGCCGCAATATCCCGTGTGGCACAGCTCTCGGGATATACATAATAATGTCCCGCTTCCACAATTTTCAGTAAACCATCCCCGTCCTCATACAGGACGCCGGCAGCGGAAAATAAAGGCTCTCTTACCCCCAGCGCCTGCGCAAGCAAGTTCTGTACCCGGGCCGGGTCTCCCTCTTCCATATCCCATTTCTCCAGGCTGTCCTGCTCCACAACAAAGCCCGGCGGCAGCGTATAGCGGTTCTCATACAGGCAGACATCCCCCTCCTTTTGCAGCAGCGTATAAAGATCGCCTGTCAGGGCCGGGGAATCCGTCAGCATATAGCGGACGTTCAGCAGAGCCGCCGTCAGCGGTGTGGCGCCGTCAAAGCAGTAAAATACCTTGCTGCTGCTCATCCCCATCCGCTTATAAAAATGTGCCATGGATGCATTGACAGTGGAGGAAAAAAAGGTAGCCGTGGGATAATCTCCAAGCATTCCGTCATTTTTTGTCATCCGGCCTGCCTCCTCCACACGATAAAAGCCATCTTCCTGATCCAGAGCGGCAAGCAGCCTCTCCCTGCCGTGAATATAGGCCAGATATTCCGTCCGGCTCGTGGTCATCACACTCGTTGTCATGGTATTACCTGCCGCTTCCGTGACCGCCGCACACAATACGAGCAGGGCGGCCACATTCCTCAACTTTTTACTTCTCTCCCCTGCAAAACCGGCCGCTGACAAAGCCAGCAGCAATATTGTATACAATAGCACATACAACATGGTAAACAGCACATTTTCAGAGGATACCTCTCCGCCACGCAGGAGGAGGCACATCGCCAGCACGAAAAGGCCCACAAAGGCAGAAAGCAAAAGAGAAAGCGCCTGTCGGGAAGGCTTCCCGCCCCGGAAGGTGCAGGATCTCATATAGTGAGTAAACGCTTCATAACTCATCACAAGCACGAGAAACAGGTAGAGAAAGGACTGCCTTGCCGGAAGATTATCAGGAAAATTCATCCCATGCCAGAAAAAATCCAGGATATTTACGGAAAAACTCACGGCAAACAGTACCAGCATGGCCAGTCTGGGCAGCTTTTCCCGCCAGCGAATCTGCCGGCAGCCGATGTAAAGCGGAATCAACAAAAACACTGCCGCACCACAGTAAATATTCGGCCAGTGCGCATTTCTGATCTCCGTGCCTACATTCATACAATGTCTGGCCACAATCTCCCAGGGCGCAAAGTAAATTTCCGTCCGGGACGGCATGTGCATCTGGTCAAACCGGGTGGCACGTATAGCCAGCGCCCCCGGCACCAGCACCGCACCGGACAGCCCTGCTGCCAGCAGAGAATACAGGACAAACTGCTTCAGCCTGCCGCATAACAGGCGAAATGACAAAGCGAGAGAACGCGGCGGGGCCAGAAGCAAAACCACACAGTAAAAGACCAGAAAAATACAGATCAGCATGGAAATATAATAGTTGGTAAGAATGGAAAAACCAAGAGAAATACAGTACAGAAAGGGTCTGCGGCGCCAGATCAAGTCTTCCAGTCCAAATATAATAACAGGTGCTATAAAAATACAGTCCAGCCACATAATGTTCCAGTTATAGGCCGCCATAAATCCGGACAGCGCATAAAACAGAGAAAAAACGGTGATATCATACCCATCCCTGCCAAAATGCCGTTTCAGATACCAGGCAAAGGAGAGGCCGCACAGCCCGATCTTGATCACGATCATGCCGGTCATACATTCAATCAGATATTCCTGCGGGCATAAAAGCAGCAGCCAGTTACACGGGCTGGCCAGATAATAGGCATACAGCGCCGGAAAATTGGCGCCCAGACCTGCCCGCCAGGAAAAAAGCAGCGTCTCTCCTTCCCGCAGCTTGCGGTGGAATTCCGTAAAAAAGGGCAGATATTGATTATACAGGTCTACCCGCAGAAAACACCGGTCCCCAAAAGGGTATATTTCCTTATACAGGATAACGGCAATCATGACTGCCGCCGGAATACAAAAGGCCGCCAGCAGCGGCCTTCTCTTTTTTATCATCTCGCCCGTCCCCTTCTTTTCCCCAATGTCCGCACACCTGACAGATTATGACCTGCCGGCATCAAACAGACGATAATACTGCAGTCTCTGATACGTCAACAGCTCCTGCGATTCTTTTCTCTCCTCATCGGTGAGCCGCCTGCCGCTCTCATCCAGTATCTGCTTCCCGCTGATCACGGGATAGCGCTGCTGCAGTGTTTCCAGATATCCATAGTATCCCTGTAACGGGATCCCTGCCTGCCTCAGTACTTCCAATGCCAGAAAATTAGCGCTCATCTCCCGGTCCCGCTCCTCCTTGATATCAAAATTCGCCCAAAGGACAAACGGCACCTCATATCGTTTCATTTCCTGCTCCGGTGTCAGTTCCCTCACCGTGGTCTTGTTATTTTTCAAAACCGGCGCCGCAACCGTATCATTGGGCTGATGATCCCCGAAAAACAGAACCAGAATCTCTTCTTCCTGCGCGGAAAAATAAGCGATCAGTTCTTTCAGCGCCTGATCCGTTAAAAAAATCAGGGACAGATATTGCGACAAAGACGTGGACGCAATTCCCTCCACCTTGATCTGCGGCGTGAAATTGGCAAATTCCTGATCGTAACCGCCATGATTCTGCATCGTCACATTGAACAGAAACAACGGCTGATCCGGGCGGCGGTTCTCATAAGTCTCTATGATCTGTGCAAAATCCGACGCATCACTCACATACTTGCGCACATAGTCGGCATTGGCATAATCGGGCAGAAAATGCATTTCATCAAATCCCATGAAGGGATACACCTGCTGCCGACTCCATCCTTTCGCATGATAAGGATGCATGGCCACACAAAAATAACCCCGCTCTTTCAATTCCGATGCCAGTGACGGGAGCGCACCGCGGATATGCTGCTGATAGGGGATACTCCCCTGCGGCAGAAAAGCCATGGTATTTCCCGTCAGAAATTCAAACTCCGTATTGGCAGTATTGCCGCCCAGCACAGAAACATGCAGCTTGCCTGACACTGTATTCTCCGCTCTCTGCAGACTATGGAAATACGGCATGTAATCTTTGTTGCAGGGTAATTCCCCGATCCAGGACATATCTGCAAACGATTCATTCATAATCACAATGATATGGGGCGGCTTTTCTGATGGCAAAACGCTGCCTCCCGCCTCTGTCTCATCGCCTTCGCCATATGCCTCCAGCAGCTTGCGACAGGCCTGTGCGTCATAGCCGTCCGGCTTTTCCGCATGCACATATTTCAGCTCCATCAGAAAAGCCACCGCACTGCCATTTCGCTTCTGCACCACCCCGGGCGTAAACATCTTGTCATAGAGCCGCAGTCCGGAGATGACTTCCTCCTGATGCAGCAGCAGTGTCATTCCTGACAGCAGAAGCGCCGCCGCCAGACCGCCTGCCATACGCAGCCGTTTCCTTTCCACCCGACAGCAAAAAAGCTGCTCCGCCAGAAGCAGCGCCGCAAACCCAAGCAAAACCAGCCAGGCTCTTGCAGAAAGCGCATAGCTGAAATTATCCGCCACCGATGCGGCCGTCCCTGCCGAATAGATATCCCATGGCAGAATCGGCGAAGACCGAAAGGAAATCACATAATAATTGGCCAGTCCGGTGAGCATAAACATCGCGGTCTGCATCCGCAGCGCAGCCCGCAGACGCCCTGTGAGCACAAACAACAGCGCCGCCACTCCCCAGTAAAAGACAAGATTTAACGCCCAGACAACCGGCTTCATATCTGTAAACGGATTGTAGCAATAGCTTTCCGTCAGAAGAAACGTAAAGAACGGGCAAAGGAAAAATCCGAAAAAGGGCAGACTCCTGCCCTGTATGATCTTTTTCATAATCTCCTCCGTAGGATATCGGTTCTCTGTTTATCCTTTTCCACCTTGAACCAATAAGATTCTCTTCGTTTAATACACCGCCACAACATCCGTAATCTCTCCGTTTTCACTGTCAAAGCTCCAGAGGGAATGGCCCGGCAGCCTGTGTTCCGTCAGATAATAGCGTCCGTCGAGGGCAGAGATGTAATAGGGTGTCCCGCCACCGATAAAAGCGGCATACACATCCTCATAATCCGCGTATGCAAGCTTTGCAAGGTCATCCGTGCGGATGATGGTGGCCGCATCCTGGCTGCCGGCTTTGTCAGTGGAGACGGTAATATAAAAGTAGCCGTCGATCCATGTAATCTGAATCATACCGGCAATGGCATCCGGCACCGGATACTCCTCCAGAATACGAAAGGAAGAAAGATCCGCCCGGATGACGGACGAATTTCCCGAGACAAAGTAAATCTCATCCCCCATGATCGTAAAAGACCGGACGTAACAGCCCTGCAGGGAAGGAACCGTACGGATCTCACTTAAGTATACCCGTGTGGAATCCTGCTCCCGCCGCAGCACATACATCTCCCCTGTCATGGAGCTCCATGCGTAAAAGCAGCCGTCCTCTTCCCGATACACAATATAATGCGGGCGGATACCGATATCCGCAAGGGTCTGGGTGTGAACATATGTCCCCGACTTATTTTCGAAGACAAGGATGCGGTTATTTTCGGTATCATCCGCCAGATATACCTGCCCGTCTCCGGCCAGCGTATGTCCCCGGCATATCTGATCGGTCATCACATACCATTCCTGCAGAGGTCTGTCCAGGGAATCCGAATAAATAATCTGATCATGATAGCAGTCCACGATAAAATAAGTGTCGGCAATCCTTGTCACAAGCGTGGGAACACACAGATCGGAAAACGGGTTCCTTACCCTTTCTGACCTGGCAAACGCTTCGTCCGGCTGATCAAATGCCGGTTCCGTCTCCGAAAAACAAAGCACCTGCGTCTTTCCCTGATATCTTCTGGCAAAGAGAAAGCAGCCCCCCACAAACAGCAAAAGGCAGACCGCCAATGCTGTTATCCGAAGCCTGCCCTTCCCCGGCCTGTCCTCACACCGTTTTTTACGCTCCGGGACTTTTCTGTTTCCTGCTCCTGCCATACCGCTATACAATCCCTTTTCCCTTCCATTTGCCCCTGACGAAACGGGTAACAAACAGGGTGACCCGAAATACCCAGTCCATCACCATGGCGATCCATACACCCACGGCGCCCATGCCAAGGTACATGCCAAGGACCGCACTGAAACAGATCCGGAATGCACACATGGAAAATATGGATACGACCATCGTATATTTCACATCTCCCGCCGCACGCAGCGCATGTGACAGGGTAAAGGAGGCCGGCCAGAACAGCATGGCAAAACCGTTATGTATGATTACCAGCCAGAAAGCAAGCTGTCTTGCCTCATCGGACAGGGTATAGATCCGCAGTATCCAGGGAAGTGCCAGCATAATCACACTGTTGACAATCCAGGTAAACAGATAGGTAATTTTCAGCAGTTTTTTGGTATAATAGGCGGCCTGCGCCTCATCTGTGGCACCGATACACTGACCTACGACCGTGATCATGGCCAGATTCATGGCCTGGCCGGCGATACAGCCCATGGCATCCAGATTGTTGGCGACCGCATTGGCGGCGATCTGCGTCGTGCCAAACACGGCAATGATACTGACAACGATCACCCGCCCGAACTGAAAGATACCGTTTTCCACACCGCTGGGTACGGCAATATAGAGTATTTTCCTGATCAGACTCCCCTGCCAGGTAAAGATCTGCCGGGGTGTCAGGTAAACTTCATACTTACGCCTCAAAAGAACAACAAACATGACCACGGCAGCCATGGCCCGGGAAGCAAACGTAGACCACGCCGCTCCTGCCACTCCCATGGAACACCCGAAGATCAGAATCGCATTGCCAATGACGTTCATCACGTTCATCCCGACCGATACATACATGGGCAGCCTGGAATTGCCAATGGAACGCAACATAGCCGCACAGGAATTAAATACCGCCAGAAACGGATAGGAATACGCGGAAATAATCAGATAAATCAGTGCATTTTCCATGACGTCCGCCTCTATGGAGCCGAACAGCAGCGATAACAGAGGCCGCCTCCCCGCCAATGTCAGTATCATAAGCCCGAGGGAAATCAGACCTGTTATCATAAGCAGCTGATCGGCAGCCCTGCACGCCTGCTCTCTGCTCTTTTTCCCGATATACTGAGAGATGACCACACTGCCGCCTGCCGCTACCGCCGCGAAAATATTAATGATCACCGTATTGATCATATCTACCAGAGACACGCCGGATATGGCCGCCTCCCCCGCATAGGAGATCATCATCGTATCCACCATGCCAACGGTAATCGCCAGTACCTGCTCCACCACCAGCGGAAAAATAAGCGCTGCCAGCGTCCGGTTACTGAACATAGTATAGGACGCCGCATCCTTTTTTGACGCTTTCAACCTTATCATGTTTCCGTCCTTTCCTCAGATGCTGTAGGAACCCGCGATCCGCTCCTGCTGACGTTCCACCAGATCGGCAACGGTCACATGATCCACCACATTGTCAATGGCCTCCGCCAGTTCTTTCCAGACCTCCAGCGTCTCACAGGTATCACATCGCTCACATTCATTCACATCATCATCCAGACAGGCCACCGGATTCAGACTCCCTTCCGTCAGCCGCAGAATCATCCCCACCGTATACTCTGCCGGGTCCCGGGCGATCCGATAACCGCCCTGTGCCCCCCGTACACTCTTCACATACCCGGCTTTGTTCAGAACGGATATGATCTGCTCCAGATACTTTTCGGAAATCTCCTGCCTGGCGGCAATGTCTTTCACCTTGATATATTCCCCTGTATTATTGACTGCGAGATCCAGCATGACCCGGACCGCATAGCGTCCTTTTGTTGATATTCTCATATTACTCCTTTGCGCAGACAACCGCGCCAGCTTACATCCCCGTCTTCCGACAGGCACATCGTTTTCTCCTCCAAATCATACTATATTAGTATGGATTTTGCAAGAGACATCATCCCCCGTATTGTAATGCGCCTTCGCCTGGCAAAGAAAAAGGGCAGGACAGACCTTTTTGGCTGCCCTGCCCCTGGTATACCGTTTACCCCTCAAACGGAACCACGCTGCCCTGATATTTATCATTGATAAATTTCTTGATCTCATCGGATTTCAGCACATCCACCAGCGCTTTGACACCTTCGCTGTTTTCGTTGCCTTCCTTTACGACAATGATATTGACGTAAGTTTTGGCGGCTTCAGAATCGGATGTTTCGATGGCAAGCGCATCGCTGCCTGCATTGAGTCCCGCTTCCAGGGCATAGTTGCCATTAAGCACAACGAAAGCCACTTCCGGAATCACCCTGGATACCTGTGCTGCCTCCAGCTCGTTAAATTTAAGATTGTAAGGGTTCTCTGCAATGTCATTGACCGTCGCTTCGATCCCTGCGCCCTCTTTCAGCGTGATCAGCCCGTTATCCTGAAGAAGCAGCAGCGCCCTTGCCTCATTGGTCGTATCGTTGGGAATGGCTACTTCCGCACCCTCCGGCACCTCGTCAAGGCTGGAAATAGTGCCCGGATAAATGCCAAGCGGTTCATAATGGATCTCTCCCACATTGACAAGATGGGTGCCCTTTTCCGCATTGAAGCTGTCCAGATACGGGGTATGCTGGAAATAGTTGGCATCAAAGTCGCCGGCTTCCACCACTTCATTGGGCTGTACATAATCCTGAAATACCGTCACTTCCAGATTCCATCCTTTTTCTGCCAGAATGGGCTTGGCCGCTTCCAGTATTTCCGCATGGGGTACACTGGTGGCCGCCACTTTGATGCTGCCACCCTCCGCGTCCCCTGCCTCCGGACTGTCGGCTTTCGTCTCCTCCGTGCTACCGCCCTTTTCCTCTCCAGAGCCGCCGCACCCGCTCAGTATACCGGCTGTCAGAGCCGTCATCACGATCAGCGAAATCAGTTTCTTTTTCATAATTTCCTCCTCCTGCTTTCCTGCGGCAATCCCGGCAGACAGGCCTGCCCGGGCTGTCGCATAATGACCGGTTTTCTCCGTCATCATTCAGAAAAACCGGCCTGTTACCTTTATCTGTATCCCCTGACGGGAACGCAAATCCAGTCATACACCGGTATGCTCCTGCTATCTGCTCCTTTTATCCAGCTTCCTGGACAGCTTCGTACCGATGACCTGCAGTATCTGTACCAGCAGCACAAGCAAAATCACCGTGATCCACATGATATCAGAATCATATCTGTAATAGCCGTACCGGATGGCAATGTCTCCCAGTCCGCCGCCGCCTACCACGCCGGCCATGGCGGAATATCCGAGTATGGTCCCCAGCGCTATCGTGGCGCCTACAATCAGCGAAGTACGCGCCTCAGCCAGGAGCACCTTCCAGATAATCGTCCAGAGGCTGGCTCCCATACTCTGCGCCGCCTCAATCACACCCTTATCCACTTCCAGCAGGGAAGATTCCACCAGCCGGGCAACAAAGGGCGCGGCAGCAATCGTCAGCGGCACGATCGTCGCCGTGGCACCATAACTCTTGCCTGCGATCAGCCTGGTCAGCGGAATGACCAGAATCAGGAGGATCAGAAACGGTACACTGCGCACAATATTTGTCACCATGTCCAGCTGCTTAAAGACAAGCTCCCTGGGCCGCAGTCCGTCTTTTGCGGTCACTACAAGGGCTATGCCCAGCGGCAGGCCGATCACATACGCCATAATCGTGGAGGTCAGTGTCATATAAAGGGTAATCCCTGTATTTTCCGCCAGCATCATGATCGTTTCACTATTCCACATAATCCGTAAGCTCCTCTACCGTAAGATTTCTGTCTTTCAGATACCGGATCATCTTCTCTGCCGTCACCTGATCTTCCGGAAGCTGCAGTATCATCTGCCCATGGGCAATACCGCCGATATCCTTGGTATCCGCCAGCAGGATATTGACCGGCTCTCCGCACGCCAGCACCATATTGCCGATCACCGGTTCAAAAGAAGAATTCTCGGTAAATACGATACGGATGCATCGTCTGCCCCGCATCTCCTTTCTACTGCGCGCGCCCTGAAATACCAGCTTCTGCGCGGCTCTCGTCTGCGGCCTGGAAAATACCTCCTCCACACTGCCGGATTCCACCAGATTGCCTTCATCTATAATAGCCACCTGATTACATATCTCCTGTACCACGGCCATCTCATGGGTAATGATCACAATCGTGATCCCGTACTGTTCGTTAATCTGTTTTAACAGCGCCAGAATAGACTTGGTCGTCGTCGGGTCCAGCGCACTGGTCGCCTCGTCACAAAGCAGGATTTTGGGATTGTTGGCAAGTGCCCTGGCAATGGCCACACGCTGCTTTTGCCCGCCGGACAGCTGGGCCGGATATGCCTCTGCCTTATCGGAAAGTCCCACGATCTTCAGCAGCTCTCTTGCCCGCTTTCTGGCTTCCCTTCTCTTCATGCCTACAATCTCCAGAGGGAAGCAGACATTATCCTGTACATTCCTCTGCATCAAAAGATTGAAATGCTGGAAAATCATGGCGATTTCCGTCCGCGCCCTGCGAAGCTGCGCATCATTCATGGCCTGCAGATCCTGCCCCTCAATCAGCACTGTACCGCTCGTAGGCTTTTCCAGAAAGTTCAGACATCTGACAAGCGTACTCTTGCCTGCGCCGCTCATACCGATGATACCGCATATATTCCCCTTTTCGATATCCAGGCTGATACCCTTGAGCGCTTCCACCTGATTATCCCGTCCGATAAATGTCTTTGTCACATCTCTGATTTGGATCATCGCTTCCATTCCATCACTCCATCATCTGTGTTGTCTTAGCATTAGCCTGTAAATCATAACATATTCCTGCGGATTTAGCAATATCCTCATTTTCATAGTTAATCAGTGGGATTTGTATGTTTTAAATAATACGATGACATTCTCAATTTGTCAATCCTTTTTTTCTGCGAATGTACATGGCAAAAGCATATACAAACACCCTGATATCTGCTATACTGGGATTGTGACCATGCCGTCGGTATGGTACAAACTGCAAATATAAGAGGAAATCGTATGAAAAAAAGAAAAGCAGTCGTCTCTCTGGGGCACGATGCCCTGGGCTATACTACCACCGAGCAGTGGGATGCCGTAAAAAAAACAGCCAAAGCACTGGCCGATCTGGCTCAGGCTGATTATCAGCTTACCATCACTCACAGTAACGGCCCGCAGGTCAGTATGATTCACAAGGCCATGACGGAGCTGCGGCGGGTCAATCCTGATTATACCCCGGTTCCCATGTGTGTCTGCTCTGCCATGAGTCAGGGATATGTGGGATATGATATCCAGAATTCCCTGCGTTCGGAATATCTGAGCAGGGGGATTTCCACACCGGTCAGCACTATACTGACCATGGTCACGGTAGATCCTTACGATGAGGCATTTTATGAGCCGAATAAAGTGATCGGCCGTTATATGACAAAGGAAGAAGCCGATGCGGAGGTCCAGAAGGGCAATTATGTACTGGAGGTGGCCGGAAAAGGATTCCGGCGAATCGTAGCCGCCCCCAAGCCTCTCGATATCGTGGAAATTGATACCATCCGTACCCTTGCCGAGGCCGGCCAGACCGTAATCGCCTGCGGCGGCGGCGGTATCCCCGTGATCGAACAAAAACACATCCTCAAAGGCGCTTCCGCCGTCATCGAAAAGGACTCCATTGCCGGCAGGCTCGCTGCTGATCTGCAGGCTGATCTGCTGATCATCCTGACAGGTGTGGAGCAGGTTTACCGCAATTTCGGACGGGAAGACCAGACCGGCATCTCTTCCATAACAACAACGCAGGCACAGGCACTGATCGCCGAGGGACAGTTCGGGCAGGGCGACATGCTGCCCAAGATAGAGGCTTCCATCGCTTATCTGGACAAAGTGCCTGATGGAAAAGTACTGATCACTTCCATCTCACGGGCACTGGAAGCCGCCAGGGGAAAGACCGGAACCGTCATTACAAAATCATAGACCCATAACAGGCTGACGGGAATCACCCGCCTTCTGTGTATATTTCCTGCCATTGCTGCACACCCTGTCTGTGAAAGAGAGGGATGCACATGCAAAATTTAAAAAAAGAATCCAATACGACATCTGCCAGCGGTCGGCCGGCGGACAATTATCCCACCGACGGCCGCACGGCGGAGCCTGCAGCGTCTGACAGCGCAAAAGACAGCTCACGGTACAGCCATCCGGATCGAAGGCCGGACAAAAACGGCCCCGGCGGAGAAGTATAATAACTGAAAAATGATGATATGGCACCAGTTCCGGGAGGAGTGCGGCAGCGTATCGCCGGTGTCCAGGTTCACACATATGAGATTTCCCGTGGAACACGCGGCGGCTGGTGTCATATCATCATTTTTACAGAGTTCAGAGCTTTTTCAGTACCTGGCCCAGTCCGGCAAATTCATGGATTACCGCATCCGCGTCTTCCACCTGGCCGAAACCATAGGCCGCATGGATAAACGATATGCCCGCCAGCTTCGCCGCCTCCTGGTCTCCCTTTGTATCACCGATATATACCGCCTCTTCCCGGGGTATCTCATTTCTCGCCATCAATGTCCTGATTGTCTCTCCCTTGCAAGTCCCTGTGTTTCCGAAACACTCAAAATCCCGGATCAGATGAGTCATATGATTCTTTTCCATGACCAGCTCAATATAACCGCACTGACAGTTGCTGACAATATAAAGCCGGTACTCTTCTGCCAGCTTTTCCATGCCGTCACGCATCCCGGGATAAGAAATATCCGTCTGATTTTCTTCCAGAAGCTTCTGCTCATACAGACAGCATTGATCCAAAAGCCTCTGCCGCCTTTCCTGATCCGTGATACCCCCGAACAGGTGGTCGGCGATCACATCCATCGGCTGGCCGAATTCACGCCGCAATCGCTCGGGTGTGATCACCACATCACAGCCTTCTGCCTCTGAAATGGCACGATTCCATCCCCGGGCTACGATTGGTGTTGAATCCCACAGTGTCCCGTCGACATCAAAGATCAGGTATTTTTTCATCTCCGTTCTCCTTCCCATACTGCCAGAAGCGCGCCGACCAGAATACAGAAGTCAGAAACATTGAATACGATTCTGCGCAGCCACTTCCACCTTACGCCAAAGCTGAAGTAATCTACCACATATCCCCGCCTGAGCCTGTCGTACGTATTGCTTAAGGCGCCGCCCAGAAGCAGAGACAGGCCCAGAAGCCGCCGCCCATTTTCCCGGGGAGAAAAAAGAAAAACAGCCGCAACGCCAATGGTGAGAATCAGGGAAAAAATACTCACCAGGGGGCTGACCTTTTCCCCTGCATTTAAAAAAGCGCCGCGGTTATGATATTTACGTATCAGCAATGCGCCTTTGCCTATTGTCTGTTCTATTCCAGTCTCTTTCTGTTTTTCGATGTAATTTTTAAGGCCCAGATCCAGCAGAAAAATGCCTGCCGCCAGAGCCATGTACACTACCATCATAGATTCTCCTTTACTCCCTTTCGGAATCCCATACTTCCTCTGTCTCATAGCCTGTCAGCGCATTCTCTTCCAGACGCCTGATCAGTCTGTCATCGGCAAAGATGTCGCGTGGCCAGCGCTCATATTTATTTTTCACTTTAAATATGGCCGGATATTCGACATCTTTCCGAAATGCGAACCGCGAAATCCGTTCCATGTAAAAGCTCTCCGCTTTTTCCGTAACCGACCGTTCATAATCGATTTGGTAATGGTGTTTTTCAGAACTTTCATCGTTAAATAAATTTATTCTATCACTAATTTTGTTGTTTCCTACTCTCTTTACTTCTGTCTTGATTTGCTTTTAACATCACGAAAACATCACAGGGTAATCTCTACCACATCCTCTATACTGCACTGCAGCTCTCTGCAGATACTCTCAATAATTTTGAGGTTGACCGGCTCATTCTTCCCCAACTTCGCCAGTGTGGCATTGCTGATCCCTATCTTATCCCTGAGTTCTGTCCGGTTCATATGCTTGTCAATTAGTGTCTTCCATAGTCTATCATAACAAATCATCCTTGTCTACCTCCCTTTTCTCTTATTATAATGCTTTACTTCTGTTTTGTCAACTTTTTATTCTGCTTTTCCAGAATATTTTTTCATTTTTTTAGAAAAAAACTATTGACACTCACTGTGCATATGGTAATATATTCACAGAAACAGAAAACAAATTCACAAAAACAGAAACAAAATTCAGGAGGAAAAATAAATGTTAAAAAATCAGTTATTCGGAGTAGAAGTAGAAATGACCGGCATCACCAGAGAAAAGGCCGCAAAAATCGTGGCGGAAGTTCTCGGAACCACACCTTCCCATCCAGACAGCAGTTGCTATGAAACACGCATTATTGCCGACCAGGCCGCCCGCAAATGGAAGGTTATGAGAGATTCCTCCATTGAACCCAAAAGGAATGACGGCACCCACGACGGCCTGGATGAGTACAGAGTAGAATTTGTCACCCCGCCTTTGAAATATGAAGATTTAGAACTTCTCCAGAACATCATCCGAAAGTTCAGAGAAAATGGTGCAAAATCAGATAAAAGCTGCGGCATCCATATCCATGTAGACGGAGCAAATCATAATGCGAATTCTCTTCGGAGGCTGGTAAACTTTATGACTTCTCGACAGGATCTGATTTATGAAGCACTTGAAATTGGACATCGTGCAGACCGCTGGTGCCACAAGTTAAATTCCGCTCTCCTTATTGAAATGAAAAAAGACAAAAACCTTTCAAAAGAAAAAGCTGAGCAGATTTGGTACAGCAGTGCAAATGACGGATATTGCGGTGGCGTTAACCATGAGCACTATAACAGCACCCGCTATCACGGTGTCAATCTCCACAGCTACTTCTCCAAAGGGACTGTAGAATTCAGACTTTTCAACAGCACCCTCCATGCTGGAAAAATCAAGGCTTACGTTCAGTTTTGTTTAGCTGTATCTGCATGGGCTATCACATCACAGGAAAAAATCGTATTCCGCTCCATGGTCGGATATACAGCCGAGAAAAAAGTTACCATTATGAGAAACATCCTTACCCACCGGCTCGGCCTGTATGGAGATGAATTTAAGACTTGCCGACTTCACCTTATGACACCTTTAAAGAAAGCAGCTGGAATGACATGCAGAGCAGCTTAAAATACTATTTGCTGACCTATCGGCATGACGGGGAGATTGGAGAAGCCATGAAAACTTATGGACTTGTTGCATTGATGGAAAAAGGGATTCATTTTGGAAGTGATGATGTATGCATCAAAGAGTGTTCGCTCAAAGTTGGGAAGCACCGACATCAACGCGCACGTCGGCACAAACGGATTTACAATAAGATGGAGCGCGCACGTGCAAAGGCACTAATTTATAATGAAATGAAGAATATGGAGGAATAATCATGGGAAAATTATATATTGCATACGGCAGCAACCTTAACCTGGCCCAGATGGCCGCTAGATGTCCCTCTGCGAGCATTTACGCAAAGGGAGTATTAAATAACTGGGAGTTGGTCTACAGAGGCCGTAAGGCGAACTCACACGCCACAATCATAAGAAAGCAGGG
>CAJULA010000014.1 GCA_910587155.1 uncultured Lachnospiraceae bacterium
ATCAGACCAGACTGCAAGTCCATAAATTTGTCTTCAAATGTTTTTCCCATTTCCCATATCCTCTTCTAAAGTTAGCAACCCCCCATTTCAAATGAGGGTTCATTTATAACCCCTCCGGGGTCTGTTGCTGGTTTCGCCAGAAGCGGATTCGCAATCACCATTAATACTGGTTACCTATGGTGGAGGCTCTTTTACTTATTGTCTTCCTCTTGCTTATCATTTTCCTCTTGTTCCCGGATTTAATTTCGGATCGCTTCCTCATTCACATTTCCCACTGTTTCCACATAATATCCTCATGCCCACAAATAACAATCCCCCCACTTTGTCCGTGGTTCTGGGTGTCTGTCATAAAACATCAGGGCACTCTTCTCCTTCAGATATAACATGACTTCTGATACACTCATCTTCAAAAAGAATTACCAAAATACATTAGGGCCAACAGTTACATAGCCATCCGATTTTACCCTGGCTCCAAATTCTGAGTTCCAGGCACTTTTTCCCATAATCACAATATCATCACTTAAAACTATTTCTTTTAATTTAACAAGATTCAATATCTTTTCCCGCGTATCTGCCCCTATTATTTTTTTTGCTGCCTTTTCACCGTAAAACTTCTCCCAGTTTTCATCTGCAGTACCCGCACGTCTTTCATAGAATTCTTCTACAATTTCATCTTCTACCTTTTGCATCATTACATCTGGATTTAGCAAATGCTCTTTATAATATTCCTTTTGTCTCCTCTCTAATTCTTCATCCTCTTTGATCAATTCCGCTGGAAAATCTTCCATTTTAAAATCCTTGCTCAGATGATATTTAGTTTCCATATATGATATATCCACTAATACAATATAAAAATTTACTTTACACTTTTTACCATTAAACGGAAGTAGAAGCGGTTCTATTTTTTTCCACGAATATCTCGATTTGCTATACCCTAATTCTCCATATAATTCATCATTATAAACAATTTTCATTAATTCTCTTTTAGTATTTGGTTATCTCACAAATACCTTTCCTCCTTCTTTTTAATTATTAACATACTATCCCTTTGATTTCTTCTTCAAACCGCTTTTGATCAGCTGTCCCACCTTCGTGTCCTAATTTATCATTTATATTTTTATCCACCCACTGCGTTGTATTGAGATCTTTTCCCTTTTCCAGATTAGTCTCATGAACCACCTGTCCATAATTTCTCCGTTCTTTTTCCAATGCATTGGCTACTGCTCTGGCCCTTTTTGTATCGCTTCCCGTTATTTTTAAAGCATTTTGCACGTCTCGAGAGTTTATTACTTCCATTGCAATCCTCTGTGATTCTATTGTCCCACTTGCTATCCCCATTACATTCTCCCGATACATTGCTTCATAATCACCACCATAACCTACTATCTGCTGGGCAATAGCTCTGTTGGTACAATTTCGGGTTGTTATCCTATACTTACTTATATTTACATCTACTGAAAATATCGCAAAGTCTTCCATATCGATCATACCGTTTGTATAAGTCACCCGATCTCTTCCATGCGCTTTTAATGCCGATATAACCCCCGCATATTTGGGATTTATATTGTTAAGATCAACAACAAAATCACAATTCCCCCTTTGCCCTGGATTCTGCCATGCCCCCATTGGATTTTTTAACGATGGAGCCTGTTCAACACGTCTCAATACATCTTCCGGAGAATTATATAAAGGATTTGCAGTCACCGCATACCCACTCGGATCAAAATAAATCACTGGGTTATTCCCGCAGTACGCATACAGGTTCAGTCCGTCCCCGAGATATACATCCTCCTGCAGAAACCTTCCACGCATCGGGTTATAATACCTCGCCCGCAGATAATATTGCCCTGTCACATAATCATACTGCTGGCCCGTATAGCGAATCCGGTTTTCCATCCCCTCTGACGTCTCCTGTCCATTCCCAAAGGCATCATACGCATAGCTGTTCCGGATGGTTCCTGCCCGATCCGTAATCAGTGCCGTACTGAGCTGTTCATCCTGATGATAGTAGTATGTCTCTCCTCCTCTCCGGGCTGCCTCCGTCCCCGCTCCCAAATGATAGCTGTTCTCTTCTTTTTCACTCCTTTCATACAGAAGTTCCCCATCATGATACACAAACCGCACCGGTTTCCCGTTTTCCCGCACTTCATGGCGCAGGCCTTCCGCATCATAACCGTTTATCTGTACCTGGCCGTCTCCGGTTTCTACCCGGGTCTGCTGGTTTTTAGCATTATAAAAATACCTTCGTATCCCTTCGCTCCCTTCTTCCCTTATAATACTCCCCTGCCTGTTGTAAGTAAATGTTATCCTGTCCTTTATACCTTCTTCACTTACAAGCTGGTTTTTCTCATTATAACCGTACTTTGTCCGGCCTTCCTTCTCTTCCTTCCTGATACGGTTCCCCGCAGCGTCATAGGCATAGCGTACGCTGTCATCACCGCGTCTCTCCTGTGTCAGTCTGTTATGGATGTCGTAGCGGCAGGAAATATCCACTGCTTCATATCGTCCGCCGGCCATTTTTCGCCTGCCGCTCTTTGCGGTTCGGTTCCCATTCCCGTCATATTCATAAGCAAAGCTGAGCAGTGTCTCCTGCCCCGTCCCTGTCTCCAGGCAGCTTATATTTCCGTCCCCATCATACTCATAGATAGTCCAAAGGCCGTTCCCGTACACGATCCGTTCCAGGCGGTTCATACTGTCATAGCCGTAGCTTACTTCCATCCCTTCCGGGCTGTATATCCGGCTGGTACGGCCCATGATGTCATACTCATAGCAGGTCTGCGTCCCCGATGGATCCGTGATACGGCTTATCTTTCCCGCTTTATCATAGACATACGAGATAAGCCGTCTGCCGCCGGAGCGTTTCTCTTTCAACTCTCCCTTTTCATTATAGAGATATTCATAGGAATGGCCGCCGCAGACTGCCTGTACCAGGCGTCCAATGCTGTCATAGCGGTAGGTGCTGATAACGGGTTCCTCACCATTTTTTCCAACAGCTTTCTCATACACCAGGCTGCCAAATACATCATAGGTACGCATCGTCTGACAGCCATCCCGGTCAATGTACAGTGTCAGGTTCCCCTCTTCATCATACAGGAAACGTTCTGTATCCCCCATCTGGTCTGTGCGTTCCCTTACCTTGCCCAGGCTGTTATAATGATAAAGAACACGGTTGCCGTTGCCATCCACCGTCCCGGCCGTATTCCCGGCAGGTATGTATTCGTACCTTTCTTTCGTGCCATCGGCAAATCCGATATTCGTGATACGGCCCCAGTCATCCAGCCCATAGTCCGTACGGTTGCCGTTGCCATCCACAATGCCCGTGATACGGCCTTGCGCGTCGTAGGTATACTGCTGTGCGGACCGCCTCTCCGTCCCTGCAGCCTGCCGTCCGTCTGTCATGGCATCATATCTGGGCTTTCTGCCAGATTTTTGTCCGCCGTCTCTTCCACGCCACACTTCTTTCAGCTGCCCGTCCACCGTATACACAAAGTCCGTCTCACGCCCTGCCCCGTCCCGGTATGCCGTCGGCATATCCTGCAGGTTATAACGCCTCTCTTCCATGGTTTGCCCCAGGGCATTTATCACACGGATGCGGTTTCCTCTGCTGTCATAGCTGTAGCATATGCCTGCCCCGCCGTCCTTTTCCCTGTCATAGCCGTATGGGGAAATTTCCCGGATCAGGCGGTCATTGGCATCATAGACGAAGCGGCTTATACCCCCTGCCCGCCCCCGGCGATGAGTCAGGCGGTCTTTCAGGTCATACCGGTAGCCCTCAGTCAACGCCTTTACATGTGGCCCCTCTATACTCCGGCTTATTACCCTGCCCGCCGCGTCATGGCCGTACCGGGTAATCCTGTCAATGCCGTTTTTCCGATCCCGTACGCGTTCCTCTTTCAGCCTGCCTGCACTGTCGTATGCAAGGTGTATTTCTGCACCCTTTGGCGTTTTGATCAAGGTCAGGTTCCCGTTACCGTCATAGCCATAACATGTCACGGCACGCTTCACGGGGCCGTTACCTTCGATCTCCTCCGTCTTCTTTTCGCACCGGCCCGTCTTATTATATCGGTAATGTATCCTCCGACATATCCCTTCCTCAATCACCTTTTCTTCCCGTGTCACGCTGCCAAGGCAGTCGTATTCAAATATGGCCTGCGCGCCCAGTTCATCACGCACTGATATCAGGCGATTGTTGGCATCATAAGCAAAGTGGATCCGCTGCCAGCCCTGCGGTTCCCCGTTTCTGAGTACTTCCTGCCGGCCATATGCCTCTTCTGTCTTATTACCCTGTCTGTCGTAGGTGTATGCGGTAACGCGGTAATATACATTGCCCGCCTCCTGGCGGATGCTCACCTGCTCCCTTATTTTCAGGCCGAGCCCGTTGTAGGTGTACAGTGTTTCCCGACCCTCTCCGTCCTCTTCCCGGATGAGCTGGCCGTGGCCGTTATAGGCATAGCGATGCAGACAGGCGCCTTCCGGGTCTGTCACAAGAATCAGACGTCCGGCCCGGTCATAGGTATAGGCAAAGCCCTGCCCATCGTCTTTTTCCTCATCATAGCTTTCCGGCAGGATCCGGCGCAACACATTTCCGTCAGCGTCATAGAACATGCGCTCACATCCGCCGTCAGCATAGCGGATCCGGATGCATCTGCCATATCTGTCATATTCGCATCGGGTTCCTTCCCCGTCCTCTCCCTTTTCCTTATAGCTGGCCGGATGGACAGCACGGATGATCTCCCCTTCAAAGTTCCGGTACACTCGCTCATGCTCCTGCTGCGGATTTATGATATCCACGAGTCGTTCCAGAAAATCATACTGATATCGGTACCCGTTTTCCCGCCTCTCCCACTGCACCGGCGGAATATATTCTGTCAGGTTTCCCATCCGGTCATAAAACCAGCGGCTCTCGTTCCCTTCCCCGTCTATGCGCCGGGTGACGAAGTTGCGTGAGTTATAGGACAGTTCCACCATACCATAAGCATTGCTGACGGACATCCTGCGGCCGACGATATCGTATGTATAGACCGTCTCTTCTCCTTTTGGTGTGGTGATACGGACCGGATGGGCCGTGTTTTCAGCATATTCCCATATTGTCCTGTTGCCAAGGGCATCTTCTGCCAATACCTTCCTGCCCTTCCCGTCATAGGCATACCGCCACTCCCGCCACGCTCCCTCCTCTATCTTTTCCCTGACAGACACCGGGTTATGGCGATTGTCATAGGTACTGCAGGTCTCCCGTCCATCCGTATCCCATGTCCTTATCACGTCATGGTTGTCATCATATGCATGGTATACGGTAAAGCCGTCCGGCGCACTCTCCTTGATCAGGCGGTCATATCCGTCATACTCCCTGACTGTCTGCGCACCCGTACGGCTCACTTCCAAGATACGCATGTTCTGCTCCGAATAACCGTAGCTTACGCCTGTCCCGTCTTCATAGAGGATGCGCTCTGTCAGCAGATCCCGATTATATTCATACACCTCCACGCGTCCGCTCTCGCTGTAGGTGATGGTATTCCTTCTGTTCTTGTCATCATAGGCAAAGGTCTGGTACACGCCACTCGCAAAGCTCTGCTTTATGATCCGCCCCTGGCCGTCATAGGCATTCTCCAGGTATCGTACGCCGTTCTGGTCGGTCACGGAGAGGATACTGCCGTTTTCATCATATTCGTAGTGGGTGATCCCCTCGTCTGTATGCACAACGTCTGTCAGCAATTCGTCTTCATACCGGTACTGAGTCCTGCGTCCGATCTCATCCGTGATCTGCACAATGCGCCCGGCACGGCTCTCCACTTCCAATACATTCCCCAGCGGTGTGGTGATCCTGGAAAGCCCGCTTTCGGTATAGACAAAGGCAAGGCGCAGGCCGCCGGGGTATTCCACATACATAAGCCACCCTTCTTGGTCATAGACACACCGGGTATGCGCCACGACATCTGTCAGTATATGGATTCCCTCCTTTTCCCGGCTCTCCAGGCTAAATCGGGCCGTCCCTTTGCTCTGATTGATCCATCTGCCTTCTTCTCGTTGAAAGCATACATTATGGCCGGTAATCGTATCCAGGTGAACACGCCCGGCCTCAAGGGTATCGCGCCAGAGTCTGCCTGCATAAGAAAATTTCCATCCTTTTCCCAGGACAGACGTCTCTTTGCAGGTAGAACGGTAGGTTCTTTCGATCCGCAGCGGGGCAGGCTGGCTGGAGAGGATGAAGTCTGTCGTCTGCAGAGTGTAGCAGCCCGTGGCCGCATCCACAGGGTCGCTGATAAAGGCGGCCAGGCTGTTGGCAAAAGCATTCTGGGTCACACTCTGCCAAAGGTCAAACGGCCTGCCCGTCAGTTCACTGACTCCTTTATCAAGCACGCTGTCCACAATTGTCCCGAACGTGACTTCCGCTACCTTACTGGTTGTCCGGAATCGGTCCATCAGCCAGTTGGTAGCTTTCTGCCCTATCTGCCCCTGTATGATACCCAGTGTCGTATTCAATGCCAGATTCTTTATATTGATACTGCCGGTATTGATCAGATCGGTGGCCGCCCCTCGTGCCACATTTCCGCTTACCTGTACCACAGTCTTCAGGTTCGCCAGTTCCTGGCTCCCACAGGCAATCCCGAAAATCTTCCCCGTCTCTCCGATCGCTTTCAACCCGCCGCCTATCACCTTGCCGGAGAGGAGCTGAAACGCAATATCATTCAACAACTTGCCCATCTCGTATGCGGCCTGTTTATTCTCCTCGCCAAAAATCGAGGCATAGACCGTATCCCGTATGACATTCCGGGATTCTGACAGATCTCCGGACTGCCCTTTCAGTATATCCGATCTTCCCTCTTCTATTTCCGCGTCAGCATAGGCCACATTGATGCCGCCCAATGCCATGGCTCCAAGCAGCAGCGGTGTGGCCGTACCCCCGCTGGCTACGGTCACGGCCACCATCACCGTGACCGTGGCCACCGTGATCAGTTTATTCAGAGCGGCGTTTAGCATCTTGGTCCGTCCTTCGATATATTTATCTTTCAGACGGGTGCTGACACCGCTGTTGATATCATTCCTGGCCTCCTCATCGCCTGCCTTGATATTAGCCCGGGTATCTTCCGGCCCACTGCCCGGAGGCAGTATTTCACTCATAGCCGTATTATCACTGGCTTCCATTTTGACAAATGCCGCCAGAATATGGGCCTCCTCCGTCAGTTCCACTTTGGTTTCACCGTCTCCTACAGCCGCAGTCAGTGTCCCTCCCTGCATGACAACGCTCATCACTGCTTCACCGTTTTCATCGGACGGCTCTCCTATGGACAGGTCATTCTCCGCACTGATACTGATCTCTTTTCCTTCTATGTAAACATTGCCGGCTGTATCCAGATAGACCTCCGTCTCTTTTCCCTCTTCTGCCGCTGCACTGGCACTGTAGGGCGTAAGCAACAGCTCCGCACCGTTGACATTGGAGAAGGATTTGTTATCCGGCTCCTGCGCGTATCCGCCTCCGCCGTGTCCACTGGCAGACAGGCGGAGCGCATGAACAGCTATCGCATCCTTTTCATCATCTGTCGGAAAATAGATATGAACCTGACTCCCCACTTCAGGCATACAATAAATAAAACTGCTCTCAATGGCAAAGGTAAAATAGCGCGCATTGGGTGCCGGCTCATATTCCTGATCAATATGGAAATGTACCCTGACACAGTTTCCCCTGCGTTCCTTTACTGTCGCTGGTATGCTCATGCCGTTTATGTGCCGATTCTTTTGCAGGACACTTATCACACCTTTTTCCCGGCTCAATTCATAATAGCGACAAAGTTCTCCATTTCTTACGCCATACTCCACCGAAGTAACAATCGCGGCGATTCCGCGAAAAGCGACTCTCTGCGCCAGAGAAAAGACGTGCCCTGTCTTTACCCGCCACTTCATGACTTCCTGAGACAGCAGTTCTTCATTCCCTGCACGGTAATACAGATCCATATCCTTTATGGTCTCATATTCTTCCTCACTGAGAAATGTCTCATCCCCATACTGCGGAACACCAAAATACGCCCTCCCATAACCGGCCTGATAATCGGGAATCAAAAAACTGCCGAAATGGCTGGCCAGACGCACAAGAAAGTCCCAGTCCGTCTCCTCATACTGCAGAAGAAAATCCGGAATACGGGCACCCGCTGTGATACAGTCCATAATATCAGCATGCTCCTGATCTTCCAATACTTTCTTAATCACCTGCTCGTAGGTGGCATCCAGATCGAGAAAACTCCGACTGACCGTCCTCAGCTGCCAGTCCATCGTATAAGAAGCTGCTTCCAAACGCAGATAATATAGTCCTCTGTACGCAACTGTCTCTGCCAGAGTTATTTTTCCGGCAAACAAGATTTCTTTTTCCCGTATTATGATCCCGGCGCCTTCCGGAATCGCATGGATTACTTCTTGGATCTTTTCTTCTTTTGCCAAAAGCAGGAGGCTGACTTTTGCATGGCGGTTAAAGGAGGCCGTCAGTGTAAAATCTTCAACCTGTATAATTCCTTCAAACGGAAAATGAAATGTAAGTCCCTGATATAAAAGTTCCATCGCTTCCTCCTGTTCCACTTCCACAGTATCCCTCCCGGTTCCCTCCTTTGGGTGATGATTTACCGCCGTATGGGATTCTGCCATTTTTATTCCTGTTGTCCGGACAGCAAGATTGTCACCAACCCTCCGTATATGCAGCTAAGCTCACATCTGCGCAAAAGCGGCGCTTCTCCGTTGATCGTCACTTTTTCCTGTCCTTCCATCCATCCCGTATCAGAGACAAACTCAGCAATGCATTGCCCCATACATTCGGAAATCATATCTTCACTCATTTCAGACGGAATATCCTCATCTTTTACAAAAAAGCCTGTCAGCCACGTCAGAAAGGGCTTGGACGCCTTTTCATCCTTTATCGCTTGACCTGCCGCCTCTACAGCATCCTTTGCCGCCTGTATGGTTGTCGGATTCTCGGCACTTTTGCAGCCACCGAAATCAACTATATTTACATCCATGATATAATCCATTACGGTCATCTGCGGGGCACCCCCCGTATAGACTCCGTGGACATTGTCAAGCAGCAGATAGCTGTCACGCATTCCATAGTTGCAGTTAATACGCGCCCCATATACTACATATGTCATATCTGTAGTTCTTGAATCTATGAGTTCTTTCTTTTTCTCCTCCACGGCATCCGCCGCAGCCTGTGCTTCCTGACATTTCTGATCAAAGTCAGCTTGCGCGGATTCAAGTTCGGCATCCGCCGCCATTTTAGCCTCCAGCGCTTCCTTACGCTGCCAGTGATTGCCATACAGCATTGTTTTTTTATATGTCTCGTTTGCTGCATTTGCTTTCTCTGCTGCCTGACTCATATTTTCATAACTCGTCACATATGCCTGATTTGCGCTGCCGGATACAGCCTCTAGTTCTGTCAGTCCCTGTTCCGCCATCTACTCCACCTCCACCTCTTCAAAACAAATACCCGTTACCCTTCTTCTGAGGATGCTCTCCGCCACGGAAAGGCTGATGACCGGATCTTCTCTATGTATTCCCGCAGGCAGAAAAATATGATGATCCTTTGCCTTATTCCCGTCGATCACAACACGCTGTTCCACCCCGTTAGGATAAAACACCGTTTTCTCACTCAGCACATCAATAGGTTCCATCAGGACATGCACATAATGATACTGAAGGCGGTTTTCTTTATGAATCAGCATGACATTTTTAAAAAGCAGCTCCGGTTCGTATGCTTCCAGCACTTCCTTTAATCTGTCGGAAAACATGGTTACAGGACGTTGTATAAAGTCCGGCTTTGCTTCTCTCCCACTGTCTGTCAGATATAAGAAAACCATATCATTGATACGGTCTGCATCCTGCTTCAGAAACAGGTGGCGACCGCCTCTGATATTAAAGTCCCTGTACGCAATACAACAGGGAAGCGATATATCCTGTGAAATAAAAAAATATTTCATGTCTCCTCCTTTCTGACTGGTATCATACATTGGAACTGATCCGCATCCAAATTCAGAAACGGTACACTTTCTGCGGGTATCAGCGCCCCTGTCAGATCCGCTCCCCGAAATGAAACCTTTTCCAGTATACAATCGGTAAAATCCGCTCCGATCAGGCTGCATCCATCAAATCCACACCCATTTAACCGGCTTTTGGGAAACCGGCTGCCCTGCAGGTCACATGCTTTAAAATCCATATCCCTTAATACACAGTCATCAAATACGATAAATCTCATATCCGTCTTCTGCACATGGCTGCCTGTGAATTGCCCCTGATACCAGTAACTGAAAATCAGTGTTTCCGGTTTATGTCTGGCCTTCTTCAGTTCCGCTTCCCATAGCCCCTCCTCTTTCCGCACCTTATCAGTCTGCAGAATAAATTCTGACTGATCTCTGTATTCTCCCCATTTAAATATCCAATAAGGGGAAAGGATAAGTTCTGCAAAAGCTTTTTTCTTTTCCCAGTCACGCAGTCGCCAACGCAAAAGAGCCGAAATTAGTGCATCCATATTTTGCAGTTCAGCAAACATGATATTCTGTATATCATAGCGATTGACCATCCCCTTATAATCCTGACTTTCTTCCGTTAAAGCATCCCATACTTCATCAAAAGGTACAAACAGTGCTTTTGCATCCACACCCACTTCCAGCGGATTTTCATCCAGATACCAACGCAGATCCATCGCATGAAAAAAGAAGCGATATCGTCTTTCAAGCAAGTCTGTTTTCAGGACCGATCCATACAGGTAGCCTACATATTCTTTCTTTTTTGCTTTCATTTCTTTTCCCAGCCTGCTTACTGCCTCATCAACTAAAGACTCAAGAAGAGACCCGTTATCTGTCAGATGCCGACTCATGCGGTCTCTGAAATCCTCCAATATTTTACGTACTCTTTCCTCAAATTCCTGCAATGCCTGTTCCCGTTCCATCTTTTTCTCCTATTTCGGTTTCGCAGATCTGCCGTCATCTGTCAGTCAAATATAACCTGGCTCCCTGAAAACTGTATATTTCCGCCGGCCAGAGACAGCAGCCCTCCGTCTGTTCCACCAAGAGCAACAGCCTGTGAAGCATGCATTGTCAGCTTCTGTTCCGCGTGAAAGGTTATCTTTTCTTCTGCAAGTATTTTGACCTGATTCATGGCACTGATGCAGACTGTGCCATCCCCTCTGACCGTTACGGCGGAAACGCCGCCTCTACATGACAATCTCATATGATCCGGTGATAATGCCAGTTCCTGTCCGGATTTTGTGCGCAGATAACGGTTATTCGGATCCTGCATGTGATCCTGTCCGGCTGCCGGAATGGCATAATTGCTGACCGCGCTCAGAGCAATCGCCTCTTCCTCATATTTGGACGGAAAATAAATCCTCACGTTATCCCCGATTTCCGGCATACAATACCAGCCACTGCCATTTGGAGATGCAGACATTGTGGAATAAACAAACCAATATAGCGGCGCTCTCGCGGATCCCTCATCAATTTCCAGCAAAACCCGCACCTTATCACCTGCCGTCTGCACGACCTGCCCCATCAGAGCCGCACCAATCAGCTGCATGGGAAAATATTCTGCCTTGATAAGCCCTCTGGCTGTCTGCAGTCCGTAAATCCCCTTCATCTCCTGACTGTCAAAAATATATTGGAATGACTCCACCAAAAGGTTTCCGCCCTCTACCGCTATCTGACCATATATACCGATCACCTCATCCGATATAATCTCATATCTGGTAAAATCCGCCGTATATACCTGACGCCCATTCGCTTTCAGATAGTAATACATCTCCATATCTTTCGTCATATTGCGCAGAATATAAGGAACCCTGTGTGCAGCAAACGCCGGAATTCCTGCATACAGCATAATACCCGGGCGTCTGCACTCCGGTGTCACACTCATCCCAAGCCTGGACATGACCCGCTTTAAAAATTCCCAGTCTGTCTCCTCATACTGTACAGTCAAGGCCCCGAGAGGAGCCTCTGCAGCCGCATAGATCAGGCTGCTTCCCGGATAATCCGCCATAATCTGACTCAGCAGACACTGATAGCTCATGCCCACATCCTGAAAGGATCGTGATTTTCTTGTTATATCCATCAGCAAACTACAGCTTTTCCCTTCCAGGCGTATCACACGCATACCGGCAGATACCTCCATGCTGATCTGTGTAATCACACCACAGAACAGGGACTGCTCTTTACCATCTCTGTTTACACACACTTCCACCGGCTGCCAGTCGGGAAGCTCATACAACAGCTCTTCCGATCCCTTCGGATACGCTTCCAAAAACAGGCTGCCATGTTCTCCCATCCGTCCTTCTATGCTGCAGCTTACTATTTCCGCAGCTTCTATCCCTTTTATCCTTAAATCATGTAAGCTGTATGCCATCTGCTCACTCCTTAACAGTTGTTCATAATATTGGAGGCATGAATTTCTATCGTATCTCCTTTTATGGAAATATCCGCACCGCCGTCACTTTTTAACACAATTTCTTCTCCTGCCGTCAGTTCCAGCTCTCCTTCCGTGGCTGCCATGATCTCATTGCCCGCCCCGATTACAATATCCTGTACCGCATGAATTTCCGCTTTTCCATCATTTTTCAATGTCACACTCCCACAACCGCCTCCCGCTGACAGTTGAATACCGTTTTCTATAAACTTAACCGTATTCCCGTCAGGTGTCGTAATATCCTTGATACCCGGATCTACCATAGGGCTTTCGGGCGCAGGCGCAGAGTTACCCTGTATGTTGGCAATGGCATACCCTTCCGTCTCATCGCTGCCCGGGAAAAAAATACGTACCCTGTCTCCTGTTTTCGGCATACAATACCAGCCGCTGCCATCAGGCGAAGCGGACACCGTTGAAAATGGAAAATAATGTTTGCCGCGGCAGTTTTGCACTGCATCTGTTTCCATCACTACTTTCACTTTGTTTCTTCTGACTTCTTCCACCGCCCCGTTTACAGACACTCCGACAAGCAGGGGATTTCCATACTTACGTGCCTGCATTCCCTCTTTAAACCGAAGCCCATATTGACTGACCAGCAATCCGCCTTCCAGTGTTCTCCTCACACTGCCCGTATATAGCTCCCTGCCATGAAACAATACTCTCTCTCCCAATTTCAATATGTCATAGGCCTTCACATAACTGACCGTCTGCCCTTGCAGAGTACACCATATATCCTCCGGTGCGGTACTGCGCGCTATCGTATAAGGAAGCTGATCAAAGTCTGCTTCTGCTTTCGATTCCGGCAGCCCGATATACAGACAAAGTGCGGAGCTGGTGCTGTCCACATAAACAAAAGCTCCCTGCGCAGCCGAGAGACGTTTTAAAAATGCCCAAAACGTCTCCTGATATTGCACCGCAATGCATCCCAAAGGCTGATCAGGTACCTGGATAAGCGCCTGCGCACCCGGGAAAAATCCCACCAGCATCTGCACGATCTCATGGAAGGTCATCTCTGTATCCTGATAAGAAAGATTCATCTCCTGCAGATCCATCAGGCAGCTTGCTGTCCGGGCCGTTATCTCAATGATACTGAAGTCCCCCAGAGCAAAAGCACGCAATTCCATAACCATTCCCTGAAACAATACCTGCGGCTTTCCACTACGAACGCATATCAGGGAAACCATTCCGTCTCCCTCATAAAAAATCTGCTCCTTTAGTTTTTCCTGTGCCAGGATTTTCACCCAGAGCTCCCCATGACAGTTTGGCCTTTCCAGGATATCAACTGCCACAACCCGCGCCACTGCCCTGCCTATGATCAGACACATATCTCCTGCCATCACTGCCCCGGACTCCTCTCCTGTCCTATCTGATCTGTCAATATCCATAAGAGCCTCCTTGGTTCATTTCCTCTGCCACAAGGACAAGTGCTTCCAGTAACAGTCCCATGCCATCCCTGTCTTCCTGCATACAGTTCAGCGAACCTGTATACATTTCCTTTCCTTTTTGATAACGGAACAATATATTAAATGTCTTTCCTTCCGGTGTCGGTGTCTCATGACAGAAGTATTCCATCTTTCCTGTTTTCTTCACTTTCACTGTTTTCATAGGAATCCCCATCCGTTTCATGGAATCCCTGATCTGTTTCATCCAACCGTCAAATGAAACTTTAGATACACATTGGGTAAGAGCAATTACTACGCTCACCTTTCTCTTATTGCAACCATACAGGATGTCTCCCGGCCCTTCTTCCATTACATCAAAAAAATCTTTTATAAAAGGAATATAAAATTTTCCGTCAAATAAGCCTCTTTTCTCAAAACCCAATTTCAATGTGTATAAATACAGTGTCCCACTCCTGACCCCTTCTGCCAGTTCTTCCACGGTATAGCTGATCTGTTTTTTCGGATCATATTTCTCTCTTTCAGCCCTGAGCATTTCCTGTTTTTGCTGTTCTTTTTGCTCCCTTATATAGCGGGCAATGGAAAGATCAATCGCTTCCATAAACTCTTTTCTCTCCTCCCTCTACTTTTCCTCATTTTCTGCGTTATATCAGAAAAGCATCAGCTTCCTCTCACCCTGCCGCTCTTCATCCTCTGCTACGCCCCCTGCAGCCTGTCTCAGGATCCGTTTCAGCGCGCTGTATGCCTCTTCATTTGTATACCTGTTTTTTTCCTGTTCCAGACGCACATTCAGGTAGGCACGCAGTTTTTCAGCGGGAATGGTTCCCTGTCCCATACTGCCCATACAGAGAGCCTGATCCCAACTGTTGTGCGGCGACAGCTTCAGCAGAGCTTCCATAAACGCATCCGTGATCTGTGGGGAGATGCTGCTCCTGCCCGGGGAGGCGTAGGGTGCATGGATCAGATTCACGGTGTCATACGCCGTCTCGAAGTCGTAAAAATCCACATAATCAGTCCGCAGCCTGGCACCGTCCTGCAGTGTGAAACGGGCCAGTTCCATCTCGTATCCTTCCTCCGCCGCTTCTTCCTCCAGCAGGATATTGGACAAGTACTCTTCCCCGTCGGCCCCAACAGTCTTATCATAGAACCGTACTTTCAGATAGCGCAGCCGGCCGTCTGCCCTGCAGCTTATCTCATATTTCTCTGTCAGAAGATAAGGTATCTTCCGGTAACAGAGCATGCCCGGGCACAGAATAAGCTTTCCCTCCCGCACCTCCAGACGGCACCCACTCAGTATCCCGTCGCTGTAGTCCTGATACAGCATGTTAAATATCTCTCTGGGATAATCTCTCAGATTGTCCAGCATCTCCTTTTTCAGCAGATGCTTTCTTTCAAACAGCGGATATATATTCCGAAACATAAGGCCCTCCTTCCGCTCAGTACAGAGCGATCTCGTCAATCCGCATTGTCTCTTCCATGCCGATGATCCCAAAATGGTATTCATAATAAATTTCCGTATGATACCGGATATCCAGGAACAGATCTGTCAGAAAACCAATCTTCCATTCCAGCTCCCGCGTCAGCCTCTGCCCTGTATAGATCAGTATTTCATCCGGGCAGTCGGTATTGTGGTAGATGATGCTGTCATGGATCAGTTCCCGCACCATATCAGTAAATATTGCCAGACAACTGCCCGTCCTGCAGCTGCGCAGCCAGCAGCCCAACAGCTTCTCCTGTTCTTCTCCGGCCAGTCGCGCGTACACCGCCGCCCCAATTTCCCCGAACACGCCTGCCCGAATGTCTCCGGCAAGCAGTCTCTTATGGTATTCCTCTCTGCCCAGGCCTTTTCTCACGTCATTGTCTGCCAGCATATGAAATAGCAGGCTGGTCAGGCCCTCCCGCAGCGCTCTGTATTCTTCCTGCCCGGGCGGAAACATATGGGCAAAGATATGGTAAAACCGATAGTAAGCATTAACCTGCACCTCCCCGCTCTCTTCCATCCAGGTCTGGTTCAGGCAGGGCAGGGACAATTCCATATAAGGACTGGCATGGGAGTCATGGACAAACCGCAGCTCCCGGGCCGGGATACCTTCCCGGCGGGCTTCCAACACCACTTCCCATAAATATTTCATACAAACACGCCTCCGCAGTCATACTCCGGATACAACCTCTGCACCTCCGATACCAGGAAGCTTGCAACATCCCGCTGCAACCATGCTTCCTTCTTTCCCGGCTGAAAGCGCAGGAGCAGCTTTTTCTGTACTGTGGTGTCCCTGATCTCATCCTCTATAAAGGAATTCATGGAATAGGTCTCCCTCTCCCCCGGAAACTGTCCGGCGGTGATGCAGTCCTGATAGACGGCAAAGTCTTCCAGCCCGAATCCCCGGATAAAGCGGCCCAGCTCCGCCCGCGTACGCACCGGCTGATTCCATCTCTGCCGATACTGCTCCGTAAAACTTTTTTCCCGTCCGTTTTCCATCAACGGATACGCCCATCTTTCCAGCCTCCCCGAAGTCCTGCTGTCGATCATGCAGATGTGCCAACGCTTTGCCTCCGCGCTCCCACATGTCACCGACAGCCGGTCCCCGCGACGCGTGATACTGTGTATCTCCCCGTCGTCTTCGATCAGATATGCATGTTCCTGCAAGGCTTTTCTGATATCCGCCACATCACAGCGTCCGACTTCCGGATCTGACTCCAGCACCGGATTCATCAGCCCTTCTGATTTCTGTATCCAGTCAGCAACCTGGGCTGCATACCGTGGAAAAATAAGTTAATAAATTTTTACATTCCCAATGAAGTATTCCGTGTTATACTAAATAAAAACGGTGAATACTATTGAGAATCTATTTAGACAACTGTTGCTTTAATCGGCCTTTTGTCGATCAAAGCCAAATATCAATCCATCTAGAAACACAGGCAAAATTATATATTCAAGCCAAGACCAAAGAAGGGGTTTATGATTTAGTATGGTTTTATATTTTAGACTATGAAAATGGTAAAAATCCATATAAAGAAAAGCGTCTCGCAATTGCCCCATGGAAGTCAATTGCTTTTTTTGTATCACGGAAGAAACTGAAGATATCCTTTTATTTGCAGAATCTCTTGCATCAAAAGGAATCAAAACCTATGATGCCTTACACATTGCCTGTGCTGTAGCTGCCGACTGCGAATACTAAACGATGATTCGAGTGTCCGCCAACTTAGCCAAAAAGCTATGCAATATACAAAGGAAAACGAGAATCCACAATTGTCCCGGAAAAGCAAACAACCTGAAACCATACGATTACTTTGAGTATCTTCTCACTGAGATACCAAAGCATCTGGATGAAACTGACGGAGGCCTTTTGGATGACCTGCTTCCCTGGTCACCAAACCTACCTGCGAACTGCCGGAAGGCTGATAAAGAAGATGTGAAATAAGACTGGAGCAGATCTGTTTCTATCATACAGATTTGCTCCAGTTTTGTATAGATACACACTTATCTACCAGTTACGCAACTGCCATAAAATACTCCTTTTCGATAAGAATTGTCATATCAGAATTCTTACCAAAAAGAAGTATTTTTTCAGGGGCACAAACTTTTTTACACTACCGATTAGATTAAAAATTTTAAGAGTATTTAAATGATTCCTCTACCTGAAATCGGGAAAATGAATTTTTCGGCGTCTGAAAAACGCTCCTTTAAATAAAAATTTACTTCCTGTCTCTTATCTAAAAGGAGTTGTTTTTCTAAACGCCCATTCAATCAGATTTGCGCCACCATAAATAAAAGAGGGCGTTTAGATACCTTATGCACACATGCAGCAAGCTGCATGGCGCGTATACGGACAGCACAACAAGTGCGCAGTCCTGAGTAAAGGTTGTGACTTTTATAGTAATAACACATACTTAAACCTGTTCTGATTTCTTATTCAAAATTGACATTCCATGCCCTAAGACCTGAATACGAAAACATTAGATTAAATTTTACTCTGTCTGTCACATTTTTTGAAGTAAACTCCCTTTTTGTTCCACTTTCATCCACAATAGATGGAATAAAAATTGCTGTCATATTCATACCATCAATCTGTATTACTCCCGCAGTGTTTCCTCTGATTTCTGTAATTGCCCCTCTAAATTCTCTCAGTCCCACTATTCCACCACCTTTGATATGTCTTACATCATTATTGGAAATGATCGGGCTCCCCTTCATTGACGTAGAATAAGCATCCCTAAAAGATAAAGTGTTTATTCCTGCAGGCACCATATCTTTGCAACGTTTTATATGTTTTACAACCTCCGCCGAGGTAGACAGATCCTTTTCCATCTGAAGAAAATGAAGAATAAATAGCAAGTACTCCTTTTCATAATCATTGTCCATATAATCTTCTATAAATGAAATAGCTTCTCTTGCGTCAAATTCCTTCAATCTTCGATACGCTTCATACCAGTAATAAATGTCTCCTTGCTTTATATTATTATGAGAACTCTGCGAAATATTTTTATGCATGCCTTCAACAATTATACGAAGCAACTTGTCATCCATCTTGTTCCAACTATATCCATGCTGCGCATATATTGACGAAATATACGTTCTTCTACAATAAACTGCCAAACTTCCTTCCTGATTGTTCCACACGGTTAATTTTTGTTCAATGTTTTCAGTATCCAAACCAATGGAATCTATTAACCCCTTCGCCTTATCCATAAATTCTTTGTATGACTTATCATATGTTTCATAATGGCGTTTCATATCCATATATAACTGCATTGCATTACCATAATGCTCCCTGTACCATTTTTCAAAATCTGTTTCTTCACGAAGTAACTGGCCCATTGATCTTTGACCTTTATCATACCCTACAATTTTTTGTATCAAAACACTTTCCATCTGTATCTGGGGAAAATATGCATAACTATTATGCTTCACCGACGTCTGTCTTGCTTTATAAAACGCACTCTCAGCCAAAATATATTTTTCTCCAATCTGTTTTATCAAATCAGATAAGCTTGCTGCAAACCGCTCACTTCTTTGCAATGATTTTTCCTCATTTATATATGCATAAATGCTTTTACAATATATACATCCCAAAGTGCTATAATGAACAGTAGAGGTTATATTTTCTCTCTCAGAAATTTTAATTGCCTTTTTTAGCAGATCTGTTGCTTCATCATACGCCTTCGTAGAAGATTCAACCAACAATCTTGCCAAATGATTATAGTAATGCGGATTTGAGGGATATAACTCTATTAACTTTTCAAATAGTGTCTTCCTTTTCGTATATTCCTGGATATCTTCAATTAAATACGAAAACCTTGTCCTTTCGCTGTCAATATAAGCTCTGTCAACAAATAATTCTTTCAGGATTCTATCTGCCATCTTATCATCTTTTCCATACAGATTGTGTATCCTGTCAATAAACGCTATAGAAGCGTTATATACACTTTCCTGATATTGTTCTACTCCATACAATTCACATAATACTTTCTTTGCAATAAGAGGATGACAAATTCTCCACCCCTCTTCATGTAGCCCAATCAGTTTTTTGACTGCAGGATCCAACTCTTCGTATAGCAAATATGAAGACACACTTTCGTTTTCTTCGTCTTCTTTTTCTTTCCTCAATCTGATAGGCAGTTCAGAATTCCTGATGCAAATATTTTGTGAGTAAATTGTTATTAATGCAAGATCAGACAATAAACCTTTTAAAATTGAGTCACATCCCTGTACTGTACGACAGATAATACTTAGGTTGTATTCCTCCTGAAATGTATAAAATCCATAGAAAAACGGACAACGCTGTTCCATCCATTCCTGACTTCTTCCAGCTGTTATTTTTTCCAACATTTTTATTCTTTCAACATCATCGGTCATTCGTTTGAACTGCCTGCAGAATTCATTGGCAATAGGATCCTGTAATGTATCATGAATTGCTATAAATGGTTTTTGGGTCTGTTTATTATTACTGCGTTCAATCTCTAAAACCATTAATTTTCCATTACCTTCATTGACTTTAGACAAAAAGTTGTTCAAATCTTCTCCATCCAAAATAGTTGAACCCATTTCTACCGTCATAAAAACTCTCTTACCTGTTTTATGATTTATTTCCAGTATAATATTAGCTGTATCCTGTGTATACTTTTTCAGGCGCATGCATGGGATATTCCCTTTAAGATCCCATAATAGTTTCTTTGATAAAGTTGTACCTCCTGTACCAGCTCCGTGGATCAATTTCAACGATTTCACACGAGGAGATTCCTCTTCAATCGCCTTTAAAAGCGCATCCCTCTTCCTCGCATAATTATCAATTAATTCAAAAGCACATTCGTTAGCTAAGTCCAACCAACTGATTTCCTCTCCTCTATAAAAAGCCTCTCCAAAGCTTGAATTTTCAGTCTTTACCTCTATTCCCTCATAAACCAATTCTACACTTGACTCGTAATAATTTATCTCTTTTTCGGTTAACGATACCGGTTCGATTGTATCAATCGTAGGCAATACAATTTCTACATTATCTTTTTTTTCAGTCATATGAGGAAGATATAAATATACTGTTTCAGCAAGATCAACTAAGTTAGAATTACTTTCAGAAAAGTAATGAAATCCAAGTGTTGTTAGCGTTTGGATATCATCATGAGTAATAATATTCCGTCCTAAAGCAATAATCCTTGACTTTTCCAATCTATGATAATTCTTCAAAATACATTGCAAAAATTTTTGAACAAATGCCTGTCCCTTTTTAATATCAAATACAAATAATATGGGTTTCAATCCCTCCTGAGATAAAATCTGCTCAAAAACATCTTCGATTACATTGTAGTAACGCGCCCACATAATACCATATGTAGGTATTTGAACATCCTTTTTAACAACCAGCCAAACACATTTATTAGCGCAATACTCTATTGGTGTATTAGTTGAAACTAAATTATAGATAGAGACATTTCTGCTGTTTCTTGCTTCCGAAGCAACAACAGAAGTAAAATCTGCTGGTGGAACCTTTTCCCCAATATCTATTACAAAGGCCCATTTCATCCCCAATATTTTCTTCAGCTGCTTGTATTCATTATCTTTGTAGTTATCATCAGTAATTAGAACAGGAACATAATTAAACGCATACCGCACACAATTTTCCCATAAAACTTCAACATAGTCATCTTTTGAAAACAAATAATCCAGTTTGGATATATTCTCTGCACTCCATTCAAAATCTATTTTTTTAAACAATGCTTTAAAGCTTTCTCCCATATATTGAAGTAATCTAATTAAACTTTCCTGTTCCTGAATTGCACCTTTGGAAAAATAATTAATACCTGCTGCAATTCGGGTAATTAAAAACTGGATTTCTATACTGTCTTTCATATGAGGCTGTTCTTCCGTCACCCATTTTATTATTCCCTCATATATGGCATTACGCAAATATACCAATGGCTCATCTATTTCTCCCTCTGCCTTCTCATATATTCCCTTTGCAAACAGCAGACTGACAGCTTCATTCCACTTTTCTGCATCATATTTTTCCATCATATCAAAATATATACTCATCTCCAGATATGAATGATCAAATAATAAATAGCCTTCATCCTGATAAGCATCATAATCTATTAGATAATATTGTCCCTCTCTACTATTGCCCTTTCCACACATAACATTTCTTTGGTGAAGATCTCCATGAATATTTCCTTTTAAAAATGGCAAATCAATAATCTTATCTATCCACTTCTCCTTATTTCTAACATAGTAATATGGATTCGGATAAACACTATTTTTCAGCAAAAAAGCACTTGCATCTATCTCTACAAGTACGGATGACATCTTCCGCTCAAAGCTTCCGCACGGATCCAATCGATAAGATAACAAATTGTCAAATATTTCTTTTGCGTCCCCTGTTTTACTAATATCGCAATTCCATTTTTTTAACAAATCATATGACAGACATTTTAATATATCACACTTTTCAGATACTTTTAATTTAGCAAGTGTAATCGTATTCAAAACACTGTCATTTGCCTGCCTGTATAAAATTACATGATATTTTCCTATAACTTTTTCTGTACATAACTCCACCAGTTTACCCTTAAATGGTGTATTCTGCTTCCATACTGCCGTACCTTTACTCGCCTCATTTTTATCAGGATCATACCACACATTTTCTGTGTCTATTAATTTAAGAATATATACGCCACTGTCTCTCGGGCGTCTACTGATCACATGCATCCTATATACTTCAGCACCTGATTTTCCATCTGTCAGAGTTACATTCTGTTTTATTCCTTCTTCGGAAACAACATGTAGTTCATTCATAATAAAATTTGTGATCTCCTGTGTCACCATATGTTTTTCCTCCTGATATCCCCCAAAAATTCCTTCCCTTTTCAGTATCATGCTCATATCAATTCATTAAATCACTACACATTTCTTTATTATTCCGCCTCACACCAACATCACCCCTCTCCCTTTCCGTCTTCCCTCTCCACAATCTTCCGTCCTGCCGCTCTGTTGTTTCAGGACATGCAATAGACCATCATACACCCCTTTATTACTGCTGTTTTTTACTTCCACGCCCCGGGCTTTGAGGTATCTTTTTACACATCTCATTGCAAGCCTGCCATTTCCTGCCAGGATATTCATGGAAAAATTAATATCATACGGATTTTCCGGCCCTTTTTCCAACAGTTCTTCTGCATACCGGATGAGGAGGCCCGGATGCAGGGTGGATTCCCCCTCTGCAGCGTAAGGTGTATGTATAACGTTGACTGTATCATATTCTGTTGCATAATCCGCAAAATTCTCATAATGGGTTCTGAGCCTTGCCCCTTCCTGAAGCCTGAACCGGCATATCTCCAGTTCGCAGGAAGGATCTGGTACTACCTCTGACAGCACCAGTCTGCCTCTTCCCACACTCTGTCCTGGCTCTTCCACGTCTTCCAGAAATGCAGCCACTAAATAACGTCTCTTATCTTCTGCCTTACAATCCAGTGTCTGCCGCCGTTTCATCACATATGGCCTGCCACCATAACAGATCATACCCGGTTCCACGGAAAGCTTCCCCATTTCCCAGGAGATGCCACAGCCTGTTATGATCCCGTTCCCATACCCGGAGTACATAAGTTCCAGATAATCCTTCGGATAGTCGCGCAGCTGCTCCAGCATCCCAGTCCGCAGGATACGCCCGGATTGAAAACGCGGATATATATATTGAAACATGTTTTTGTCCTCCTATGCCGGTTCCACATGGCTCATTTTTATCTGCACATTACGGTCTCATCCATGATCATCGTTTCATCCACGCCCAGTATACCGAAATGATATTCATAAAAGATTTCCGCGTGAAAGGATATTTCCAGGAACATCCGTACCAGAAAACATACTCTCTCTTCCAATCCCCTGCTATATCTTTCCCCTATATAAATCATGATTTCGGCAGGTCTCTCATTGCTGCGGTAGACTATGCTTTCCCGTGTCAGGGTATGTACCATCTCTTCAAACAGGGTCAGGCTGCTTCCTGTCCTGTATTGACGCAAAATCCCTCCCAGTATGATTTCCCTCTCCTCGTCTGAGAACCGCATTAGCCCCTGCTGATCCCATTCGCCATATACACCTTCGGCAAAATCATACAGCAGCAGTTTTTTCAGGTATTGCTGCCGGCTCATGCCAGATAATGCGTCATTACCGGCCAGAATATGCAAAATGAGATTTGTCAGGCTCTGCCTCAGGTTAGAAAATTCCTGTACCTGCGGCAAGTACATGTCATGGAATATCTCATAAAACCGGATATAAGGATTTACTTCAATCTCCGCACCCGCCTCCACCTCTTCCTCGTTCAGGCATACGGATGACAGTTCCAGATATGGGCTGTGACGTCCCGCCATTTTAAACCGTACCTGTCCTTCTTCCAGCCCTCGCTTTTTCAGCTGCAGTATCACTTCCCACAGGTAGTTCATAAAAGCCTCCCCATACAGTGGTATTCAGGGAAAAATTCCTGTACCGAGGAGGCAAGGAAACCCGCCAGATCACGCAGCAGCCATTTCTCTGCTCCCACCTGTCGGAATGTCAGCACAAGCCGTTTCCTCCTCTCTTTGTCCCGGATCTCATCCTCTATAAAAAAATTCATGGAATACGTCTCCGCTTCCCCTGTTTCCTCTTCTATGGAACAGCCCGCATACCCGATCTGATCCTCCAGCCCAAAGCCGCGAATATATCGTTCCAGTTCTCCCCGGGTTCTGACAGGCCTGCCGCTGTTTTTTTGAAACCGTTCACAAAAGGTGTCCCTCCGCAGGTTTTCCATCACCGGAAAGCTGTATCTGTCAGTCCTTCGCTCACGCCCGCCCCGTATGGTGCAGATATCCCATCTCTTTGCACGTCCATCTCTGCCCATGATGTATAGTTTTTCTCCCACGCGACGCACCTCCTGCGCCTCCTCATCCGCCACCAGATACCCATGCTCTGCCCCATCGTCCAGTGACACCACATGCTCATATCCTCTGCGGTCTGCACAGGGTACCGGGAAGCCCACACTTTCAACCTTCCTGTATCCCACATTCCATATCGGCACCATATCATGGTATGCCAATTTGTTATAGGCCCCCAGTTCCACACCGGCCAGAATCACCGCTTCCTCATCCGCAATCTCTTCCGGCAGGCTGCTTATGTACAGATCAAGCATTTTAAACAGATACGGCGCATTGACTGTCACCCAGGGAATACCGTTTTTTATGAACAGCCGGTACAGACTGCCAATCTGATCCAAATACCTCCTGCTCCGCTGCACATGTACCTTTACCGGATACTCCCGCCCCGCCTTTATCACCGCATCCTCTTCCATTCCCGATGCTGCCAGTCCGCTGACTTCGATGCTGTCACATCTGAGAAAAACTGACCCTGCCCTGTACCTTCCGCTCCGGCTAATCTCCTCACGAATCTCCCCGGCCGACAGGATACGAGGCTTTGTATCTTCCTCCTGCATGGCCGACATCTGATGGTGAGACCAGTCATAACAGGCCCGCTCCACAATGCCCGTCCGGATCAGATAGCGGCCGGCATCATACGCCAGATCATTCATGATTCGCTCTTCCAGTTTCCGATACATGGACAGATTCGTCTCATACAAAGATATAAACACACCTTCCATCAAATCTTTAAACGCCACCCGCTCCTCCAGGGTGCTGATTGACTGTATCTCCCTCCGGATCATCTCCTTCATGGCTTCCATATCCAGCATGATTCCCTCTCCCCGTTCCTTTCTCTGCCATTATCCAGACATTTTTACCCAGATTGCCTGAGGAAGCGCTGATTAAACCATCACCCTTCAGCGCTTCTGGTAGATGCATACAGATTTGCAAAAAAAATGCTGCCTGCCTTTCCTTTGTCAACTGTTTTAAAACAACCTGTACACCAACACCTTGCTTTCTGCCGCCTGCTTCAGATACTCCAGCACCCGCTCTGCCGCTTCCACACAGGCTCCGTCAAAATCCGTTCCGAATAATTCACTTACATATTCATTAAGTGCATTCGGATCCAATGCATCCAGATCCAGCGCTGTCAGACACTCTTTCTTCAGACTGTCATTCCACAGGATCACGTCTTCGTCTCCCGTCACTTCCCGCCACTGTTCTCCCAGGCCTCCCTCCCCTTCATATGCGTGGAGTTCCATCCCCTGCTCCATTTCCAGATAAGTGAACAGGCTCATATATACCTCTCCTGAATATTCCCCCTGCGGCAGTGCATGAGTTTCCAACTCCTGACTGATCTCCTGGATCAGTACTTTGGTACTTTCTTTTTCCGCTCCGGCTGCATGCAATAGATGCTCATAGTCTTCTTTGGCACATAATGCAAATGATGCTATGAATGACATGTTCCATCCTCCTTTTTCTCATTGTCACCTTCCTATAGTCTTCAATATATCACCGTAAAACGTCGTTCCAAACTTTGCGTCAAACTGCTGTGCAAGCCCTCTTGCCTGCTTTCCGTAATATCTGATCAGTTCCTTGCATGTATACCTTCTGCCCGGCTCAGTCCTGTATCCCGGCCTGATATCCACATCTATATATGCATTCTTATCATGCAGGGAATTTAATAATTGGCAAGCTCCTACATAAAAATAAAATCTGACTTCCGGATCATGTATTTTTCCATCACACCATTTTAAAAGTTCAAGCCCTCTGGCATGATCCATATAAGCCATACACCGCAGCAGATATACCCAATACCGTACATATCTGTATTCACGCGATATCACGCCAAGCAGCCGCTCCCCAAGCGGCAATGCCAGGTTTATTCTCCCATGGTTCAGGTCGTCAAGCATCAGGGTGGCAATACTTTCCTGTGGCTGGTTTCCACATGTATACTCCCCGCTCAGTACTGGTTCCAGACATGCCACCGCCTTGTCCCGCTCCCCGCATCTGAGATAAAACCATGCATCCCGTTCACAGTTACACGCCTTACAATCAGGAAAGGGGTCATCCCTCAGTTCATGAAACTGCTCCAGATATAACTCTGCCGTTTCAACATCTCCTATCGTCGTATAAAATCTGCACGCCTGCCAGCTCCATAATTTTAATCCCATTTTATATTTCACGGCACGTTCCCTGAATTCATCCAGAGCTTTTTCGCATTTTTCCATGTCAACCATTGGTAGTGCCATGATCCCTTCTGCCCTTACCTGGCTAATGAAAATCAAATGTTCTTCCGGGACATGATATACATCCCCGTTTTGTTTTACCAGTTTAAAAAATAAATCACAGTCTGTACATGCCCATGCTGCATCTCCCTGTAATGCAGCTTCCAGTATATAATCATGCCTCAGTGATATCCTCCAATAAGTATCCCCCGCCTGGTCTGCCTGCAGAATGGCCGCCCCGTATGCTTCCAGCTTTTCCTCCCCTTCCGGCATGTATTTACACTCCAGGGATGCCGCCTTCCCGTTGAAACGGTTCCCCGATACCCAGTCATAACGCTTTTTTCGGCGTTCTCTCTCCCACTGCCGGTAATAATAATCCTTTTTGCCTATATAATTGGACTCCCTATATTCCTCTTCAAACCCTTCATAATCCCAGTCCTCGAATTCATCCCAGGTTCCTACATAAAGAATCTTCTCTCCTGCAACCATCCATGTGATGCCGTCTTCCTCACACCATTCACCACTTCCGTCCAGGATTACTACCGGTCCGTCCTCCTTATATTCCGGAACCCGCAGCCCGCCAAACTCCACATAATTAAATATGTCCGTCGGGCCATTCAGCACATAATTGCTGTAATACTTTCTGCTGCTTGTCTCTATATCCGTATGTACTTCAAAATATTCCAGGGTGTAGCCACCCAGCTTTTCATAAATGCCATTGTCCTTAAATGTCTCCAAATGACGGATACACGCTTTCACATACTCTTCGGGAACAGCCTTTCCATAATTCACTACGAGTTCACAGCCCAGCATCTCACTGTAGAATGTACCTTCCCATTCCCCGAATTCATTTTCTTTGATGTCTTTTATTATTGTACTTTCCATTTCTCTTTTTCATCTTCCACTGCGTGCAATAGATGCTCTTGGTTTTCTTTGGCGCATAATGCAAATGAAGCTATGAATGACATGTTTCTTCTTTCTTTCCATGTTGTTCTTTCAATATTCCTTTTTCTAACAGTCCCCTGCAAATCTTCTCCAATATCACGATTGCCTCTTCCAGCTTCTCGCCAATGAGAACATCATCCAGATTACTGAGCAGATCGCCAGGGATAAAGATACCCATTTTCTCCCCTTTCCGCTTTGATATGTTTATTTCCAGTATTGTTTTCAGCAATGCTGCCTCTACGCATACCTTTTTCAAATAAGGATTCATCTCACATAATGATTTTTGAAATAAAACAGCTTCCTCTCCATCAAATGCAGAAGCATAATCCTCTATGCATTTTCGCATGGCTTTGACATCAGTAATCAGGTAGCAGCTCCCGTCCCCGGGCAGAATGACTTCCGACAGATCACAATAATCCGAGATATCTATGTAACTTAACCTGGCATCCGAAAAGTCCACCTTCATAGGTTTAATTGTGTTCCAGCGCTCGTAAGCGGATTCCCGGTATCTGTTATCTTTTGTTGCTTCATATATTCCCCGGAACCAGACATCTTCCACTTTTCCGGTAAACTTTACATTTTCAAAATGTGATCCGCCGAAGTCCGTATTCCCAAACTGACAATTTCTGAACTCACAGTTTTCAAAATCGGGCCATAACATATGTGTCCATTTAAAATTAGCAGAATCAAACAATATATCTTTGTATAAACTCTCTCCCAGTCCGAGCCATCCATTTATTCTTGTTTTGAAAAAAACACAATTGTTAAACTCGCACCGCTCATCAGAAGTGCTAAGCATATGCGTATATTTAAATAAGCAGTCGCTAAACCGGCAACTCTTAAAAAATAAATGGTCAAACCCTGCATATGAAAAATCAATATTTCGAAAAACTTTGTTATGAACAACAACCCCTCTTGTCTTATACTCATCAAATTGGAAACCCCTGAGGTCCAGTTTCCCATCAAATCGACAATCATAACCCTTCATCGTCTCTGAGCCAAGTTCTGAGCCAAAAAACCAATCCAGTATTTCCGGTTTTCTATTAACCCACAAGTCTTCTGTTCTCCATCTGGCAACTAATTTGTTGGTTCTCATTCCTATAAAAACCTCCTCGTATCTGCAAAATATACATATTACCGATAGGCTGTTACAAAACCATAACCTTTATAATGCTTAAAATGCCGGTCTGCCTGTTTTGTCGTAGTTATGTCCACCCAATACTCACCCACTCCGGTACTTTTAAGATAAATTAAATCTGCACCAAACTGACCTTGTTTAGTAATCGCATATGTCCCATCTGGAATATAGGGGCTCGACTCTACTAATCGCTTGAATTCCCCATCCACCATCGTCCCTATAAATACATTTCTTAAAAATGGAACTCGCTGGAAAGCCTTTTGCATCTTTCCTGTAAACCCATGCCCCGGCGCTGCAAGTACAGTCTGATAAGCGTCTTCTGCATACTTGTTCAGATAAATAAGATATTCTATATCCGGACGATTCCCATACTTGGTCAGGAAGTCCAATGCCTCATTATGTGTGAACCCATCGTTCCGCCATTTATCATATATTGCTTTCAGTTTCGGATCATCCAGTGGTTTATCCTTTTTATAGTTTACCCCTTTCACCGGACATATCGCTATATACCCGCTCGGATCAAAATACATCACCGGGTTATTAGCGCAATAGGCATACAGGTTCAGGCCGTCTCCCCGGTATGTATCCTCCTGCAGAAAGCGCCCCAGTGACGGATTATAATATCTGGCGCGCAGGTAGTACAGTCCTGTCTCTTCGTCATATATCTGGCCCGTGTAAGTCAGGCGGTTGGACAGTTCTCCGCTTTCCTCCAGCACACGGCCAAACGCGTCATAACGATAGCTCTTCCTGACCTCATGGTCACTTCCCAAAATGTACAGGACGCTCCCCGCTTCATCGCGAATGTGGAAGCCGCCTCCCTGATTGCCGTACTCCGAGTAGACGGTGTCGTATCCCCTTACATACCGGCCTTTCCGTTCCCCGCAGCTCTCCGCTGCCAGTTCCCCGCGGTCATACAGGTATCTGGTCACTTCCCCGTCTGCTTCGCTCTCATACCGCAGACCTTCCCCGTCATAGCGGTTCGTCTGCCGGATTCCTCCTGTTATTTCCGTCAGACGGTTGAGGGCATCATAGGTGTAGCGTTTTTCTTCTTTTCCTTCTTCCGACAGCAGATTCCCCTGCGGATCATAACGGTAACTGATGCTCTCTTCTGACGTTTCCCACCGGATCAGCTGGTTCCTGTCATTGTAAATATACTGTTCCGTCCGACCGCCGCTCTCTTTCAAGATCCGGTTGCCTGCCAGATCATAGTGATATTTCTCATGTCTTCCATCGTATATGGCTTCCGCAAGGCGGCCCATGCTGTCATAGGCATACTCGTTCCGGTAACGGCTCCCGCTCTTTTTTATGCAATTCCCGTTCCCATCATAAGCATAAGTATAATCCAGCAATGCGTTTCCGTCCGCTGTCACGCTTACCAATCCGGCAAGGTTTCCGTCCTCTCCGTAACGATACCTTGTTTCGCTCCCGTTCCCGCTGCGCAGGTATGCAGGCTGTCCGCCGGGAGTATATCCGTATGATGCCAGCACCTGACCGCTCCCGGTGTCCGTGATCTGCTCCAAACGGTCTGCCGTATCATAGGCATAGCATACGCCCCGGCCCTCTCTATCTGTCAGGCGGGTCAGATTTCCATTCCCGTCGTAAGCATAGGTGAGTACAGGGATATCACCTTCCCTTTTTTCTTTCAGTAGTCCCGTAGGCGTATATTGGTAATGGTAGCTGATCCCGCCTCCTTCGCATCTTTCAAGACGACCGTCAGGATAGTATAAGAAGCGCTCCATGCAGGCGTTTCTGCCCTTTTTATCCTCTGCTCTGCGGTAGAGCAGGCGTCCGTCCATGCCATGGCGGGTTCTCTCCACATTCCCGTTCCGGTCAGTGTGCAGCTCCTGATATCCTTCCCGGTCATACATGAAGTATTCACGGTTCCCCTCCTGGTCGGTGATCTCACTGATCTTCCCCTGACTGTTATAGCGGTAGTGAATGGTTCCGCCACACGCATCCACTGTACTGATGATGTTCCCCGCATAGTCATAGGTATAGCGCTCCACACCGCCTTCCGGGGTATACACCTGTGTGATCCGCCCCCATTCATCCAGTACAAAAGCCGTGCGGCAGCCGTTCCCATCCTCCATGGATGTAACATTTCCACGCGCATCATACGTTCGTGAAAGAACCGGGCGGCCGCCTCTGATGCGATCCGCACTGTCATGAATCTCCACGCAGTCCCCGCGCAGATTATAGACATAGTGCGTTTTTCCCATGCCTGCTCTGCAGCTCATAAGCAGCCTGCCCGCCGCATCATAAGCGTATTCCTGCTCCTTCACACCGAGGGCATTGGTCACGGACGCTACCTTGCCCAGCCGGTCATAGGCATACCGGATCCCCGGGCCGTCATCCGATGCCGGGTCATAACCGTTTGGCCTGATCACTTTCTCCACGCGTCCGTTTCTGTCATAAAACAGCCGCGTCACGCCGCCGACTTCATCCGTGAAGTGAGTCAGCGCATCCCTCAGGTCATAGCGAAAGGTTCTCGCCCGCGTCTCTCCCATACTCACATCCTGCACTCTGACCGGGTTGTCCGCACGGTCATATGTGAAGAGAAAACGTCTGGCAATTCCGCTCTCCGGATCACGCTCCGTATACTCTGTCACACGACCTATTTTATCATACTGTCTTTCTTTTTGATATCCTTTGGGTGTCGTAATCCTTATACAATTGCCATTTGCATCATATTCATAGCGTGTTATGGCACATACCGCCTGGCTGTCAGCTCCCGGCATCCTGCCGCCCTGCAGTTCTTCTCTCTTTTCTGTCAGGCGGCCCGCACGATCATAACAATAGCGAATCACACGCGATATGTCATCGCTTATCCTGCTGCTCTCATATACCTTCTGGTTCAAACAGTCATAGCGGTATGTAAGCCTTGCGCCAGAGCCGTCCTCCACTTTTATCAGCCGCTTCAGCTTATCATAAGTATAACGGATATGTCCCCAACGGATCGGCTCCTCTCCTTGCACTGTCTGATCCAGTCCCCGGTGCTCCGCCGTGCAATTGCCGTTTCTGTCATATTCATAACGAGTCACACAATACAGGACTCTCCCTTCCTGCTCTTCCACCGGTTCCCTCTTCTCCCGCAGTCTCCCCTGCAGGTCATAACTCTTATATGTCACACTTCCCAGCGCATCTGTCTCCTCCGTCACATTCCCGGCCTGGTCGTATTTGAGGGCTTTTATAGTATTCCCCTGCGCATCTCTGGTACGGATCAGGCGGCCCAATCCGTCATACTCATAGCTCTCTCCCGGCCCGTCGTCCATCGCAGGATCGTAATCGGCCGGCATCACACGTTTGATCAGATTTCCGCATGGATCATAAAAGCGTCTCTCCGTACTTCCGTCAGGCCATATGGTTCGCAATCTGTTGCGGTCTCTGTCATACTCATGGCGGATCCCTGCCCCTTTTTCTCTGTTCTTCTCATACTCCTGTGGGTGGACTTCACGCAGTATCTTGCCTGTCAGATCCCGCTCTGTATATTTAACCGTCCCCAGAGGATCGCATACCTTGATCAGGCGTCCGAAAAAATCATATTCATAGGACCAGCCTTCGTCGCTTCCTGACAGGCCGGGCGGAATGAGAAATTTCAGCTTTCCTGCTTTGTCATAAAATTTTCTTGTCTCATTCCCTTCCCCATCTTTTTCATAGGTCACAAGATCCAGCGCGTTATAAGCGAACTCTACCCGTCCGTAATCCGTTATCACGGCAGTACATCTTCCCGCATGGTCGTACTCATAGCAGGTCTTCTTCCCAACAGCATCCGTCACACATATCGGCCCTTCCAAAATGAGCCCCTCACGCCCGTACTCAAATGCGGTTTCGTTTCCTTCTCCGTCCTTCCTGCGCACCATTCTGCCATAGCGGTCTCTTTCATAAGTCGTTTCGGCCCACTCTTCCTCCCATATCTTCACTGCTTCGGACAGAAGATTGCCTGACGTATCATAGGAAAAGACTGCCTCTTCTCCTGCCGCATCCCGGCGGCGTATCATATTCCCCGCGTCATCATATTCATAACTTTCCCATTGTCCGCAGGGTTTCTCCTCTCTGAGCAGCTCTCCGTGGATGTCATAAGTCCTTTTCGTCTCATTTCCCATGCGGTCTTTTTCATAAATACGGTTCTGCCACTGGTCATAGCCGTATTCTATGCAGGTGCCATCATCATAATAGCTGTATGTCACCAGCCTGTCCGCATTATAGCGGTAACGTTCCGTCCGGTCAAAGGCTTCTATGTATACTACGTTTTGCCGATGTTCTGTATCATAGTCCACCGTACTCTTTGTGCCGTCCGGATAATACTGAGCGACAACACGGCCCTGATCATCGTATTCATTTATAACATAGGCAGTCCCTTTGGGATCCACGATCTTTGTGATATTGGCATTATCATCATAGCAATATGTCGTGATGCCTTTATCTACGTGACACACATCCGTCATGCACCGCTCTTTATATTTATACAAGACGCTGCGCCCGGTCTCATCATGGAGCTGTGCCACACACCCATCCTGGTAGACAATGGATATCACATGCCCGCTGAACGTCACGATCCGGTCAGCAAGACCCGCGCTGTAACAGATCTCCATCCGGTTCCCGGCCCGATCCGACACAGAGCGCAGTTCTCCCTCTGCGCCATAAATATATTCTTTCTTTCCTGCACGGTCATAAACCACATATCCCTGTGCATCGCTTTTTTCCAGATAAAAGTCCCGTCTTCCCCCTTTTTTGTTCTCATATCCGTCTTCCGTCCAAAGAAATGTCTCCGTATGACCGTCCGTACAGAACAAATCTACCCTACGCTCCCCGTCATGGAAAAATAGCCGGGATTCAAATGAGAAATGCCATTTTCGTCCTGCGCTGCCATAATACGGCGCAGCGGAATTATAAAAACGCTGTACCGTAAATATGCCGTCGCCAATATCCCGGAAAGCCATATCCGTTTCCGCGAGAATCATCCCTCCTGTAGCCACATCCACCGGATCAATGGAAAATACGACATTGCTTGCCAGATTGGTGAAAAGCGACACGGTCAACTCAAAGTCTGCACCGTTAAGCCAGGCTGCGTAGGCGTCCACACCTACGTCGATGCCAGTCTCTATGCCAATAAAAGCTGCCTTGCCCAAACCACTGCTCCCAAACAGGGTATTAAGGGGCTCATAGAAGTTTACCGCTGCTCCCAGGGGCGTCATGATGGCACTTCCCAGTGCAGTGACTTTTGCACTGTTGAGCGCCACCTTTGCATAATCATCCATGCTCATGTCGATATATCCGTCCGCCGCATCCAAAAGACAGGTCTGACTCACCATCATCCCCATATTCATCACAACCTGTTTGCCCGTGTTAATGGCGGCCTGTTTCAGAAAATACTTAATTCCGGCCTGCGTTGCCTTACCGCTCCCCGGCAGTACAATCGACGTCAGAGCAGTCCCCATCATGATCTGTGTCGTGATGGATTGATAAAATGCCTGCCGGTCATTGCCGAATATCTCCGTCAGGAAAGGATTATAGGACTGTGAAAAATCACCGGTATGCATTTTTAATTTGTCCTGCATACCTTCTGTCACAGTACTCAGGCCTTCTGCTGCCGTAACTGTCCCCACTGCCGCCGCCACCGCCGCCACATACCCTTTCCACAGAGGAAGTGTCGCCCCTTCTGTGGCGACAGTAGCCGCACTCAGCGCAATCCCTGCTATCGCGAGCCCCGCAAAGAGCGCAACCGTACCAAAACCAATCTTACCGTTGCCTTCCTGATTCCTCACCGCAAGAACTTCTATATTATGTGCCTCTCTCTGCGCCGCATCCTCCGCCTTCAGGTCATCATCCTCATACGCAGCCAACGGTGGCTCTTTCCTTTCCCCGATATAGTATACTTTGTTTTCTCCCTGAAGTACGACGTTGCCATCTTCGAGCAGTACGATTCCGGTGTCCGGTTTCAGCGACGGTTCCTCCGATTCAAAATCTTCCAGAATCCCCAGTGTGATCTGTCCTTCCACCGACTGGATTGTCACCGTTCTGGCCGTGATTGTCTTTTTTCGAGTCCCAACCGTGATATCCGCCTCTCCAATTCTGACGGCGGAGTCCGCTCCCATCATTATACTGTTTCCTTCCAGCCTTACCGTCCCGCTTTTACTAAGGCTGATGGAGGAAGCCATGGACTGATCTGACAGGAAAGTAATACCGGACTCTGTGAACAGCATTTCTTTGCCGTCACATGTCGTAAATGATTTATCTCCGACGCCTTTCCCACAGCCTGCCTGCGCACCAGTCAGCTGCATGGCATGCACCGCCGCCGCACAGGACTCATCCCATGTCGGGAAATATATATGTACCAGACTACCAGTTTCCGGCATACAGTACCAGCTCACGGTTTCTATTGCATAGGTATAATAGACATTGTTTCCCGTCTCATAAACCGGATCCATTTCAAACTGTACCCTGAGCCTGTTGCCGCTGCGTTCTCTGATAACTGCCGGGAGACTCAGACCCACAATCGCCTCATTCCCATACTTCCTGAAAAGAAGTCCTTCTTTTCTGCTCAATGTATAGCAGTACAATATCTCAGCATCATATACGTCTGTTTCAATGGCTGTTACCTGACACGCTACCTGATTCCATGACAATTGTTCCCCTAACTTCCAATGCTCCCTGCTGACGATCCTCCATTGCAGATTGTCCTGCGACAGATAATCCATCCCTGCATTCTGCACCCTGCTCTGATACCCCATAATGTTCTGTACAATCTCATATGTTCCCTCTCCCACCTTTCTGCCTTCTGCGATTTGTGGAATACCGAAATATATCCCTCCTTTTTCAGCCGAAGCATCCACAGTGATACAGGTGGAAAAATGTGTCGCCAGTCTGCAAAGGAACTCCCAGTCTGTCTCCTCATATTGAAGGATCAGACCCTCTATTCTCCTGTCAGTTTCCGTCCTGCTAATCCATCCGGCACCAGGATATCTGCCGATTATCCGGTCTATAATATCCGCGTAGGTAAGATTAAGATTCTGAAAACTGCGACTGCTTTTTTTAATATCCCATTTTTTCGTAAAGGAGACTGCAGACAAAGCCATCATCGCTTGTCCCCTATCATAAAAAATATCCAATTCCGACACATATCCCGTAAAAAAGGCTGGTCCCTCTTCTCCCTGACAGATGATCCCTGCCCGAATTATCTCATCTTCTGCTCTTTGGTATAAATATTCATCTGCTTTTTCATCTTCGATCACAGCTGCCAGTGCAATCTTTGCATGTGCATTCAGCGACTCTGATCCCCGCAGTTCCGTAATACTTACAACCATATACGGCAGTTCAACCCATATAGACTGATATATTGCTTTCATGACACCCCGCCTCTCTGTGATACCTCCCTCACTCATCCTGCCCATCCGTATAGATTCTGATTACGCCCCCATAAGCGCAGGTTATGATACACTTCCTCGTGATCGTCGGTTTTGTATCAACCAAACTTTTTTCATTTGCATCCTCCCAGAATGCAGCCACTATCTTAGGCTCACATTCACAGATACACTGAGAGAGCATCTCAACACTGGGATCAACCGGAGCAGGTTCCATCTTAAACCACGACCTGATCTGGTTGATCACCCCCGAATTCTGTTCATTATATGATTCCACCGCATCCGCTGCCGCTTCTTTCATAGCTGGATTTTCCGTACTGAAACAATTCCCAAAACACCGAATATTCGTCAATGCCTTACAGTCATCCGCTGTCATCTGCGGATGATTTTTCAGATATACGCCATGATCCATCGGCAGCACCAGTCTGGCTTCTCTGGATCCCATGGAACATATCATTTTAGCACCATGGGCAACATAAGTGGGGGTGTCACCGCTCATCTCATTCATCGCTTCAATCTGTGCCTGTTTCTCATCAGCGATCATCATGGCCATTGCAACATCTTGGTTCGCCCGGCTTTCTGCCCGCGCTTTGATCAGCTGTTCTCTTTTCTCATCTTTGTTCTCTTCTTTGATCCGCTCTACCGCAGCCGCAAATTCATCCATTGATTCCAGTTTTGTATTTGTCTCCGGTACAATGCTTTCTTCGGGCCGTTCCTCAGGCTGTTCCTCCATAAGATGTCTGGCCTGGGCAATATGATCCGCCAGTGTGGCCTCTGTATTGTCTTCTGTATCGTCCCCAGCTTTCTCCCTGACAGTTTTTTCTGTCAGAACAACTTCTGAATCAATGACACGATATTTTTGATCAGTATCCATATACTCCTCCCCATTTTAAAATCAACATGCCTCTATCGGTTCTAATATAACCCCATCAAAATTTCTCCGCATAATGGCCTCCGCAACATCTGTATTGACAACAAAAAGCGGCCGTGGTAGCAGTTGTATCTGAAAAATACGGCGAAGCAGCACCTTGCTGGAATCTATCACTGCCTTTTTAACCCAACCGTTTGGAAAATATTCCGTCTCACCAGCCAGACATGCCATCTGTTCCGGAATCATCAGCCAGTAGAGCGCCTGTTTCTCTTCTTCCACCTGATTCAATACGACACGCTTAAATACCGTCCGTTCATCAAAGGGTGCCAGCAGCCGCTGCAGTCGGTCTGAAATCATGAATACAGGACTTTCAATCACATCCGGATATATGCTTTGTCCATCTCCCTCCATGAACAACACAGTCACATCCTTTACCTGATCTGCCTCTTTGGGATCAATACCGATATAAGTATCACTTCGTATATGCTTAAAACAGATTCTGTGTTTCATTCTTTTATCTTCTCTAACTGAAAAAAACATCTGCCCCCTCCGGTTCGATCCTTATTTCCTGTAACTGAACTGCTTCCAAATGCAAAAATGGGACCATTTCTCTTGTAAACAAAGTCTTCTGCATACAGGAACCCCGGAAAGAAATTTCGGTAAACTCAAAATCCCGGAAATCTGCCCCGGAAAGATCACATTCATGAAAAACCACATGTTCCAGTTTCGACTGCCTGAAATTACATTTTCTGAAACTGCATCCTGAAAAAACAGTGTTTTTTATAAAAGTTTTCCGAAAGCTGCTTCCGTACAGCACACTGCTTTCCATCCTGCATTGAAGCAGACTGCCATATCGGAAACTCTGAAATAAAAGCGCCTTCTTTATGACCGTCAACTCATTGAAAACAACACGGTCCCAATTACCGTACACATAAGATGTATCCACTTTTTCCACATCATTATCTCTCTGAAGTATCTCAAACAGTTCCTGATTACGCAGTCTGCCATCTCCCACAAAGACCGTCGCACTCTCTTCCCAGTGACCGCCCCATTTTACGAAGAAAGGTTCCTCCTTCGCGACGGCTTTTACATCCGCAGACTCATCAAAATCCCACAAATATCTCCTTATATTATCAGCAAAACGGCGACTGACAAAATACATGATTTCCGTCAGTTCATGGTCTGCATCGGTATAAAGGATGCCGCTTCGGCACTTACCGACGATCTCATATAACTGCTTTTTCAAACTCTGCAGCGGTTCTGCAATACAATCCACCCTGACCGGTAGGAACACACCCCTGCGGTCAAGAAAATAATCCCGCCCATATGCTGACAATAAATAGACAAATGCTCCGCAGGGAATATATGATCTTAACAAGGAAATCTGGAAATACCGCACACGCGAAGCTTCTTCTGTTTTCTGCTTCTGCAAAACAATATTACATAATTCATAAAGCCTGTTTATAATCAGATTTCCCAGTTCTTCCTCATGTTCATTCAGAAAATCAGACAGCCTTGTCTTTGCAGCGGCAGTTATATCTGCGATATAGACGTGAAAATCCTGTAGTGCCAGAGTTCTGTCCATATATCCTCCCCGCATTAATTGCTGTATACTTTTGTTCCATGAATAATGACGTTGCCTGACTGATTCACACTCACATGAGAAGAGCCTTTTTTCAGCAGCAACGTTTCCTGTGCCGCCACCGTTATATGTGACTTCGCCATAATGGAAACATCTTCTTTAGCTGTCAATTCGACATTTTTTGCTCCATATACTGACAAGGTACCATCCTTCCCCAGAAAAACCGTAGCCTGTCCATTATCTGCATTAATGATGATTCCTTCTTCCGCGAATTTGATCACTTTCTGATGTACGGTCGCCAGATATTTGATATCCGGATCCGCCATCGGATCCACACTGTCTCCGTTCTTCGGTTCATGACTGCTAACTGCGCTGACCGCATAAGCTTCCCTCTCATCCCTGGTCGGGAAATATACCCGTACACCGTCCCCTTTTTCCGGCATACAATACCATCCGCTGCCATCCGGAGAAGCAGACATTGTGGAATACGGAAACCAATAAGCAGCCCGCCCCGGTCCGTCGATATCCAGATCTACCATTATTCTGTTTCTTGCTACATCAGCCACCTTTCCGGTAAGGGAACTTCCAACCAGGGCCATATTATAGGTACGAAGAGAACGGAACCCTTCTTTTAATTTTAATAAATAATAATTTTTAAGAATGCCATCTTCCAGAATGTGCTGTGCCTGTTCTATAAACAGCCTCTTTCCGTTCAGTTCAATTTGCTGTCCAATAGAAAATACCGTGGGATGTTGGATTTCAAATATAATATAATCCGTTTCTCTGGCATCGGGCCATCCATTACTTTTCATCAGTTCATAGCTCTCCAACGATTTCCTGACAGAATATTGAAAAGCCGATATTTTTTCACATTCTCCCCTGTCTGCTACGCCTGCATATATAGCAATCCCCACTGTACTTACATCAGATATAAGCACCGCGCCATATCTCGATATGACACGCTTTAAAAACTCCCAGTCCGTTTCCTGAAACTGCACCAACAGGTCACCAATAGGATCATCCGGTATCTGAAAAATAATATTCGTATTTTCATAACCTGCCATGATCTCTCTTATCATCTGATGCACCGTCATTTCCGTATTCTGAAAAGACCGTGATTTCAGTTCCACCGCCATCAGACAAGTATTGCCTTTCGCCGTCAGATTTAAATAAAAAACGCCTCCTTCTCTGCTGACATATAAACTGGTCACCATCCCCCTGAACAGAACCTGTTCCCTCCCTGGCATCTGGCAAGACAGCGAAAGCGGAGTCAGTTTTCTAACCGTATAAATATATTGATCCGCAATCTCTTCACTGAGTACTGCTGTCAGTTCCAATGTCCCGTGTTCGTTGGAACTTTTACGCAATGAAAGAGATGTAATATGTTCCACTTCAAAAGGCATCAGACGCAGATTTTCATATGTAACCATATATTCTTCCATATCCCATAAGACCTCCTGTCACACATACAGATGCATTAATATTGCCTTAAACAGATTCTCATAAGGAAATCTCCTCCTTAATCTGCAGATAAAACTCCCTGTAATACCCTTTTCATGTAGTCCGCAAAAACTCATGGAAAAAAGGTATCCTTCTCTGCTGTTTGTGATCCCTGACGTATATATAAGCTGTCTTGATCCTGAATCTATTTTCCCGCTTTCAACCGGCTGATACGGCATTTCAGATAACCTTGCCTGCTCGGTCACCCGACGTTGATACTCTTCCCCTGTCACCGGATCTATCTTTGCTGCCATATCATAAATGGTAAAAGTAAATCCAAGATCCTTATAATTGACTACAAATAACTTTTCCTGATTACTGTACAGGTCGATATCCTCCGGAAATACGATACAGCCCACACTCTCCCCGAAGAACATTCTTTTTTCTGCTTTGTACTTCTTATTGCCCGGTACTGCAAATCCCTGTTCCAGTTCTTCAAAAAAGCTTTCGACAGGTTTCTGATTATTTTGACGCATTTGCAATTCACGCCTTATCTCTTCCGTCTGTCTGGTATCTGCCAATTTTCTTGTACGTTCTTTTTCTTTTTTGATCAATTCTTCATCCAGCATATCCTTCCCCTGTCTTTCTTTATTTCCTCCCATCAAAAAAATTCAATTCCCATGTGTCATCCTCAAAATCGAAAAAGGCCTCTTCCCCTTTGTAAAGCACTTCTCCTTCCCGCAAAACCGGAAGCACCACAAATCCCCAGCGCTTTCGGGATACCCATACGAAAAATTTCATCTCTCCTTCCAGAATCGTGTCTGTCTCTTCCTGTATGACAGTACCGCCATATTTCTGCTCGATCTCCTCCTGAGTGGTCTTCTGGAAATCCGTCTTATGATACGCAAAGTGATACGTTTTCAGCCGTTGCCCCTGCTCATCGTTCAGATAGAGATCCAGTTGCTTTCCAATCATAAAACGGGAAATATATCCGATATGTTCCTCCGGATCCAGGCTTCTGATCAATACCTGTTCCCTGTTTTCGTGTGTATATGCCACGATTTCATAAGGCAGTGTCCTCACCCGGTAATTATGATTTACTTTCGTATAACCCAATTTACAGTTGCGGAAATAGATCAATGCCCCTTCCAGGCTACACATCTTCAGCCCAGCCCCGTCATTGTCCTGCCTTGTATTCTGAATCAGCTTCCCCGGAACATATTGTTTCAATGCCTCCATAAATATAGGGGATTTGCATGACTGCCCTGTCAGCTTAATCATCTCATAATCCTGCAGATCCCCCTGTTCGAATTTGGTGTCCAGAAAGCGTTCCATTAACTGATAAATATCAGGCCTTAAAAGTGTCTCTGTTTCATGCAGATACAGCCGAAAATCCACTCTCTGTCTCATATGCTCAAACTTTCCGTCCACGCAAACCGACAACCTCCATTTATCAAGAAATATTTTGTCATTTTGCGATGCATGCTCTGTGCTGATATACAGTTCATAGCAAAACCCTGGCCTGAAAAAACGTTTTTTCACATCTTCTGCCAGTTCAAACAGGTAATAATAGTTATTTTTCACATAGAAATACTGCTCTCTGCTACGTTCCTCATATTCTTTGAAACGGGTGGGAAGAATAGATTCCGCTTGCAGATACAGTCTGTTTAGCTCGTCGTACGGCTTTTCACTCTCCGCTAAAAACGTATCATCTGTACACAAAACCCCCAATATTTCTGCAATCCTGATTTTTAACAATTGTAGAATACGATAGGTGAGATTATTACCACCGAAATTGGTGTCTCCGTTCTCATATCTGGTCTCCAGATCAATACTATAAGAAACTCGGTTATTGTTAATGCGGAACACTCCTGAGGTCAGATCGGTGGTTCCCCCTCCGCAGTCGATAATCAGTGCATGATACCAACGATTTCTCTCATAGCGCTCTTCACTGATCAGGTTATGGATACTGTGATATAAAACAGCCATCCCTTCATCCAGTTCACAGTTCACTTCATATTCCGGAAGTATCTGAGTAAACAGCTCGCAGAATTTCTCTTTTTGTCGGACAGGAGCAAGCAATTGTATCTCCTTAAAACTGCATTTGAATTGTTGCTGAGCCAGCCCGATCAGGTAATCCATGTATGCCCGCAACATTTCTTTCCGCCCTGTCTGATGTTTGTAGCCATTTTTCAGTACAACAGCTTCCCTGCGTCCGGCATCACTGACCCAGCGTTTGATATCATAAAATATGGCTGCATCCTCATCCTGATAATTCTGTCTGATCAGTTCCAGTGCATCGAATCCAAATACATACTCCGTCCTGTCAGCCTGTATTCCTTTCACGCCAATAACGGTGGGAATCATTGATTTTCCTCTGTCTGTGGCGATTCTGACACTGCCGTCCGGCAAACAGATTCCCATGGTAGTATTGGAGCTTCCAAAGTCGATTACCAGAGGCAGATCTGCTTTCTCAATCTCCTTTTCCTGAATGTCCAGCAGTGGGATTCTGAGCGCCTCTATATAACCGGGAATGGAAACACGGTTTCCGTAATAGCAGTCATATATAAATTCCGAACTGCGCATATCGGGAAAATACAAGATAAAATACTGGTGTTTTTCCAGCGGCTTTACCGCAACGTCCCTGCCTTTGAAAAGATAGTAATCTTCTTTGATTTTCTGAAGATAAAAGCAAGTATAAACCCGGAATCTTTCATCAAGCAAAAGCAGATTTCCTTCGTATAGCACATCTTCTGACTGTACCCGATAGCCATCAAGTTCATTGATGCCTATCCCGCGATACATCATAATGGTTCCCGGTATCCTTACCTGCTGCCCCTGTACGAGATGGAGTGGATTGTTTTCCAGAAAAGTCTGTATATGTTCCAGCCCATTTTCATGATTTGCGTTGATATGCCTGTACTCTTTTCTGCCCCGAAATTTCATGATCAGACGAATCAGCCCTTCTCTGTCCTCATACTGTGCTGGCATTGCCACCAGACGTTCCTTTCTGCATATCTCACGCAGATGAAACAGCGTCATCTTTTCTAAATCTTTCTGACTGTAAATACTGGGGACCTTTTCTTTCCGTTCTTGGTTCAGTGTATATGTATACTGACTCATGTCCGCCCCCCGCTTTCATCCTTTGCTTCATCCGGGCTGTCTTTTGTCTCTTCCGGCCAAGCTTCGCTGTCCTGTTGTTGTTCCATCTGTCTGGCGGCCTCGATCCCTGCCCTGGCCGCAGCAATCTTCCCATTGATCCCGTCCGCCAGATCGGGCAGTTCCAGTCGGATGTAAATGGCCTGTGCCGTCTGATAAAATGTAATCGCGCTCTCGTACATTCCCCCTGCCAGCATTTCGTTTCCTTTATTCTCCAGTTCAATGGCATTTTGCTGATCATTTGCTTTCTGCTGATTCTCAAGCTCCCGTTTTGCTTCTTCCTCCTGCTGCTGTTTCGCCGCCTCTGCTTCTGCCGACTCCTCCAATTCCTTTTTCCTGTCTGTTTCCTTCTGCAGTTCTGCTTCTATTACTGCCTCAGCCGCTGCCTGTTTTTGCATGGCTTCTTCTTTCCCCTCCGCATAATAAAGAGAAGCTGCCTTTTCTTTTGCTTCTTTGTATTTTTCAATGGCACCTTCCAGATTGCCGTCAGCCTCTTTACGTTCCCCCATATCAAGCAGGTCAAATACATCAATATAATTTTTTGTCAGTTCCAGCTGACTATCGATATATCTTTTTCCTGTATTTCCTGCCACAATGGACAGTTCTCTGGCCGTAAGATACATCGTCTGCGCTTTCTGATATTCCGCTTCCATGATTGCTGCATCCGCCATAATAATCTGCTCCGCCAGTTTTTTATATTGATCCGCCTCTTGTACTTCTTCCTCATCATTCAAAGTCTTTGCCAGCTTTAATGCCTCAGTAAATTCTTCTGCCGCCTTCTGGTAGTTATCATACAACAGATATGCCTCTCCACTCTCCATGTACTGCTGAAGATTCTCTCTTTTCATACGGACGGATCTGCCGCGCAAATATAAGCCAAGACCTGCTGCCCCGACAATCAGCAAAATAGGGAGCAGGATCTTAAATATTTTTTTAATGGTCCATTTCTTTTTCGGAGACTGGTACACTCCATCCACAAAGGTAACTGCCAGCGTATAGTTGTCTATACTCTGATTCTCCTGATTTTTCAGAATGACATCTTCCACCTGATTCAGTATTTCCTGCGGCTCTTTGGCATCCTTTAAAAAATCAAGAAGCTGCCCATCATCGCACCGCTCCCATACCCCCCGTGACAGGACTGCGAAAGTATCACCACTTTCCAATTTTATCTTTTTAGAGCGCCGTACCTGCGGAGTCCCTCTTTCACCGAGAAAAGAATAGAGATTATTGCGGGCCTCATGGGCTGCAGCCTGATCCGGCAGTATCTTTTCCCTTTCCACAAGATTCTGTGTCAGTGACTGATCTGTGCTGCGCGCAAGAATACGGGCATTTCTGATCAGATAAAATCTGCTGTTCCCCACATGACAATACCTGATCTTCCGATAATCGGTCGCCGCAACTACCACGGATGCCTTCAAGTGCATGCCGCCACGCTGCCTGAGTAGTTCTTTGTGTGCTTTTATCAGATAACACTTTAATTTGCGCCCTGACAGAGAAGGATGTTCCGTAAATTCCCGGATCACACTCTCGACCACCAGTCGGGCACTGCTGATAAAAGGTTCTTCATCCAGTCCGTCTGCCAGCACATAACAGGCAAAATCATCCATTTCCACATAACCAAAATAATCTCTGTTGGACAGTTTCTGCCCTTCCTCCGACATATTAGCTGTCCTGAATTCAGAATTTATCCTTCTCATCCGTTGTCTCCACCCGCACCTTTAATAAGAGTACACTTCCGTTGTCCATTTCCTGGTGCTGCTTTGATTCCGCCTTCTGTACAATCGCATCTGCCTGGCTCTGTACAGATATCCGTTCCAACAGAATATCTTCCATTTCGCCCCAGGATACTGTTTCAAATATCCCCCGGCTGACCATCAATACTGTATCCTGATCTTTCAGCCTGATGGGCCGGTCACATCGCTCAATTTCACGGAAACCGTCCTTCCCCAGATAATTCCATATTCTTTTTTCATCCATACTCCAAATGGCTTCCTGCCGGGATATGTTACCCATATGGTATGCTTCTGCCGCAAGCACATCAACGGTCTGGCCCTCGTTCAGAGGAATGAGTTCTTTTCCACGCATCAGGGCAATACGAAGATCTCCAGCAGAGGCATAATATAAATGAGTTCTGTTCACAAAAACGGCCGCCATACCTGCCCCGCCTCTGCGCTCCCCAATTGTCTGTCGGATACGTCTGTGGGCCTGAGCAAAGGTACTTTTAAAAAAATAAATAGGATTATTAAGTATCTGATATGGCTCAAAACAGTCTAAAACAGAATCAGCCGCCAGATGTGCACACACTTTTCCCGTATTCTCACTGCCTGTCCCATCAGCCAGAACTGCTATAGTCCCCGCACAGTTTGACAATGCTTCCGCATAATCAGCCTGTATCTCCCTGCGCCCCATGCTCTGGCTGATTGCTACACATACCGGTTCTTTTGTCCACTTCGGCAAAAAAAGCAGCCGTACCATAACCGCTGTCAGAAACAGGCCTGCGCTGACCGAGATAATTATCATTTCCGTCATTTCACATCATCCCAGCTGAAGTTCTGCCCACATAAAGGAGCAAACAGAAATCTGCTTTTTCCCAGACTGATCGTATCATAAGGCTTTAGCTCTGTCGGTACATAAACGGCCTCATCATTCAAATATGCCAGTCCGGCAGCGTCGCCGGGAAGAATAACGGTATTCATCTTTTTCGCATCATATACAATAATTGTGTGATTTCTGCGATTAATCTCATTATCACCAAGTATCTGTATATCCATATCATCCCCACGTCCAACAAAATTTTTCCCGTCATGAATTTTGTAATCCATACCGACTCTGGCTCCCTCAATACAGACAAGCCAGCCACAGACCGGCCTGACCTCTTCCTGCAGAATTTCCACCGGCGGTTCAAATCCTGCGGGTTTTTCCGGGGCGGTTTCCTCCTGAGATTTCATATTACAATAAGGACAGATATTACCGTATCGTCTTGCATTATATACGTGTCCGTTCGGACATTTTGTCAAACTCATCTCTGTTTTCTCTCCTGAATCACATAAGCCAAACTGCTATACTACGACAAAAGTAGTTTTGTATTTGCTATATAAATAATGTCTCCTGCAGCAACTCTGCAGGGACGGTTCATGACTTTATAACAGTCTCCGTCCTCGACTTTCTTTATTTTCACACCATTCTGCGAACCAAGGTCTTCTACAAACCAGCCATTATTACAAAAGTTTAAAGCCGCATGGCAGGGATCAATAAAAGTGCTGTACTCACAATCTTCCAGATCAACATCAACGTCTTCTTCCGTATTCTTTTTTCCGATTACGACGGCAACCCTGTCAGACAGATCCCAGGATCGCACAGGCATATTCTGTTCATTCAAAAGAATGAGCTGTCTCACCAATGTGACATCAGACGGATATTGCCTTTTATCTGTCGGCTCCCTCTGTCTACATTGCTCACACAGGTCCACCACCGTTACGACAAGAATCACCACAATACAGGGTATAACAAACTCCCACTTCAGGGCTTCCATTCCCACATGCAGACCATACAGCAGTCCGCAGCCACCCAACAATATGGCAATATCCGCTGCTGTTTTTATCCTGTTTTTTAACCCGGGCATCTGCTACCTGTCCCCTTTCCTGTCTGACATGCCAAAAAAAGTGGCAAACATCTCATCCGATCTGACCGATCCGCGAGGTTTCCTAAAATTTTCATGATTTTGATAAGATTCCATTCCTTCCCCCGGCCGGAACCCAAAGAACCGTTCAAACGCCGCACTGCCCGGCTCTCTTTCAAACCCGGCCTCTCTCTTCTCCCGCCGATGCGTCCCGTCGTGTTCCTGCCGGCGCGCCCTGTCATACTTCTCCCGGCTCTCCGCATTGCCAAGACACTGATAGGCTTCCTGAATGTCATACATGCGTCGCTGTTTCTCTTTATTATCCTTTACCACATCCGGATGGAAACGCTTCGCCAGCGCACGGTAAGCCTTTTTGATGTGTTCCCCGTCCGCATCCCCCGGTATCCCCAATATCGCATAATAGTCTTTCATTTATTTCTTCCCATAGATCCGGCCCGGCGTCTTCTGCCGGCAGAGCCAGGCACAGCCGCCTGCCGGCCACTGCCAGCCCCGACCACTGCGCCGTCCCTGCACAGGCCGCGCTTTTTATACGCTGTAGCCGCCTTCTACGGCGATCTGCGCCATCTTATCCTTTTTCTGCTTGATTATCAGGCGAAATGTCCCCACGCCCTCCGTATCGCCATAGTCTTCCTTATAGTCCACCACGAATGCGTTGGGAAATGTGAATTTGCGCACAACCTGAGAAGCCGCGATCACTTGTATCTCCGCTTTCCGGTAGCAGTCGGCCTTTTCCGCCGGCACCAGTGACCATAAGCCCAGCTGTCTCGTCCCGTCGAAGGGATCGCCGTCCACTGCCGTCAGTATTTTACCGGTGATTTCCACCGTACTCCCCAGATCCGTGGAGCGCGCATTGGAGTCGTGCGGGATATCCGCACGGAATTTCACACTGGTGATGCCGGTCGTTCCCAGCTCGATCGTATTTGGCCCTTCTACTTTTAATGTAAATCCCATCTCTTTTTCCTTCCTTTCTGCTCGTAACAGCCTGGTCGGGCTGACCCGCTGCTTCCCGGATCAGCGCAGTCCGCATAGCCCCATGGCTGTTATTCCCCGCTGAATCCGCCTTCGAATTTCAATGCGGCCATCTTGTCTTTTTTCTGTTTAATCAGCAGCGTAAACACGCCCGTGCCGGTCTCATCGGAAAAATCTTCTTCATAATCCACGACAAATGCATTCGGGATGGTGATCTGTCTCACGATCTGCGAAGCGCTCACCACGTCGATCTCCACCTTGCGGTAGCAGTCTGCGTTCTCAGCCGGCACCAGCGCCCATCTGGCGATTTTACTCGTATCATCCGCCGCTTCCCCTCCTACGGCTGCCAGTATCTTTCCCCTGATCTGCGCCGTGCTTCCCAGATCCGTGGAGCGCGCATTGGAATCATGCGGAATATCCGCACCGAACTGTACCGACATAATACTCGTCTCCGGCAGGCTGATCTGCTCATTCCCTTCGATCTTCAAACGTAATCCCATGTTTCTTCCCTCCTTGTTGTTTTACCCGGCGGTCCCGGCTTTCCTGGTCAGTTCCACCTTGAGATTTCTTGTTGTATTGCTGAACGTCACAGAGACATTACAGATACCGTTTTTCTCGTCAATCTCATAATCCAGCTCATCCCCGTCCTGCAGCACGGCATTGACATGCTGCCTGTCCGCATCCCACCGGCTCTTCTGGCTGCTGGGATTGTTGCTGAAAAACTTCATGATCTTATCCTGTTTGAAATCGCCGCTGTAAAACCGCAGCATTCTTTCTATATAAGTGATGACCATCGTCTTATAGATGGGTTCAAACTCTGTACCGTTGCTGAGGAGATTGCGCGCTTTGTAGACCATGATATTTTTGATCTCTTTGCCTTTGTACTGCGCGTTATCCGAAGTAAATACAAAACCAAACCCTGTATGGTTAATGGAATTTTTGATGGCATTGGTAAAGCCCGAGATTTCTTTTGTCATACTGGTAGCCGCCAGCAGGGCATTATCATCCGCCTCCACGTCAAACCGTACGCCCGGGTATTCCATGCTGGCATTGGCAAAGCGCTGTTTGAGGTATTCCGGGCACTGCCATGCGGCCACAATGCCTGCCGCCTCATAGGCTGCCCCCACATAGATGCCCTCCAGCCACATTTTCATGACATCTTCCTTTTCCCCTGAGAGCGCCACATTTCCTTCCTCATCCATGACCATCTTCTTGTCCAGTATCAGCCCGGACTTGTCCTTGGGAATGACAGTCACATTGGGGATACAGGGAACCACGAATTCACTGTAATCCTTCTTCATCAGCGGTGTGCATTTATCCTTGAAGATGCCCACCCCCTCCGTGGCCACATAGCTGAACGTCGTCTCTTCTCCTGTCCGGAAACTGAAAAATGTTGTGATGCGATAAGGAGAAATGGCGTGCATAAGCGCCGTCAGGCTCTCCATCGTATTGGTTCCGGGCTTTTCGGTCTTCTGGTTCCCCGCAAAGCGGATTCTCTGCAGACGCCCTCCCTCTGTCTGGTTCAGTTCCACATCCGGCACAATTCCCAGCCATATCGTATTGTCAAATTCATTTTTGTCATTGGTCGTATTCAGGTATGTGAGCAGTCTGGGGAGATTGCTGGCCTTTACCATCAGATCGAGCGGGGTGTTCGTAATCAGCAGCCTGGGCTGCATCCCCTTTTCCTTTACCTGATACTGGTCAAAAAATGTCTTCACCCCCAGTATCTTCTCGATCAGCGGCTTCACCGCTTTGATAAAGTCATCTTTGCTCTTTTTATAAAATTCCAGATAATGGTTATAGTTTTTCACTTCCACTTCCCGGTCTATGCTGCTCTCCATGGTGGAAGTCAGCGGGCAGAAGGTTCGTACCACCAGATCCCTCACATAGTCGGATTTTTCCTCATTCAGAGCATCATAGTCTTCCCGGAAGGTTTCCATCAGACTTGTGTTGATCTGATCATCCACCACGGCCAGCTGGGTACTCTCCTCCTGCTTCATCTCCAGGATTTTCAGCTCGCCGTCATCTCCCATGCTCAAAAGTCCCGCTTTGAAATCCCGTCCCTGCTGTCCGCTGTCATTGTCTCCCAGCAGCAGACGTGTCTTAATATCCTCAATGGCCAATGGCAGCATCGCCAGGACATTGTTATAGTTCTGGCTGGCCTGCTCGAACTGGTAGTTCAGTTTGTCTCCGATGTCCAGCCGCTTGGGGTCCTCTTCGTCAAGCTCCATATATTTTCCATAGGTGTACTGGATTTCACGCCGGACCTGTCTGATATCCTCCATGATTTTTCTGGGCGAAATCATGTCCAGCACATTGGCAAACTGAAATTCCACATTTGCCACCCCCTGCGCTTCCCTGGCGCCCAGCAGTGTGATCAGCATATTAAGCAGATCATTCTGTTCATTCAGCGGGATCACGGTAATGCAGTTTTCCGGAATATTTTCCGGCTTCACCAGGCTGTAACGGATGGCGCCCGATAAGGCATCGCACCACGAATAGACAACCGGTTCAAATTTTTCCAGAAATTCCGCAAAATCCGATACGACCAGTTCTTCGTTGATCTCTCTGATCTTGTCGTCATCCAGACTGCTCTTTCCCCTTACGTCTCCGATCAGGGTGAGCAGATTCAGCTTCTCCGCATTCACTTCCGCAAACAGGATCGTCCTGTTTGTCTGGGTTATTGTTTCCATAGGTTTTCCTTTCTTATTTGGAGTTCCGCAACAGACCTCCGGGGCCGTCTGGCGGGTGGGTAAATGGGTTACTGTATCACGGAGATATAGTGGAGTTCGAGTTCGCAGGCGCCGTTTTGGGCGGTTATGTAGATGATATCTCCGAATCCCACTCTGTACTGGAGCTGGCGGCAGACGATGGAACCGCCGATCATGACCGTGGCATCGGTGGAATGATACAGGATCATGCGGCGCTCCTCATCTGCGATGAGGAACACTTCCGAAAGTCCCAGGCGCTGCGCCAGTTCCGGATACTCCTTCAGCAGATCCCCGACGCATACTCTCACATTTTTTATCTTATGCATGGGGAAGGTCAGGGGCGGGATTTCCGGCAGATCATCCGGCCAGAGGGTTACATAAGCATCAAGTCTGCCCACGAAGTGGTTTCCCGCCTTTTTTTCTTCGATCACCTCCAGCTCCGGTTTCGGTCTGTAAAATATCTTAAAAAGCAACACTGCCGCTGCCAGTACAAGCGGAAGAACGAGCCACCAGTATGCCTGCCAGAATGGAACGACCAGAATCCACGCCGGGCAGGAAATCTGTGCTTCCCCGTCGGAAATAATGAGTGTAAGTGTCTGGATGCCGGGACGGCGGGGCTGTATGCACAAGTAATTGTCCTCCAGCCACGCATCCGCATTTTCCTCCGGTCCCTTCTCGATCGCATAGGTGAGACTGTCACCGTCTTCGTCATGGAAACACCTGTCCAGATCGCAGCTTGTCTGCGTCTGCAGGGTATGAATCCGCAGCTGCGGAAGCGTACCCTGCGGCGGTGAATTCACCACTTCCAGCATCGTCTCAAAGCGATACACCCCCAGTCTGTCTGACAGTTCTCCCGTCAGTTGGCAGATGCCGGAATATGCGGCCGTAAAGCTTCCTTCCAGTATCCCCTCCCGAATCTGTACACCCCTGATCTGCACATTCTGATCGGGATTCCCGCCCGCCGCGCAGGTCAGTGTCCATGCAAACTGCCGATAAAACGCCTCGTCATATATGATGTCTCCGTTTTTATCCCGGAAATAAACCTGGTAGGTACTCTCGCGGTTTCTGGAAATGGTTTCCTCCGCCTGAAAAACCGGTGTGAGATTGCGGTATCCGACCAGAAACACTTTCAGCTCCTGACCCTGATTGGTCATTGTTCTCACGCTTACCTCGCTGCCACGGCTCCCCAGAAGCGTGCCGCTTATCTTGCCTGCCGCATAACAGGACTGACTGAGCATAGGAATTTCCTCCCCGCCGCAGACAATCACCGCCTGCCCCGTCTTCTCCGAAGAGACCAGCAGTACATCCACCTCATCCAGATACGGCTCATCCAGCACACAGCGTATCTCCTGCTCCCCGCCCGCATAGACGCCGCTGGAAAACTGCTCAATCGTGTACGACAGCGTACCGCTGAATATTCCATACAGTACTTCGATGAGCGCATCTCCGTCCGCTGCCGCATAGCTTTCCGCTCCGGTGTCCGCCGCCATTTTTTCCAGAATCCCCCTGCTGCCTTCATATTCCCCAAACGCAATGGTATAGATCGGGACGCCTTCCTCCGTGCACTGGCTGATGCAGCGCGCCATCTCCTCATCCGACTCCCGCAGCGTCCGGCTCCCACTGCCCGGCAAATCTGACACGCCGTCGGAGATCAGCACGATCACCCGTCTGCGGCCTTCCTGCGCCTCCATCAGCGCGTACGCCTCCGAAAGCCCCAGGCCAATATCCGTATCCCCCGCATAAGGAACGGAATCAATCAGTTCTTTCAGATCATCCCGCTTTGCCTGCTGCGCTATGGACACGGGCGGAGTCTTTGCCACAATCGCGTCACTGTACGCCACAAAACCGATCCGAATGCTCTCCGCATGCACCGTATCCACAAATGCTTTCATCATCCCCCTGCCGATCCCATCCGGGTCATTACTCCTCATCGAGCCGCTACAGTCCATGACAAAGATAATATCCAGCCCTTCCTCCCTGCTTACAATCTCCCTGGCACAGACATGCAAAGAAAAAGACAGCAGAAATGTTACATATAAAATCGCTGCTGTCAGACATCTCCTCATATCCTTTTCCCCCTGCCTATTAGCAAAACGCAACAGACCGGCTGCTCTGTTACCTCTATCTTTCCTTTTCCATTTCTCGCAAAACGGCCCGTCTCTCAGGTCAAAATCCGCGAGACAGCGGCAAAAAATCAGCTTCTGCCACCTGTTATTTTATATTTTATCACCAATTTTCGACAAAAAAATACCATGGCCGTAAACGACCCACTTCCTGACCGCAACTTGTTTCACGCTCTGGTAAGGCACAAATAAAAGAACCTCCCGGTTCCTGCTTTGAAACCGAAAGGTTCTTTTCTGATACCGTCGATCAGCCTGACCTGACCTCTCTGTACTTTTACTCCTGAATGAATTCTTCCGGAACTTCCGGCTCATAAGTAGCTCCGCAGGAAAAATAGCCCGCGCCATAGATCGCCGCCTTTTCAATGAGAGCCGCCAATACTTCCCACATTTCCACATTCCTCCTTTTCTGCCATTGCTATCATAACGGCAACTGCTGTCGTCGCCAGTATGGCTGTATATAAATATATCTCTCTGCCCGCCGCCTGAAGACTCAGGCACACTGCTGTTTCCAGAATCTGCATCCGGTGCATACGCCTTCTGTTCCCCGCAATCCGATCCTCCCGCAAAGGATGGCGGCGCGAGCGAAATGGCCCCCGCAGCCAGATAAACAGCTGTGCAACGCCGTAAACAATCCACAAAAATATCCCCGCCACCCTTCCTGTCCGCGAACAGAATTCTCCTCCGCCTGCACAGATAAAAGCAGTCAGACTGGTCAGCACAAAACACTTCCCATAAGACGGGGCATGATAGCCGCCGGCCACTGTTCTGATCGGCATAAAGTACAGCAAAAAAATAAGTGCTGATGCAAATCGCCCTGATGAAAGACCTGCCAGCAAAATAAATAATGCCACAGATGCCGTTGACACGATCAGTTCACACCCGTAGCGGTATACATCTCTCCTTTCCTCTGCAATCGCCCTATGTACAATCAACCGCTTAACTACCCATTCCGATATAAGAGTTAACATATCTTCCTCAAAAAAAGAATACCACCACTACCTCAAACCACCCGTCCCGGCAGTTATATGTCATGGTTCCTTTATTTTTTTCCATAATCATTTCCATGCTCCGCATTCCCCATCCATGAAGCCAGCTCTCCTTCTTCAGCGTGCGTGGTAACAATCGCTCTTCCCGCTCCGGCAGTTCCTGCCCCTCGCAGGTGTTTGCCACTTTAATCATAACCGTTTCCTGAATATTTTTAATCAATACCTGAATCTCTCTGTTTGCCCCGATCTCCCCGACTCTTTCGCAGCCCTCGATGGCATTGTCGAGCACATTGCCCAGCAAGGCACATAAATCCGTCTCGGAAATGTCCTGCACCTTTTCATTGACCCGATCCGCCTCAATTTGGAAGCGGATATTTTTCTCTTCTGCCGCCGCCTTTTTGCAGCTGAGTACAAAATCTATGATCGCAATTCCTGTAAAGACATGACGGCCAATTTCCTGATAACTGCTTCGCAGAGAAGATGCATAAGCCGCTGCTTTCTCATAGCTTCCGCCCATCAGATAATTTTCTATCGTAAGGAGATGGTTTCTGAGATCGTGATAATAGGCCTGGCTTTGGTTATAATTTTTCAGCATGGTATGGTATCCATCCGCCATCACACGCCCGCGTTCCTCCAGTAATTCCATCTGTAACTGCCGCCCTTTCACTTTTGTGTACTGCACTACCAGACTGCCGCCCATCGCCATCACAAGGAAGAACATAAGTCCAATCCCGGCTATATCCGCATTGATTTCCGTACAGACTTTCTGTAAAAAAGCAAAGGACAAAATAACTGCAATTGCCACGCCGGGCAGCATTTTCCTGAATGGAACAGAAATCTTTTTCAGCTGCGAATGAAATATGACATAAAGCAAAATCAACACAGCCTTGGCGACCACTACCAGCAAAAAACGGTCCCAGGACTGACTCTGTACGATTTTCAAGCCATAATCACGGTTTCCGCTCATGATCCCCACGACCACAATCAGAAGGAAATCCAGAGAATATAAAATGAGAAAAAAACTGCCCACGGAAACCAGGATATCCGCCATCTTTTTTCGATACCACAGATAAGAAATCCATGTCATTCCGATTATTTCATAAAATACGGCCAATACTGACAGCAGTTCCACCCGGTTTATCACCCAGAGTCCTGCTGTCATCCCTGCAGCCAGGATACTGATATGGCCATATTTCTTTCGTTCCACACCGACAATATCACTGACAAACAGAAAACCGATCAGATTCTCCAGCCATCCGGCCAGCGCTTCCATCACCCACAATCCCATCATAAGAGTTCTCCCCAATATGCGGCAAAAGCCGCTTTCAGCTTTTGTATATGATCTCTGTTCGTATGCAGAATAATGTCACAATCCATTACCACTTCTTCCTGTTGGATTCTGTTGATACGCGGTATGTTGACAATATAGCTTCTGTCCAGTATCAGCATATCGGGATTGCGCATCTTTTCATAGACCCTGGCCAAGCTGCATCTTTCTTTTTCCCTCCTGCCGTCCTTCAGCACAAACAGTACATATTTTCTGTCTTTGTATATGTAAACCACATCTTCCTGATAGAATTTTACGCATTTGATTTTATTTTGTATGATATAGGGCTTGTGCTTTAGTCTGTTGTCCATTTCCGCAAAAAAAGCATCCAGTGCCATTCCCAGCTTATCCCGGAAATCCTCTTTGGCAATGTATCGAAAAACCTTCTTATAGGAACAGGCGTCCACTGCATATCCGATATAGGAAGTCAACAGGATGATTTCTGCCCCGCCGTCGTCTGCTTCCAGCCTCTCCAGAATATCCATACCCGAGTATAGCGGCATCCTGATATCAAGAATATACAGATCATATCCTTTCTTCTTACTGACCGCATCCATCAACTGCCCGCTGTCTGTATATACCTTCAGGGAAACCTCAGGCCCTGCTTTTATACAATATCCCAGTATATATGTCTTTAACTGCTCTGCAAATTCCATGTCATCGTCACATACCGCGATCCTGTACATTACTTCTTTATCTCCCCGTGTACTCCTACTACAACAAACGGTTAACAGCGATCTCCCCTGAGGGACCATCTTCCACTGACATGTACCAGCGACCGCCTTCCGGCCGGGCAGTCCTGGTATGCACTCTGCAATTCGCTTTCTATATTATGTCTTAACGTTTTGGTTTTGTCAACCACCCTAAATCCTGTATTTTCTTGTTTTTACTTCACAACATTTAAGAACATAGGTTCTTTAAACTACATATTGTATTAAACAGATTCCCTGATGCAAGCACGCAAGCCCACAAGATTGTTTAGCACCTGCTTCGCAGGAACAGGGTATTCGCCCCAGCCTCACTTCCTTTGGTATTATATACCTTGATAACTCTCCGAAATATATTTTCCATAAATGTTCTGAGACCTCTCTGCCAATGCCTCTTTCTCTTTGCGGGTTGTTTCCTCCCCATCCAGGTAAAAATGGATATCCGGAGCATGGATATTACACTTCAGTCTTTCCGATGTCAAAGTCGCCCCTCACTCCTGAGTTTTCCTTCAGATTCTGATCATGAGAGAGGTTTTTTCCATGAGCACTTTGTATGCAACCGTTTCCATGCTGGAAGCAATGCTAGAGGATGTTTCAATATCCAATCATACATCTAAGCTTCTTTGAATTGTCAGCTTGTTAACGGATAGTAATGGATGTACTACCTTAAGCAAAGTTAATATTTTCATTTCCATCATAATATATTTTGCAATATTTTCCACTTTGAGTTCTGACATGGCAGAAAATTTTTGATTACCTGCAACAACTGTTTTGTGCTACTATGCAATGCAAGTCAGAGCACTATCAAATCTTTCCAATATAGTCATCCCTTAGTAATATCCATATATAAAATAGTTTATCTTCTCCAATTTCCTGCCTGTTACTCCATCTAATAATGCCAGCTTTCCTACTATTATATTTTGCCACTTTATTGTTAATGAAAATATTACCCATTAATGATGGATAATTTAAAGTTATCCGTTGGTTTCTATTTATTAAACGCCGTGTATACAATTAATTGCTGGATAATGAATGCTATCGCGGGATGAAAAGCCTGAAAAAGATAAACAGATTGGGAGAATTTTGTATGGAAGAGTTATACTGGGTGGGAATAAAAGAATCTGAAATTCGTTCATGTATCAATTTATTTAAAGGGAGCGTAACTTTTATTGGTTCTGGGAAAAATGGAAATATTTCCTACTCAGCCCGTTTTGGCAAGATTTTAAATTATAACAGAGATTCTGATGTATTAGAAAATTTTATAAGAGAAGTGCTTTATTCACTTATTCGCCAAAATCTAAATGTAAAATTTATGTTTTATAATCCGCGTTTTGCGTTTTATTTTGGGGAAGAAATTGTTAAACGTACAATAGTTACCAATAAAATATATCCATATAATCTTTTGCGGGATAAAATGAAAACCCGGCTCTGGTTATCAAATACAATACCAACTTTAGAAAGTATCGCATTATCTTACAGTCAGTGTTCCATTGAATATTTTAAAAAAATTTTTCCGGGCAATACGTCATTTATTGTACAAGGATGTACAGGTTCCGGTGGTAATGATACCTATGTAGTCGACGATAAATCCTGGGAAACTGTGAAAAAATGCTTAAATAAGTATGAAATATTTCTTCTTTCACCCTATATAAAAGCTTCTTTTTCCATTAATGTTCACGTTATAATAGGAAATAACATTGTAATTACACCTGCTTCTGTCCAAATTGTGGAAAGGGTTGAAAACAGGCTTATCTTTCACGGAAGTGATTTTATTGCATACGACAGTCTATCATATAAGGTGAAAGAGAAAGTACGGCTCTATGCAGATAAGGCTGCCAAATTAATAAAAAATATAGATTATAAAGGGATTCTGGGAATCGACTTTCTGGTCTCTGACACTGAGGTTTATTTTTTGGAAATCAATCCACGTTTTCAATCTTCAACCCCTCTTTTAAATGAAGTATTATCAAAAAAATACGGGATAACCTTACAGGATATTTATTTGAAAATTTATTCAGATGAAGAATATGTAATTCCTCAATTTCAATATGACGTTCCATTTAGTTCCTATATTACGGATGCGCATCAATCCTATGGTCATTATCCTGAATATCTTAAAAATGCCGTCGAATCAAAGGAAGTTTCCGCTGTGTTAAGAGATGGATTTGATGAAAATAAGATATATGAAGAAGATGCCAGTATTTACAGTATATTGCTAAATACAAATATTACAACTGTTAATCCAAATGGTACTTTAAACCTACACGAAAATATTAAACCTTACCAGAAGGATATTCCCAATACAGATTCTTTTTATTACTGTTTGGATCTAAAAGCAAAGTTATTGTCACAAGGAATAAAAATCTCTGACAAAGCAGAAAAAATTATGCAACAGGAGCACATACGAAAAGGAACATATAGTTCAATAGATATTTATATACGATCAGATTTTATTATAAATGCTCCTGTCAATCTAAAACTATGCAGTATGTCGCCATTTGAAATTCATTTCAAAGATAATGACTTTTGGCTCTTTTATGCCGGAGAAAAAATATGTTTGATTCATCTGGACAGGAATGGATCATTTTACAATATAAAAACAAAAAGTGGGAATAAATATGAAGATTTATCTTTTCTCGCTACAGACCGATTGAGACTTCATCATTCACTTGGATGTTTTTTTAAACGAAACAAATGCGGGTGTGCTTTCTGTGATGTACCTTCAGGCCCATCTGATTACAATAAGGAAGATATGATTGAAATTATAGATTGGCATATTGCTAAATCGAAATTCCGTCATATCTTAATTGGAGGGGGTTCCGGCCAACCAGAAATTGAATATATTAGAATTATTGAAATGATTCAGTATCTGCGATCAAAAACAGATAAGCCAATATATTTAATGTCTCTGCCTCCACATGATCTACAAATCTTATCCGAGTATCATCATGCCGGGCTAAATGAAATTGCTTTCAACATAGAAATTTTTGATAATAATCTCAGGAAAATATATATGCCCGGCAAAGGTTCAATTTCCGTAGAAAACTATAAAGAGGCACTATTAAAAGCGGTAGAACTATGGGGAAAAACGGGAAATGTGAAAAGCTCCATCTTATATGGATTGGAAAGTGATGCCAGCTTCTTATCGGGTATCGAGTGGCTGGCATCACATGGCATACAGCCGATTATTTCAATATTCCGTCCTTTGCAGAATACCGAAATGAAAAATAGGATTGTTCCTGAAAGTACAACATTAAAAAAGATATTTTACGCAGCATTAAATATATGTCAAACATATCATTTGAATCCAGGGCCAGATTGTGTTTATTGTCAAAATAATACATTAAGCCTTTCTAATGATATTTTTTCTTTGATTCGTAGTTGAAATGCAAATTGCCTATGGATAAACCCAGTTTAATATTTTTCTCCTGCAACATCTTATGTTTGTTTTCAACATAAGATGCTGTTTTATTGTCTTTAGTTCCAACACAAGCTTCAGCAGGTAGAGAACTGTTATTTTCCATTAACTGTTTTATAAATGTGCCTAATGTGATGATATCCGCAGTAACTGCTAAAGCAGGTAATAACCAAGCAGTACTTCCCTCCACGATTCCTTTCAATATGCTGATAAATAAAATAAGTCGATTTGGATCCAAAGATGCAACTAACATCCATATGGAAAATGTAGGAGAATTATGTTTGATTTCAAAACTATAATCCTTATCTGAAATCTCACTGTATTGCAGGCAATCTTCCAACACGGAAATTAAATAAGTAAACTCTTCTGCCTGCTCTATTGTTAAATCAGTCGTTAATGCCAGTACGATATGGGATTTCTCCGTATTATCAAATAAAATATTTTTTATTTCATCAATATGCAGATTAAATTGATATTGTTCTCCTACAGTAAGTTCAACCGACATAAAATAATATACAATTTTAAAGTAAAGTTCGGATAAAAAATGCCGGTCAAAATCACCTTGTATTACCGCCAGTCTGCATAAGGACTTTAATCTGCGAAAGTCTCTCATACGTATATATTCTTTTAATCCTTCATATATGTATTTTTGAGCAAGCTGCCGATTTTTTTCAAATAAAGCTATATTAGCTAAAGGAAAATATTCTCTTTCTTCAAGATAATATTGAGAAAACACCGGCAATAATTGAAGATATTCCGTGACCGTTAATATAGGGGCATTTTCCATGGAAGAAGAAATTTTCACATCATTTCCCGGTAACATTATGTTTTGAAAACCATCAAAAATATATGCAATCTGATGAAATGGAAGAATAACATTTTTCAAAACAGTATTACGTAAAATGGAAAACTCCATATTACACCCTATAAATGAGCTGTTCTCTATAACAGCGTCCCGAAAATTATTATCCTGTAATGTCGTATGTGTAAAATTACAGTCATATATCTTAGTTTTAAAAAACTGTGACTGAGAGATAGAAGAATTTTCTATATGCAGGCCTTGAAATTTTGTATTATAGAAGCAGCTTTGGTTTAAATTGGAAGCATTTATCATTGCCCGGTCAGAATTGCTGCTTTGAATACAACTGTTAGAAAAATCGCAAAATTGCATATTTACGCCTTCAATTATACAGTCATTTAAAGTACATGAGCGAAAACGAGAGCCGGATGCGCCTGCGTATCGAAAACTGTTTCCGTTAAAACAGCATTCATTATAATCACCATTTTTAATACGCAATCCGGTAAAATCATCAGGAACATCTTTTATTTTATTTCCTGTATACTGCATTTCTGAAAATTCCGTATTATCATATTTTTTCAGTATCTTTCTGATATTTTGAGGCTTGTCTAATCCAAATGTCGGTAACTCTTCCATACAAAATTCTCCCAATCTGTTTATCTTTTTCAGGCTTTTCATCCCGCGATAGCATTCATTATCCAGCAATTAATTGTATACACGGCGTTTAATAAATAGAAACCAACGGATAACTTTAAATTATCCATCAAATTATAGCACATTTTCGCTAAAAAAACATCCCATTTCCCCTTTTTCAACAATCTGAAAACAACCACATCCCCCATCCTCACGCAAACACCACCCCAAACGCCTCAAAAACTTCCTGGCACACTTCCATATTCCGGGGTTCGGCTTCCTGCAGTACCGCCTGCTCTTCTTTTGTCAATACCACCTGCTGCCCCGGGGACTGAATCCGTTCCCGGTAGAGGCGCTCCGCGATTTCCATCCTCGGCTCGTCCATGGAACAGACATCCTCGTAGTAGGGCATGGCCTCTTCGAACGGCTCCATCTGATGCTGCAGAAGATACCCGCCGTGCGCAAGCCAGTCCTCATACGCATCCCTGCTGAGTATCTGACCATTCTCCTGCCAGAAGCCGGTCGTCACATAGGGCAGCTTCTTATCCCCTTCCCCGTCCTCGAACAGCTCAGCCAAAGTCTCTGCCATCTCCTGAATCTCTGCCGGTGCTCCCTTATAATGGGATCGGGCATACTGATCTGTAAGTACCAGTTCCGTCCGCTCGCTGAAATACATCCAAAACATGCCAAGCAGCAGCCCCTTCTCTTCCGAAAAGATAAGCGCGGCTTTTCCTTCGCCGTTCTCTGTCACATAAAGTCCCCCGGACCATGTATGCTCCTTCAATGTAAAGGGAAATTCCGTCAACATCACGCCATGCACGCAGGATGCCAGAATACATCCTTTCCATAATTCCGTACCGTCTATTGGCAGTCTGTTTACCTCCCTGTCATCTGAACCGTTCATCTTTGTCCTCCATAGGACATGCGGACAGGCCGCATGTCCGTTTGCAACAGTGCAGACAGGCTGCCCTGTTATGTCTGTTTGCTTACTTCCCTAGCCCGTGTATCATCAGCATATTTTGTCAATCTCTTTTTTCAGACCCGCTTTTCTTGATTTCTGCAGCGCCTCTGACCATTCACAGGGATTATCCAGCGTACAGATTTTGCAGTTTTTATCAGGATAACCATCAATCATCCCCGGCGGTGTCTGTGGTACTTTATTCGGCGGTTTCTTTCCATTGTTACACAATGTATTACACTTCCACAGTTCACTGTCTGTCTTGCCGTTCACGCTGAATTTATCTTCGGTTGCATTGGGAACGGTCTGTGCGCAGATACAGCCGAATGCTTTGTTGTTTTTCTTGATATTGGCCTGCCGTCCCAACATCTGCGCATTGCAGAATCGGTTGCAGCCGCCTTTTGATTTGGAATAGATATGATCTACATTCCATTCATTACTTTCATATTGACCGGAAGCAGGAATTACCTGCTCGTATCCGCCTTTTTTCTTACTGTAAACATCAGAACGCATGACCAGGTTATTTTGTACAAGATTCGCCCGCCCCACCATAAGCTTCTGGAAATTGGTAAAGTCCACGCCATTGTGTATCTTCAGTTTGTCCATATGATCCTTGATATATTTCTCGTCCAATCCCCGGAAAACCAATGGCTTTGTCCCATCCTCGCTCAGATCGGCCCTGAGCTTTTTCACAAGTCCTCTCGTATATGTCAGAACAAGCGTCACACCCACACTCTTATAAGAAATCGCCGACATGGCAATCTGCTTCTTATTCTCATCTGCCCATACCTCTGCCCCATAAGGGATGCGGGTACTGCACCGCAGAAAACTGTTGCAGGGGCAGTCCACTGCCGGATTATTGGTATCAGGTTCCGCCGATTTCCCCTGGCATCCCTTTGCGCCATCTACCGCTTTAGGCATACTGTTCACCTCCCAGTGTACCGATCCGTTCCAGCTCCAGGTTCAGATATCCGCGCCGCAGCAGGCATTCCGCCAGAGCCAGATTGATCACATAAGATACTTTTTTATAATTGGGAACCATAAAGAGGGGCATCAGCCCCATCGGCCGTACCGCGCTGACCGAGCCGTCCTCCCGAAATACCGCGCCCTCTTCTTCCAATACCGCCGGTTGGAAAGACCAGAGGATGGGAACTCCCTCTCCTTCCAGGACACATGGCGTAAAATCCATGGACGGCAGAAACTGCTCCAGCAGCTCCTTCACCCGGTCGCTGATCAGCGGACAGGGATGAAGGGTAAAGTCCGGCAGTTCCCCTTTTTTACTCATACTGCATATAAAAATATCTTTGTCATGATTGAGAATCTTTACCCTGCCCCCGCCCTCAAAAGGTTTCATTAAAAAGTATTCCATCCCCTACCTCCATGCCGCAGAACGACAGGCTTCCCTGTTTGATCTGTCCGCTTCATCAGCAGTTCAGGAAGCCCACCTGCTCTTTTTGCACATGATCCAATTCATAATACTCCTTATGAATCTCATTGAACATGGCGCCTGTCAGATCTGCACCGCGAAAATCCGCCCCTTCCATGGCACTGAACGTCAGATCGGCTTCTCTGAGCATGCACCCGACAAAACTGGCCCATTCACAATCGGGACGTGTCCATGTGGCGTCGTTGATCATACAGACGCTGTGCGCGCCTGTCAGTACGGCCTTTTCCAGATTGGCGCCGTCAAACCTGGCGCCGGGAACCCAGGCCCCCGCAAGGGATGCCTCCTTCATGCTGCTGTCACAAAACCAGGCGCCGTCCAGATTGGCCTCTTCAAAGTTGCACCTATCCAGTATGCATCCCCGGAAGTCACACCCGCTCAGGTCAAGGCCACCAAAGTCCCAGCCGGAAAAATCAAGCCCCCGATAGTCCCGGAACCGATAGGACTCCTCTTCCTTTTTGTCAAACCACTTTTTCCTCTCGTCCCTTTCCATATCCGGAGTAAAACACCGGCAAACCCGTCCATATCCCATGTATTCACAGACACGGACAAGAAACGTATCACTGATCCGCATGTCCTGCATGGAAAATCCCATCACAGCCCTTCTGCACGCCATCTCCGCATATTTCCAGAAATTTGCGGCTGACAGGCTCTGGCAGCCTGGCAGCATCCGCTCCGGCAGCCTGGCCCGGTATTTTTTTACCAGGCTTTCCGTCTCCTTCATCATCTCCTGATAATAGCGGAAAATTTCATCGCCGCACACTTCCCCGGCCTGCGCCTGCTGCGGATCGGCATACCACTTCGTGCCATAGACCATAATGGGGATCCGGTAATCCTGCGCCAGCAGTCTTGTACGCAGCATGGTCACTTCCATATAGGCAATTTCCCCATATCCGTTCTCCTGCATCTCTCCGACCCGTCGGCAGGCGTCTTCCAATCCCTGCCGAAACAGACCGGTCAGCTCTTCCAGATGGGAAAAATAATAAGCATTGGCACGCAGCAGTGCCTGATTATTGATTTCTATGTATTCCTTTCTGAAATCTTCATTCATAGGTAAACTCTCAGTTTTCTTTGATCTTGGATGCCTTGAGGTTCATGGAGCCATCCATCTTGATGGAGCTTGCCTTGCAGGAAATTCCTACCTCTGACTTGGCACTGATATTCATTTTCTTTTTCGACTCCTGCACCATATCCTCTTTGGAGGAAAGAGACATTTTCTTCTGGGTAACAATTGTCATGTCTTTCTCCGCACTCACCACAAATTCCTTCTGCGTCTCCATGCCCAGCTTATCCATCGCGGAAAAAGTCATTTCCTTGCCGCTCTTTGCGACCACACCTTCTCCGGCAGTCATGGCAATATCCTTGCCCGCTCTGGCATCAATGCTCTTGCCCGCATTGACGCTGCATCCAACACCCGCATTGAGAAGGATACTGTCTCCTGCGGTCATGGATATATGTCCCCCCGCCAGCACATCAATGCTGGACAGCGTATTGACCCTGATCCCATGCTGGGAAAATACCTCAATCCCCTGATCCTCATTGAGCCGCACGAACAGGCCGCCCGTTTTGGCAGTGATCAGAATCTCCTTATCGCTGATCTTTATCTCTTTGTCATGGGGTGTCCGCAGATATTTAATACCCGGGTCCACACTGCGGTCACTGCTCACCTGCCGGTAAGAAGACTGGGCCACCGCCAGGCTTTCATCTTCGGTCGGAAACTGAATATGTACCACATCATCCACTTCCGGCATCAGATAGAGACCGGTATGATTTTCCGCGCTGTAAGGTGTAATATAAGGAAAGGCATATGCCGCGGCCGTATCCTGGCTTTCGTCCACACACAGAAGCACTTTTACCGTATCCTCTCTCACCTCCAGCACCTGTCCCGGCAGCGTCAGTCCGGTGATATGCCGATTGTAGGACACGGGAACCTTCAGGCCGTTTTCCGGACAAAGCACGTAACTGCAGGTGAGCATGGCATCCTTGAGATGAATCTTCGCTTCCCGCACAAACAGCGTATTGCCGCCGTAATCCACCGTATCCCCGATGGAAAGGACACTGTCATCGGCCGTAACCGTATATTCCATGGAATCGTCCGGCGATACCTCCACCCCCGCGCCAACGTGTCTGCGGAAACGCCTGATATTCTTTCCCACGGAAAAACGATATGAAAGCAGGCTGCCCATCTGATTGCCCTTCGGTATACCGAAATAGAAAGAAGCCTCCTTCACCGACGGCAGGAGCACGGAATGATCGTGGGAAGCGATCCGCTTTAAAAATTCCCAGTTTGTTTCCTGATACTGCAAAAGCAGGTTATTGACCGGCAGCGGCGACGTTTCCATACTGGCCGTCAGTGCGCCCTCCCCTGCCATCAGATCCGCGATCTGCTGATAATTCATACCCGCGTCCTGGAAAGAACGGGAAATCACATCCGTATCCGCCCTGATACTGAACGACACTGCCCATACTTCCAGATAATATACCTGTCCTTCAAAGGATGCCCTGATGTCCTGTACGAGTCCGCTGAAAATCACATCATCAGGCCCTGATACCGTAATCACAGTGGAATCGTCCGTGTCCATCACGCCTGCGTCCCCGGTTTCCTTTGGTACGATACCTTTTAAATACATGGCTGCATGCTGGTTCAGAGACTGTTCTATCTTCATCTCCACAATGCCTTCTACAGCGAAAGGACTGACATGCAGTCTGGTCACGTCAATTATCATTCTAAGCCTCCTATTCCAGTTTGATTTCAGTTCCGCAGAATCCCTACCAGCCCCTTGCAACGGAATGGATCCCCGGCCGTTTCCACGTCCGGAAATCCATTCCGGGCTGTTCGGGCTTCTGCTGTTTTTTTGCTCTTATAATTCTTCTTCCCGGGCCTCTTCGCTTTCTTCGGTATCTGTATCTTCTTCGGCCCCATCCATCTGTTCTTCGATCAGTCCTGCCATCCAGGCAATGAAATCCTCGTCTCCATACGGCATATCCCCTGTGCCTCCCGGTCTGTTATACTCACTGTCCGTCTTTCTGAATCTTGATCACACCGCCGCCACAGGAGCAGATAGCCATGGAATCGCTCATCAGTGCCGGCAGCCCGCCTACTGTTACATTGGTCTTTCCTTTCAGCCAGGTTCCGGCAATCACGGGAGTACAGGGTACGGGCGGCGCCATTTTGGCACAGGTGCCGAATGGTTTGATATTTACCATAGGTTTGCAGTCTCCGATATTCGCCTTTGCCTTGCCGCCGACTTCAACCCGGTTAATCGGCAATACTGTCAGGGTGGACGGCGCTGCCCCCAGAACGCATTTTAAAGTTGCTCCATTCACAACATACGATTTCCCCATACGGATACCTCCATTCCAGTTCCGCAGAATCCTTCCCGGCCCACTACATCTGAATGGATCCCCGGCCGTTTCCTCGTCCGGATATCCATTCCGGGCTGTTCGGGCTTCTGCTGTTTTTATTTTATATCTTTTACTGTCAGTCCTCAGTCAATGATCGTCTTGCCGATCATGCCCCTGGGCCGCCGGCGCACTTCACCGCCGGAGACAAGACGGGTGTAGAGGCGGGCAAGGCACTGGTACATCTGCAGATTGCCCTGCGGACTGCCTTCACTGTGCTCCCTGGCTGCTATGTAATTGCAGATCAGCTCCGAGGAGATAATGGGACTGTTCAGACAAAGGGCTGCAAAGGACAAATCCAGCGGTTCGGCCTTTGCAGAATGCAGCACACCCTTTCCGTACAGCCGCAGGATAAACGGCGACAACGTACTGTCATTCTCACAGGCAAAGCGGATATACACCGGATTCAGGGTATTGAACCCGGTCATAAGATCATTAAAATCCTTATAATCTTCATAGGTCCGCAGTCTCGCCCCCTGCTCCAGAAGGAAGCGCCCCAGTTCATATTCTCCTGCTCCCGGCACCCGTACCGGCTCCAGCGACAGGCCATAACACTGCGTCTGAAAATCCGCGGTGGCGCTGTCACCCAGTTTCCGCAGCATAATCTGCACCATCCGGCCCTGCATCGTATATTCCAGTCTGGCTTCTTCCCTCATACAGAAAAAGGAAGAACCACTTTTCAAAATCCCCGGACTGACCCGGATCTCTCTTCCCTGTCCGCTGATCTGAAATCCTGCCACCACACCGTCTCCATAGTCCCGGAAAAGAAGGGAAAAGAAATCCGGCGCATAATCCCGAATCATATCCAGCGCATCCTTTTTCAGAATACGCCCCTCTTCAAACAAAGGATAAAACTGTTTTATTTCCATGGTAACCTCCGGCATCAGAACGATCCGCAAAAATAATCCACACTGTCATCGTCAAAGAGGAACCGGCTGGCCTGACCCACAAACAGTACACCCTGCTTTCTTGCGGTCGGAAGCACGCAGAAATCCCAGTTTTGCTCCCGATAGACGAACAGACGGATTTCATCTTCGCCAATTGAGTCAAAGTCTCCCTGAAAAGCCGGGAAAACGGGATAGGCTGTAAACAATTCGTCATATGTCATCCGGGAAAATGTGTGAATATCCAATTCCACCATCCGTCTGCCTGTTTCATTGCCCAGCCTGTCACATATGGTAAACTCCACGGTCCGGGTAACCCCATGCCGTCTCACATAGCCAAAAACTTCCCGTCCCGCTCCCGCCTGAGACACAATCCGCACCGTATCTCCTTCATGGGACTGCACCGTTACGATATAGGAAATCTCCGCCTCTTCCTCTGTAATCTGCGGAACAATACGCCCCACGCGCTCCATCCGGCGGCGCAAAATAGCCCCTTCCAGCGCACGGAGCTTCAGCCCTTCCCTGTTCCCCCTTTTCAGTCTGGCCCTGCGCCCCACCGTAAATTCCCGCAGTGCATCACGAAACGTGGGAAGCTGACAGCTCATGCCTGTAAATTTGATTCGATACCCCATCAAAATTCCATATTCATTACACAAAGGCTCGATAAAACGTTTCACAATCCTGTAAATCTCCGGCGCCATCACCAGCTCCAGCGCATCTTTGTGAATGGTAAATGCAAGCCGATACTCCATAGTGCCAGTCTGCATTACCGCATTCACGGCACAGAATTCCTCAAATGCTCCCGGCAGCTCAATGGTATTGACCGGGTCGCCGGAAAAAAACGCCAGCTTTAACTGCTCGGCCAGGAACCATAATCTGTAGAAATTCTGTCGCTTATAAAAACCGGACTCCTCCGCCAGCCCAAACCTGGTGGGAACCACTGCCTCCGCCTGCTCATACAGCGCTTCAAACCGTGCATAGACCTCACTCGTTCCGCCATACTCATCCACACTGGAATAAGGATCCTGAAAGCTTTCCCCGAAAATTTCCTCCTCACGCTCTGCTATGGCAAGCATCACCCTGATTTTCAGATACATAAAAATCAGACATGTCAGACGATTGCCCCCAAATCCACTGTCTCCATTCAGATAGCGTTCTCTGATCCGTACCCGGTACGCGACACTGGTATTTTCCGCCTCATGCTCACAGGCCACCAGGGAAGCCGATCCCGCGCCGCAGTGAAAGGCCAGTTCCGTCACCGGCTCTTCCCCCTCATAATCCGCCCGCTCAATGATTTCCTGATACACACTGTTTACCGACTCCGAGCGGCCTCCCTCCACCTCATAATCCGGCAGCAGATCACGCAGCCGCGCCAGCGCCAGAGAACCCCTTTTTTCCGGTGTCAGAAAACAAAGTTTCTTATAATTTTTCCCATGCTCCCCCCTGGCAACAGAAATAAGATAAGCAAAAAAGTGTTTCAGTAATTCATCCGATGAAATCCTGGCCACATTTCCGTCACTGTCACATACATCCAACAGCTTTTCTTCATATAAAAACAGCCGCAGATTATGAAAGAATGTCATACCGCAGCCATAACCGTCCCGCCGGATCAGCCGCAGCGCCTCATAGCCAAAGCAAAACACTGCCTGTCCGTCCCTGCACCGCTCCACTGCCGCCACGCTGGGGCAGAGGCGGCTGCCATCCTGGAAAAGTACTTCCCGAATCTCGTCTGTACCATCCTGCGTCGCCGACGCTGTGGTATGCCCTGCCCCAAAATCAATTACCAACGGCTCCTCGGCATCCTCCGGCTGCATAATGGAAAAAATAGGAAGCCTCGCCTTTGCCGCGCTCATCCCACGCTCCCGGAGCGGATCACATTTCTGGCTGTTATAGGCCCGGATCACTTTCTGACTGGATACCGCATCAAACAAAAGCACCGTCAGATCCTGCAGGCTGCCAACGGGAAGCGTCTGCAGCACACGCCCCGGTGCAAGACACATCCGCCCTCCACGTACCTCAAAGACAGCCAGCACCTCTCCCGGCTCATCGCAAAGAATGCCCACAAAATGATCCCCGGTAAATCCATGCCTGATCAGCACATCCTCCGCCTCCGAAAGCGGTACATCCTTCTTAATTTCTATCTTATAAGGCAGCTCCAGCTTTTCCGCAGCCAGAAGCGTCCGCCGGGACAAATCCTTTAAAATCTCCGCTGACTCCGGGGACAGGTCATCCATCAGATAGTCTTCTTCCCGGCCCCGATATCGAAACAGCAGTGCGATCAGCTCTTCCCGGTTCAGACGTCTGGGATCCAGCCCCGCCGACCGGGTCATGATCTTTTCCCTGACACAGATATCCCGAAGCAGAAAGGTGCCCATATCCCTCAGTTCATGTAATGTATAACGGCGATTCTCCTGCTCCCTGCCGTTTTTATAAAGTCTGTATCTGTATGACATATATTTTTTTATCCTATTCCAGTTCCGCAGAACCCCTCCCAGCCCCCTGCAACTGAATGGATCCCCGGCCGTTTCCTCGTCCGGTAATCCATTCCGGCCTGTTCGCGCTTCTGCTGTCAGAATAATACAAAATTGCCAATTGTTGTCTCACTGCATTCTATGATGCCCGGCGGAATGTCCCAGAAGATACGACAGGTACGGCCCGCCTGCAGGAAAATGCTGCGCATGGCGTTTACCCGTCGTTCGTCTGCCGGAGATGGAACGTGGTTTACGATCAGTACCACGCTGCCTTCCTCCCGCACATTGACCCATGCATTATGATACAGGCTGCGCATGATATCGCAGAAACAGCGCTCCTGGTTTCCGGTGCGGCACAGCCGCAGATAATAATAGGCAATGCTGCGGATCTCTTCGGCGGTAAAATCCTCCGGCACCAGCTCCGGCCCGAAAGCCCCGGACAGAATATCCTGTTCCAGAAACCTGACCTGGAACGCATCCCGGTTCATCCCCGAAAAAGCATCTATCTCCCACAGATGATGAAGCAGGAGGTCACATAAAAACTGTGTCAGTCTGGGAATCCTTCCCGGTTTGATGACCGGGCTGAATATGGCTTCATAACTGTAATAAGGATTGACGGCAATCTTTCCCTCTGACGGCCCGTAAGGATTGTAGGCATTTTTGACCGTAGCCTCCCCATAAGGCGAACTTGTGTCCGTCACATCAAAAAACAGATCGTTCTCGCGTATTCCGTTTTCCAGGGCCTCCATTGCGGCCTGCCATAAGTGTTTCATATTCCAGTCCCGCTCATCCCTCCCAGCCCCTTTGCTCGGAATCAATCCCCGGCCACGCTCACGCGTCCGTGAATTGATTCGGGGCTGTCCGGGTTTCCGCTGTTTGTATATTCCAGTCCCGCTCCATCCCTCCCAGCCCCGCTGTCTGCTTACTATGGAGTCTTTGGCTCGAGCCTCCCGGTGATCATAAACTGTGGGTAATAGTTCTGTACTTCCTGTACGAGGAAATATACCTGATCCTCCAGCAGGAATCCGTCCCGCCTGGCCCGAAATAGTAAGAGAAACTTCTCCCGGCCCATAGGGCTGTAATGATAAAGACCGGCGTCTCCGCCGATGGGGCCGCATCCGCCTTCTTCGATTTGCAGAAGTTCCAGGCTCTCTCCGGCCTCATAGCTTGTGACAATCCGTGCGATCTCCGCTCTTGTGCGGGGGCGGAAGAGGGCATTGTCCGCCTGACGGTCAATATGGCGCATTCGTCTGAAGTTTGATGTCAGGGGATAATGGGGAATATTAATGTCTCTGCGAACCGCAATCCTGTACAGCGAAAACTCTCTCTGCACCTTCTCCTCCGATATGATCTCCAGACCGGCCTGGCTCATATAGACATGCCTGATAGCCTGCTCCATTCTCACCACATAGCCATCCTGCACAAATGGCAGTCTGAGTGTGTGCCGGTAGTTCCATTCGTCGATTGCCGGAACGGGAAAAATAGTACATTTCAGGCTGATGGGCTCCACATTCCACAGAGGGATCAGATCCAGACTGACCGGAATATCCCGCTCCCGGAAACGGATGCTGCGTATGGGCGTCTGCGGCTGAAACGTATCACTGGTTACATCCCCGAATCTGTCCACATAGGGCAGATAAGGTGTCCTCCAGTAAACACCGTTATCATAAAAGACATTCTGCAGCTCTTCTATTTTCTTCTGAAAACGTCTGCAGGGTCTGAGAGTGGCCGTGATCTCAAAGGTTCCGTCCTCCGTCTCCACCACCAGTTCCTGACTGCCTTCAAACAGTTCCGCCATCTCTGCACGGGAACACTGGCAGAAAACAGTGGCAATCCTGTCCGCCGCCGCCTCTTCTTCCGGCAGCATCGGAAACAGAAAATCATTGACGATCGACGCGTCTCCCACCGGAGCCACTGCTCCGTAAAGGTAAAAGCGCTCTGACACATCTTTCAATTCCCGGCGGAGGTTCTCCTCCAGCTCCTGCAGTGCGCCCCGGTTATAACGGATAATTTCCTGAAAAGCCTTGCTGATATCTCTGTATTCGGAACGCTCTACCCCGCTGCTGAGAGCTTTCAGCCTTTCATAGATAAAACTCTCATCCATCCGCATTCCCTCCGGACTCTGCCGCCTGCTCCCCGGCCTGCAGCTTTTCCAGCCCTGCCACCATGGCATCCATCTGCGCGGCGGTTTTATTGTCTCCATATTCTCTGCAAAGCGCCGCTATTTTTCCGTAGGATTCCATGGCGGCAGCAAAATCACGATTGGCCGTATCCCGAAGAGCCGCTTCCAGAATGGGCGTCATCGCCTGTTCCAGTGCCACCCGGCCGATCTGATCCAGCGGACTGCCCGCCTCCTGCACTTCCTGCGTCTCCTCCGTGGGGATCACTGGCTCTTCCGGCACTGGCTCCGGGAGCGCTTCCTCTTCCGCCTGGTCTTCCTGTGACAGGGAAGCAATAATATTTCCTATCTCCTCCGCACTCTCCTCATCTTCCAGCGCAAGATATGCTTCCTGCACTTTTGTGTACAACTCCAGAGCCGCCTCGGTATCTCCCGCCAGAACAGCCTCAAATGCCGCGGCCTCATCTGCGTCGATGCTCTCCTGGGAAAGCTCTCCGGACGCTCTGGCCTGCTTCTGCAGGGAAAGAATGATCTGCGTCGTCTCCTCCGCCTTTTCATTCTCTTCCATCTCTATGTAAGAATCCCGGATCTTCGTATATGCCTCAAGTGCGGCTTCAAAGTCACCGGCCAATATGGCATCCAATGCCGCCTGCTTATCCGCATCTATGATCACTTCATCCCTGGCCCGTGCTCTCTCGTCCTTTGCTTCCTGCGCCTCCTGCCCCTGTACCCGCAGCAGCGCAAGCTGAACCTCCCTGAGCCATTCCGGATCATCCACAATCCGCAGCATGGCCTCCGCTTTCGCGTACAGGGCGCCGGCCGTAGCCAGATCACCCTCGGCCTCCTTCATGGCGCCGCTCTGCAATAGATTGTCAATTTCCATCCCTGTGCCGGTCAGCTTCTGTTTCTGCCCGATTACGGTGATCAGCGGGGCCAGTTCTTCATATTTTTTCGCCAGTTCCAATGCCTTTTTATATTCTGCCCTGGCCGTCGTATAATCCCTGGCTTCATATGCCACGGCCGCATTCTCCAATATGGTACTGATATTGATCTTTTCAGAAAAAAGCTGCTCCTTTTCCAGCCGCTCCGCATTTTGGTCCAGCTTCTTGCTCTCCTCCGCCGCTTTCTCATATTCCTGCCTTGCCAACAGACAGTTCAGATCGGCCATGTACGTATCGCCTGTATCTTCATAGACAGCCATCGTACTGCGCACTTCCCGCTGTCTGCGCTGCCTGATCCGCCACCATATGACTGCAATAGTCGTCACTATGGCCACAATCAATAAAATAACAAGCGCCCAGATCAATATTTTCTTTTTCAGAGCCTTATTTTCTTTATAGGTTTTTTTGATGTCCACGGCTGCGATGCAGCAGCAGGGGATGGAATCCACACTGCCGCGCAGGTACAGCTCCTGCAGATCGCCCATAAATTCATCCACTGACTGGATCGACTCGTAGGCATCCAGTATTTCCACCCGGTTTACCCGGCCCCAGAGCCCTTCCGTGGCAGCCAGAAGAAGATCTCCGTCTGCCAGCCGTATTTTGCCCGAAACGGTAATACCCGCCTTGCCTCCCAGATAGTGATACAGATTTCCCGTCTCCTGCCCAGGTTCGACTCCCTTTTCTGTCACCTGGCCCTCAGCCTGCATCGTCTGATACACGGTGTGGGTAATGCTCTGATGATAAATTCCGGCGTCACGCAGTGCAAACAACATCACATTGCCGCAGACACCGTATCGGAATCTCGTATAATCGGAAACCAGCAGCAGAATCCCTGCTTTCAGGCGAATCCGTATACTCTGTCTTGTCAGACATTTATGCGCTTTTTTTATACACGCCCGTATCCGCCCCGCTGACATTCCCGGCTTCTGTACAAATGCCTCAATAGCCGCGTCCACGGCCAGCTTTGCACTCTCCTGCCCGCCGTCTCCGTCGTATCCTTCCGCCACTGCCATACAATAATAACGGTCCATCTCCACAAAGCCATAATACGTCCCGTTCTGGCCGCCCAGCCCTGCCTCCGATACAAATGTGGTCACGAACTGGCTGTTCAATTTTCTCATATGGCCACCTCATCTATACTCACCAAATGTATATCTCAGAGATCACGCCACGATTACCGCCAGTGCGCTTCTCTGATCTTTCAGATTTCTGCGGTTCACCGCTTCGATCATATTTTGTGCTTTTTTGTATGGATGTCCGCTCCCTGAGAGCAGTTTTTCCACATCAATCTCAGAGAGTGCCTGCCAGATGCCCGGACTGCAAAGCAGCGTAAGCCGCCCCCGCTTTTCCATCTGCCCGGCCTCCCCTTCCATCATGGTCAGATGTCTGCCGTCAAAGTTTACCAGAGACAACTCGCCCACACTGCGGTACACCACGCTTTCGCCCGCAAAACAGGCGGCCAGAACCGACATCCTGGGCATACGTCCCTTATACAGCCGCTCGTGCAGCAGCGATGCCGCATGGGCAAACTGCCGCTCCAGCTCCGCACCTTCCACGGCCGTCATCCCCTTTGCAATACTCTCACAGGCCAGAATCGCCCCATAAGCCCCTGTCACACTGTCAATGGTGCCGTCTGCCAGTACGGCCAGAAAACCGTCCCGGAGCTGTTTTGTCATAAAATAAGTGTTCTGATATACGTTGCTGCCAATTGTCTGCGCATTGCCATACCGCCTATTCATCATCCTCTTCCCACTCAAAGTTCGCACCACATAAAGGAATGAACAGCAGCCTGCTCTTACCCAGCTCAATCTGGTCAAAAGCCTCCAGCTGCGTAGGTGCATAGACCGCCTCCCCGTTCAGATACACCAGTCCCTGTGCATCACCGGGCAGCAGAAATGTACTTCTCTTCTTTGCATCATAAGAGACAATGGCATGATTCTTATAGGAAATATTGTTATCCCCCAGAATCCGGATATCCATCTCCGGGCTTCTGCCGATAAAATTCTTTTCCGCAATCATCCGGTAATCCTTGCCTTTGGACGGCCCTTCAATGCAGACCAGCCATCCCACCACGGGATGCATCACTTCCAGTTCTTCCAGATAAGTCGTATCCCGAAGGACGCCATCCACATCCTCACCCTTTTTTCTGGCTATGTTGACAGCCGTGCTGCAGTAGGGACAGATGGTGCCATACCGCTTCTCGCTGAATAAATGTCCGTTTTCACATCTGATCAAACCCATGATAAGCTCCTGTCAGTTCTCTTCCTTCGGTATTTTTTATTCCAGTACAATCTTCTCGTATGAGATATATATGATATCGCCCCGCGAAATCCGGTAAGGAATGCCCCGGCGCAGTTTATACACCACATTCCCTTCCTTCTGCCGCAGCCCCACCATGCCCTTTTGCGCTCTGGCACATACATACCAGTATGATCCATAACGCACAAGAGCCGCATGTTCTTCCTCAATGGAAGCAGCATATGCGGAATCGGAGAAGTCAATATTTACCATCTTCGCAGGCGTGGATTTCCCAATCAACAGTTCTTTCTGTTTTCCCAATTCATGCGTATCCCTGACTCCGCCCCGGTCGTCCATAACCAGCGCACGGATACGCACCCGTCTCTTAATGTATTCCGATATATGGATACAGGTAAGCCAGATCACAATCCCCCATAAAGCAACCGTGGAAACCACCAGGAATATACCAAGTGCACTCTGGTCTGCCATAGAATCCTCCCACCTCTGACGGCTGATCCGCCCGTCGGGCGAACCTGCACTTTATGTAAATCATACGTTACTTCAGGAGAGAATCCACACTGCCCGATTCTCTCCTGCACTGAACAAGTAAACTTATAAAACCTATGAAATGCCCTGCTATGTGAAATTTGGCTGTTGTTGATTATTCTACGGTTATGTCTGCCAGCCTGTCTTTCTTCTGTCTTACTACCAGCGTGAATCTCTTCTCCTGGTCAGCATTCTCTTCCTTGTAGGAAACGGGGAAAGCGTGGCTGAATTTGTATTTTGTAGTCACATCGTTATGCGTATAGGAAACTTCCACTGCTTTGTAGCAGTCCGCACTGTTGGACGCCACCAGAGACCATTCCAGCATTTTCTTGGACTCGTCTCCGAGAATCTTCTTCTCGGAATCCATATTGATCACACCCTGGATCACCAGTGTGCAATAGATGTCTGCTGAACGTGCGTAGGAGCGTTCGTCAATCGCCGATGTAAACTCCACATTGGAAATTCCTTCCGTAATTTCTGCGATGTCAGCAATTTTAAGACTGTTTGCCTGTACTGTTAAAGCCATAAGTATCCCTTCTTTCTCATATTTGGGTCCAAATCCCACATGCAGGGCATGCAACCTTTCCTATGCTGCCTGGCGCGCGGTTATTCGTTTTCCATGATATTGATGGAAAAGCTCTCGGACACACCTTTGGACTCGATGCGGATATCACAAAGCCCATCCGCAATATTTTCCAGCGCCACACTCTCGCCTTCCCGTATAATGGAATTGTCCCAGGTGCCAAACTTCATCCATTCACTGATCTGTCCGCTGGGAGCAAAATATGCGCGGATGCTGCGCTCGTCTTTGTTTCGCAGCTGAGCCGCCATCATGCGCTCTATGTACGTACGTCTGGTCGTCTGGAATACGCTCCGGTATGTCCTGCGGTCCATATGCATGCTTCTGGCGCTCATAACGGTCACGCCACTGACGGACTTGCCATCCACCGTATAATTGTCGGAAGAGAAGACAAAGCCAAACTTATTCTGGTCGATCTCTTCCTTGACATCATTGGTAAAGCCGGATATCTCCTTGGCAAACACAATGGGCAGCCGCAGAGCGTTCTCATCCTCTTCCAGATCAAACCGTACACCCGGAAAATCCGGATATACTTTTTTCAGGTATGTCTTCAGATAATTGGGACACTGACACGCGGCCACAATACCTGCAGCCACAAACTCCGCCCCGATATAGACACCCTTCATCCAGAACTTCACATCGTTTTCCATGCCTTTGGGAAATTCCACACCGCCCGTCTCATTGATGCGCGCGCCTCTGGAAGTCACCACCCTGGATTTGTCTTCCGGCACGACCGTCATATTGGGGAAGCAGGCAATGGCATATTCGTCATATACGCTGCCCGCAATTTCCTCCGCCTTTTCCATAAAGGCAGCGGCGCCTTCGGTGGCCATCCTCGCAAACGTACTCTCTTCCCCTGTTTCAAAACCAAAGAAAGTCTGTATTTTATATTTCTTGATCCCGTTCAGGAGATTCTGCAAAGTATCCATAGAGGAGAAAAATACCGGATCATCCTCATCATATTCACCCGCATAGCCCCATTTCTCCGCGAAATCCACTGTCATTTCCGTGGAGTAATCATCCAGCGGTGTCTCTCTCTGCAGTTCAATCCTGGGCACGATGCCAAACCAGATCGTATCGGTATAATCAGTCTTATTGTTGACAGTCTCCAGATACAGCCGCAGCTTATCCATGTTCTGGGACTCTACCAGCTCCTCGATTGGCAGATTTGTCACCAGCAGAGAAGGGGCCATACCCTTGATCTTGGGAGAATATGCGTCAAAGAACGCCTTAACCCCCAGGATACGTTCAAACACCGGCTTCGCCACCTTGATAAAATCCTTCTGCCATGTATTGTACAAAGCGCTGTAATTGTTAAACAGCTCCACCTTTTTCCCGGTTTCCATCACCGCCAGCTTGGAAGACATCTTATTGGTAAAAGCGGAAACGACCAGCTCCTGCATCAGTGAAGAAACTTTCTCCATGCCCGTCTCCTGCTCTTCCTGAAAGCCGACTGCCGCCCGACGGCGCTGCTCGATCAGATTGTACCGCTCTTCTATCTCGGACACCAGAAGCTGTGTGGCCTGATCATCAACTTCCAGAAGCGGTATCTCCTCACCGGGTTTGAACGTAATGGTCTTCATCTCGCCTTCCCCGTCAAAATAGGGAAGTGCCGGTGCCGGTGTGCCGCCGCCTGCCTTTCCTGCCGCTTCGATGGCTGCAAGGTTTTCACGGATCGTCCCGATCATCAGTGCGATCTGGGTGGGAAACTCATTATAAAAATTTTCTGTCTCGTTGATCTTCTTGGAAAGCATCTTGAGACGTTTTAGCTTGGCAGGAGAATCGCTCTCCAGCTTCATACTCTCCTTAGCCAGATAATTCACATCCTTGTTCAGACGCTTCATATCATTAAGCGTCTTTTGCGGAGACAGCATTTCCAGCATGGACTCGTAGTTAAAGGTCACATTTGGCTTGTTGGAACTGCGCTTTTCGTCGATCAGCCGTATGAATGTCTTCAGGAAATTATTATTGCGGTCGATCACGATCTCTTTTACAAACTGGGCCGGAATCCCCATGGGCCGCTCCAGTGTGTATACCATACGTTTGCTGTCAGCGTCAAAATAGCTGTAGATCGTGGGTGCGAATTTTCTCAGGAACTCGTCAAAACTGTGCACCAGCAGATGACTGTGGATCTCTTTGATCTTTTCATCCGTGAGACTCTTGTCTGTAGTCTCGATTCCCGCCATCAGATTGATCAGATCCAGACATTCCGGATTGATGACGTCAAAGAGTACGGTTCGGTTGGTTTGATTAATAATTTTCATTGGTCTGTTCCTCGCACTTTTGGAGTCTGTCGGTAATAGCAACAGACAGGAAACATTTTCCAGCCTGTCTTGTACAAATTGTATCATTTGTTCAAAATTGAGTCAATAATTATTACTAATATTTACTAGAATTTGTCAGACACCCAAACCCGTTAGGACTGAAAATAGTCCAAAAATAAAAGAAAATTCCTCCACCGATTTGGTAAAAAGAATTGCATTCCCGTATAAAAATTCCCCCTCGTAAAAAATACCCGGCACCGGGCAGTGTATCTTTCTGCACCGTGTACCGGGTATTCCGCCTCTTTCTTAAAACAACCCCGCCAGTTCCCGAAAGGTATGTTGGACATTGATTTTTCCCAGGCCCCATTCCCTGCTGGGATACTCGATGCCGCTCTCCCTCACCGCTCCCAGCGCCAGATAATATTTCAGCTCCCTGCCGGATGCCAGCGGATAATTCCGTTCCACTACTGCCCACTGCATCATCTGGGCCGCCGCCCCTGCGGCAATGGCAGCCGCCAGACTGCTTCCCGTCCGTTTTCCCAGTGATGTGGAAATGTCCACCCCCGGCGCCGCAAATTCCGGCTTGATACGCCGGTCTGCCGTGAATCCCCGACCCGAGCGCTCATAGAAACCACCGTCCCTGTCATTATAAGCAGTAATCGAAATCACCCCTTCCGCCATGGCCGGGGTCGTCAGTGTGATATCCGGTTCCGGGCGCAGAAAATAAGTATCACTGTGCATAAACTCTCCGATTGGCAGCCACATATTATAGGAAGCTCCCGCAATGGCGATATCCGCCTCTATCGTAAACGTCCAAACCCCCTGTGTCGGTCTCTCAAAGCGGAAGATCAGAAGGCTCCGCCCTGTCGTCTCCTCCAGCAGAAAACTGTCGATGGTAACAATCGTGCGGTCAAACACAAATGTATACATTTCCGTGCGACGGTCACTTCCCGTGATCCGGTTGATCGTCTCCCCTCCGGGGGTACGCATAGTCATCCGATAGCGGCTCGGCCCCTCCGCCCACACTTCCATCACAAATCCCCTGTCATTTTCTCCTACCCGCATTTCCACGGTATGAGGCGTTGTAGCGGAAAGCCCCATATAATGATGCCCCGATGCGCCTTCATTGCCGCCGCAGACAACAATCGCCCTACTCCTTCTCTGGGCAATCGTGTTCAGATACCGATCCAGTGCGGAAGAACCGGTATGACTACCGTAATTGCTGCCAATCCCCAGACAGATAACCACCGGGCGTTCTCTGGCCACTGCGAAGCTTTCCAGATACTTTACCGCCATCACGATATCCGTCTCGGAAAACGCAGGCACACCGTCGGGCAGAATATAATAGTCCCGCAGATATTGCTTGGCTTCCCGCAATTTGACCACAACAATGTCACAATCCGGCGCGGCTCCGACAAACCGCCGTCCCTCGTCCAGCATACTGCCTGCCGCGACACTGGCTATGGCCGTTCCGTGACCGTCCGTATCCCAGCTCGGCACAATATCCCGCGGCGTCTCTGAGAGAAGTGCCTCCTCAATCTGTTCCCTGACATATTCTGTCCCATAGAGAAAGCCTTCCGGCGGCTGACCGCTTATCGTCTGATCCCATATGGACAGAATCCGGCTGCCGCCTGCGCCATTGCGGAACACATCTTGTGTATACCGGATTCCTGTGTCAATAAATCCCATGATCACCCCCTGCCCCGTCAGAGACAGCGGTTCCTGCTGAAGCTGCAAAATCCCGGCGTCCGACAGGGCCAGGGAATCGAAAATCTGCCCGTTTTCCGCTTCTTCCTGCTGCATCAGCCCATAGCACTTGGGTATCTCATAATACGAGAAAGATCCGATTCCTGCCGGCATACCTTCCACCGGACGGAAATAAATAATATACAGATCTGTGTCCACAGCCACCCGGCAGTAATCATAAAGCCCTTCCGAAACATTGGTTTCCGGATTATCCACATCCACAATCTTATAATCCCGCAGAAGCTCCCTGAACTCTTTTGCATTTACTTTTTCTTCACATGTCATGGAAATAACCCATTTTATTTTCCTTATTTCCATCATATGAAGATATGAAAAACTGTTGCAAAAGCCTATGATCAAGGACGCGGAAAAGAGAGACAACCAGAGCTGTCACAGGACAATCCGGCAGATCCATAAAATAAATGCAGGACAGCACAAGGCACTGCAGGATCGTTTCAGATGAGAGCTGTTGATTCAGTGGAAGAATCGAATACTAAATGAAAACGGAGGACATTTCAAATGGCCCCTCTCAGTAAGGGATTCGAAAGTAATCCAGATATCTTTTAAAGCGATCCTGGGCTGTCAAAACGGTATCAGTCAGATAACCATCCTCATGTCCCCATTCCTTCAGGCCGCGGTAATAGAACAGTTTGAGATCGTCTTCGATTATAAAGGGTACAATTCCGTATCGCAGGCATTCTTTAAAAAGAGCCAGGCGGCCTATTCTGCCGTTGTCATCCTGGAAGGGATGAATGCGTTCAAAGCGTACATGAAAATCCAACAGATCCCGCAATTCTTTTTTTGAACTTTGTGATATTCTGCCAGCAGGGATCGCATCCGCTTCGCAGTCTCCTCCGGAGACGCCGTTTCGTCCACATTGATACTTTCGTCTGTAACACCGATGGTGTTGGTCTCGTAGATATAGCGGGTTTGGTCGTGGGTCAGCCGACTGCCCTCCATGTGATTGGAGTAATAAGTTAACTCAATTTGGATTTTATGATAGATACCGCCGGACTGTCCGGATGCCTTTTCACGTTTCAGTATGTCAGGCAGGAAAGCAGGAGCCGCATCTTTTCGCCTGATACGAACGGGCTTTTTTGCGTCACAGGGAATGTTCCAGGTTTTGCCGGTGAGGAACGCTCCGGGAATTCGCCCTTCAGAACAATAATTGCGTACACTTCGTTGGGAGACACCCCATTTCTCTGCAGTTTTTGCGACAGAAAGATACTCCATTCCTGTGTCCTCCGAGTTTGGAATGAGTGTGAAAAGTAACGGGAATGATGTTATTATATTTGGTTATCGGCAAAAAACAACGGAATTTTTTTGAAAAGAACAGATATTTTGCCGGGAAAAACACGCAAAATCAGGTTCAGTTCTTTATTTTCAAAAACAGCTCCCGATCCAGCCTGGGCTGAAACTGCGCTATCTGATCCGCAATCCCCTCACAGCAGAGCTTTACTTCCGGGTTTGCCGTGCCGCCACTGTTTCTTTCTTTATATACGTGAGCCCATTCTGTCAGATTGACCCGGAAGATAAAGTTGCTGGGAATGCTGAGCATATACAGCCCCCGCTTTACGTCCGCACTGTCCTGCATGTCCTCCCTGATATAGCCATTGACTGTCTTTACATACGTTTGCCCGTCCTTTTCCAATACCTTGGGCGCTTCCATCCCAAGAAAAGCCAGCGCGACATCCGTGGGCATGATCTTGTCCTGATACCAGTCAGACATCTCATACCCAAAGCTTGCCAGACGGGTACTGCTGCGGATAATACGGTTATTAAAACGGGCGGCATGAGAGTCCCAGTCATCCTGACCGGCCCGGTGCAGCCCTTCCACCGTCACCGAAATATCAATAAACCGCAGCATGGTAATGTGGCGCCAGCCCCATTTGAGCAGGCTCTCCATCCATGCCTCATACCTGGTCAGGGCTTCTTCCTCCGCATCCTCCGCGATCCGGCCGGCTCTGGTCAGAACCTTTTCACAGACAGAGCGGATTTCCAGCTCTTTTTCCCTTGTCCAGGAACGTTTACTCATATGCATGGATACGATGGCATCCGCTATGCCGTTGATTTCATTCACATAAATATTCATATCTGCCCTCCATAAGTCTGCGCAGACAAACCGCTCTGTCCGTACCGACTCTCTTTTTCCGCATTTGCATCTGTCTCTCTTCTGCCGCGCATATCACGCTTCGCTTACGGCGCCTCTTCAGCCAGCCATTCCTCCGGCACGGCGAGCCATTGCCCCTCCAGAATCCTGTCTTCATCTTCCAATCCGTTATACACAGCCAGTTCCGGATACCGGCCGGCCTCGCCGGTATAGCTTTCGGCCAGTGACCAGAGTGTCTCTCCCTCTCTTACCTTCCTCTTATACGGCAGGTAATAAAAACCCGCCAACACCTCTCTGGCAAAGTCCAGATCCGGACGGTAGTTGCTGTATCCATTGGTAAGCAGCAACAGATATCTGACCTCATTTCCCGTCTCCGGAGTGGATTTTACCGGCAGAGAAATGATGTTGTCCATGCGCGGACTCTCAGGATCCTGCGGATCAACGTATACATAAAATTTCGCATTCAGCTCTTCCTTGTAGAGATTGAAGGAGTAACGTCCATCCACGGCCCAGGTATGATGATCCCACCCGTTGATAAAATAAAGAGGATGCAGCCAATCAGGTTCTTCGATACATCCCCAGATTCCGGAAATGTCCGCTTCCCGCTGCTCATCATCCAGTGAGGCCAGCCATAATGCACCCGGCAGGGACGAATCTGCATCATCAAATACACCGGCTCCGGCATAAATGCTTTCCAGTTTCCCGCATGTTTGCAGAAAACGATTCATTGCCGCCATCTGCTGATCCGGGAGGCGAAGCACCCATACCTGCCAGTCTCCGGCCTCATCCCCGCGCTGCGCCAGATCACTGCCAGGCCCGGCTTCCATACAGAGCGCATAGTCCGAGACGGTCCGTATCACAAACCCTTTCGGGGCACGGATCATAAACTCGCTGCACAAAAATACGTCCTCTTTCTCCTGCGTCAGTACCGACTGGGAAACGCCCAGCGGAATAATCCCCAGCTTTTCTTTTGCCTCCTCAAGATCAAACTGCCAGTTATTATGAACATACGAAAGAGCCTCACTGTCGGCCTGCCACTGCTCCATTTCCCGCGGAGACAATTCCATGATATTTTCATGGCGCATACGTCCTGTCACCGCCCCGCTCAGACTGACACAGTTTCTGACTTCTGAATTTCCCCATGCGCCTCCGGCAATGCCATAGGTTGCGCCATTGCCTTCCTCCTGTATGGAAACCCTGCCGGTATTATAACATTCCAGAAAGAGGCCGCTGTCCATCTCCCCTGCGATGCCGCCGGCCATGGACACTTCCCACTGCTCTCTCTGATTCTCATCAAGCTCACTTTCCAGGTATGGCTGCACCTTCTGACAGCGCACGGATATTTCGCCTTCATTGCCGCAGCGCACAATTTCGGTATCTGTTCCTTCATTGACAGCGCAGATACCGCCGGCCAGCCAGTCACCGGTCACCGCTCCCTCATTCCTGCACCCCTGAATGACTGCTTTTACATCACTGTCCCCGTCGTTTTCCGTCCAGGTATCCGCATTTTTTCCGGCGATACCGCCCGCACCGTATTCTCCGGTCCCAAGGGCATCCACCGATGCCAGATTGACACAGCCTGCAATCGTCCCGTAATTGATACCGGCGATACCGCCGACATAGCTTCTTTCGCCCTCTATCTTTCCCTGCACCCGGCAGTCTGCTATCCTGCCATAGTTTGCCATGCATATCATTCCAAGGCCATAACCGCTGTCTGTCAGCGCCTCATCCTCTTCCTCTGTCAGGTAAGCAATATGCTCTGCCCGGATCGTGAGGTTTTTCACTTCCGCCTCTCTCTCCAGCCGCACAAACATGCCATAGCTCCCCTCGCTGATCCAGTCAATCGTATGCCCATTGCCCTCAAACGTCCCGGCATAACTCAGAATAGGACTTCGGATATACGGACTGCTGCCGGAGGGATATCCCTCCCCTTCTGCCAGATCAATATCCGCCATCAGTGCCGCGTCAACAGAAAGTACGGCATCCTCCCTGCCCGCTTCGCTCTTTTTTCGCGCACGGTTTACATACCCCATGAAACGCAGGTAATCTTTTTTATTATAAATATGAAAGACATCATCCACAAAGCAAGGGTCTTCCTCTATTCTCTCACAGAGCGGGTCTTCCGGCGTTTGATAAACCACGATGGCCGCCGCACAACAGACGGTGATCGTACATAACAGAAGCAGGACAACGACCGCTTCCGGACGCAGACGCAATTTCTTTTTCCGCACTTTTATATCCGCTGACTGTGCACCTGCCTCCTCTTCTCTGCCATGATGTTCCATCTTACGTCCCCCTTCCAAACGCCGGAGCCGGTCTGACTCACCCCCGGAATCGGTTCAGACAAGCGAAAATCTCCTGCCGCCTGGGCTTTGCAAGGCCGCATGGCACATAAGAAGTGCAAAACGGCTCCCAGCCTTTTTTATCCAGGGTATCCGCAAGTATACCGGCAATTTGCCGGACAGTCCGCTTTCCGTCCATCACCTGTTCCAGTCCGTAACGCAGCAGATGTGCCAACGCATTTGTCTGTTCACTGTCGGCAAGCTGCTCCACATAGCGCAAATCCACCGTCTCCTTATCCAGCGAAAAAGAATCCTTGCCAAATGTCTTGATCTTCCTGTGTTCATGACGGCTGTCGCCGGATCGTCCGCCGCCCCGGCGGTCCGCTCCCGGCCTGCCGCCCCGCTCTCTGCCATCCTGTGCCCTGCGGGCAGGCGGAAGGACACGCATAAAGTCCGGCATGCCAAAGCCGGGCGCCTGGATACGGGGCGCGGTATGCTCTGCGCAGAGTGCCTTTACCCGCTCCGTGATATCGATCGGACGGTAGCAGTCCATCTGCAGGATTCTGTCCGCAATATGGAAAAATGCGCCCGAGCTGCCGGCAACCAATATCGTCGATATCCCCGCTTCCCCAAACAGATCCACCGCACGTTCCAGAAAGGGTGTGATTGGCTCTTTTTCCCGGCTGATCACCTGCTGCATGAAATCATCCCGCAGCATAAAATTGGTGGCGGATGTATCCTCATCAATCAGGAACAGACCCGCACCCGCCTCCGCACTCTCTATCACGCCGGCAGCCTGGGACGTACTGCCGCTGGCGTCCATCGTGCTGAAGGAGGTGGTATCCTTTTTATTGGGCAAATCATTGATAAAGAGGGAAATATCCACATTGCGGATACTTCTGCCATCCTCCGCCCGCAGTTTTACCGCCGTATTGTCCGTGATGACAAATTCCCGGCCGTCTCCCGCAATATGATTGTAGACTCCGGCCTGCAGCGCTTCCAGCAGTGTGGATTTCCCATGATAGCCGCCGCCCACGATCAGCGTAATCCCCTGTGGAATGGCCATGCCGCTGATCTCACCACGGTGAGGCAGCGTAAACGTCCGTTCCATGGAAGCAGGCGCGGCAAAGGGGACGCTGTCCTTCATAGGCAATTCCGATACGCCGCTCTTTCGGGGCAGGATGGAACCGTTGGCCACAAAAGCCGCCAGTTTTTCTTCCGCAAGTATCCGCCGCACCGCCTGCTGGTCTTCGGCCAGAAAAATGGCCTGCTCTACCCTGCGCGCATCCAGCTTGCGGTACAGCAGACTATCCTCCACACATTTGGGGAGAAAATCAAACAGTATTTTTTCCAGTTCTCCTGCATTGATGGTACGCCCAAATGCCGGAAATCCCACATGGAATCTGGCAATGATCCCTGATCCCGTAATCTGACAGGCGCTCCGCTCCAACACCTCCTGGCCACATCTGCTGATGGACATCAGGCCGCTTTTTCCGGAGCCCTTTGCCTTGAAATTAAAGTCCTCAAAGCGGGCGTACAGACGCCTTGTCAGATAATCCTGCAATGCCGTCCGGGCACATTTTTCCTTATAATATGCCTCCGGGAATCCGGCGACGGCATGTCCTACCTCCACGTGAAGACTGGACGGCGATGCAAACGGATCCCCCTGTACATGGTCGATATGCAGGCTGTAGCCTGTAAACTGATAACTCCCGGCCAGTGATTTGTAAGCCGGATAACCGCGATGGTCGATGGAGCGCAGCAGTGTGCGCAGTTCGTTCGATGATTTCATAAATATATCCTCTATTCTATTTTTCCAATTTTCCGCCCGATTGCCGCTTTCGGACAGGCGCGAAGGCATCTGCCGCAGCGAATGCATTCCCGGCTGTCCGGCTGCCGCCATACCGGTATGTCCATGGGACAGGCCTGTCTGCAGGCTCCGCATTCGACACATTTGTCTCTGTCAATGGTATAATGATACATTGCCACCGGATTGAAGAGACCATAGATGGCCCCCAGGGGGCAAAGGTATTTACAGAACGGGCGATAACTCCACAGTGATAACAAAATTACCAGTGCAAGAATGGCCAGTTTCCACGCAAACAACAGACCGATCGCCGCACGCAGGGACTGCTGTGCCAGCGTCAGGGGAAGACCGGCCATCAGTGTGCCGGCCGGGCAGATATACTGACAAAACCAGGGCGCACCCTGTCCCAGCGGGTCAGTGACCAACAGGGGAAAAAGAATCACAAACAAAAGCAGAACTGCATATTTTCCCCACACCAGCCCCCGGTGACCGGGCAGATTTTTGCGTTTGCGAAAAAACGGAATCCGGTAAAGAAGATCCTGGAACAGGCCAAAGGGACAAAGCCAGCCGCATACAAACCTTCCCATCAGCGAACCGAACAGCAGGAAAAAACCCAACACATAAAATGAAAAGCCAAATTTCCTGCTGCCCAGTACAGCCTGCAGAGAACCGATCGGGCAGGCCCCCAGCGCGCCGGGGCAGGAATAGCAGTTCAGCCCCGGCACGCATACGGCTTTTGTCGGTCCTGTATAGATCCTGCCGGTCAAAAATCCATAGAGATAGCCGTTAGTCAAAGCCGCAAATGCGATCTGTACCCATAATCTGACCCGTTCCTTATTCTCCTGTATCCTTTTCCTTATTTTCTCAGCCAATGCCAATACACTCCAGACAAACATAAATCGCCTTGGTCAACACGGTTTCCGCTTCCCCCCGTATGCCCCCTATGGCAAGACACACAGCCGACAGTATCAGTAATACGGCGTTGATCCATCTGTTCCTGCCGTTCATTCCGATGTTTCCTCCATCAGAAGCTCTATGATCTCGGCCCACTCTTCTTTGGAACGGCTGCCCGAATATGTCTCTCCGACCCGTTTTCCTTCCCTGTCCAAAAATATGGTAGTAGGTACCACATTCACAATCCTCAGAAATCCGCTGCGCAAATCATCGGATGCCACGATATGCGTATAATCCGCACCGGTCATACTCACAATTTCGCCTGCCGTTTCATCACCTGCCTGCGTCACATCACTGATTATACCCACAACCTGAAAGCCACGATCAGCATATTCTTCATTTAGAGCCGCCAGATCCGGCATTTCCGATATGCAGGGCCGACAAAAGGTTGCCCAGATATTTACCATCGTCAGATCCGTGCCTTCCAATATTTCCTGCGTAACCGCCTCGCCGTCCAGCGTCTCCGAGCGGAAAGTCCCGAATACACGGCTCTCCGATTCCGATTCCGATGCCGCTTCCGCACTCCCACCATTTCCGTCAGCGCTGGCATTCTCCCTCTTTCCACATGCACATAAGAGCATTGCCGACAGAATTCCCATCCAGATAAGCGCTGCCCACTTTCCCGCTTTTCCGGTCTGTCTCCGTTTCATAATACCGCAAACCTCCTCGTATTCATTTTCTGCCCCTATTATAATAGAAATTTAATACTGCGTCAAAAATATTTCTGCCCATCTTCCCTGCCTGCAAGTAAGCCGGCTATTTACTCCATGGCAAGAGAAATATTACCCATCAGTTCCCATGCGGCATCCCTTTCGTGCCGCTGCTCCGGTGTCAGTTCCTCATACGGACACAGCATCGGATGCTGCCTTGCCTCATCATCGCGGACAGCACCATAGCTCCAGTTATAAAAAAGATAGAACCGCAGCCAGCGCATGTGATCCAGTTTACGATACGTTTCCCTTACATCCTCCTTATATTTTGTCTTGCAATATCTTTCATATGCCTTTTTTACCGCAGAAGAGGAAAGCTCCGTAATCGTTTCATCCTGCAAAAGAATCCGCGTCTTCATCAACAAATGATCCGCTGCCGCGATCTTGGACTGCCGGTGAAAATCATCCAGTTCATTCCAGCCAAGCGTCGGATAAGAAACAGACTTGCGGAAGATCTCATTGATCGTAACAGCCGCCTTATTCAAATCAGTCCGAATGATCTGTTGTGATGTGTAAATATCTTCATTTGCCCCGAAATAAGAGATGCCCGGTGCTTTCCTGCTGCTGCGCAGGTCAATGCGGCCGGATATCCTGTAATATTTATGTAATGTCCAGAAAATGCTCCAGCCCTCCTGTTCATCATCTACACAGATGATAATCCGCTCCGCGCGTTCCAGAATCGAATGACTCTCCGCCCAGGAACTGTCATGAAAAATGAGAGAATCTCTCTCCCCGGACTCTTCATTCAGTGAAAACAATTCTCCCAACCGATAATGAACCGCCAGAAATTCACCCACGTCGCCAAAAATATGATATGCCACATGCTGTTCTACGGAGACGATATTGTTCAATATGGCCCGCTCCAAAATACTCTGTCCATAATTGCCAAATCCGATCAGTACAATGATATTTTCGTGCAGACATAACGGTTTGGAACGCCAGTATTGCCTGGCACAGCATTCATAACTGTGAAAAAAGTTAATATTGCCTGAGAGCTTATCCCGCCCGTTCGTCGTTCTGGCGTAAACTTCCACCGGCAGATCATGCAGATTGACCGCCCGGCTATTGACACCGATGTCATTTTCTTTCATCAGAAAGACCTTACACTTTGTCCCCCTCTCTTTCTTTTTCTCCACGATCTGATCCGGCGATGCATTTACATAAATACAGGGAAAGTCCGGAATCTCACTCTGCGCGCCTCTCTTTTCTCCGAAAATAATCAGCGCACTTACATCTTCCTTATAAATATTGGCAGCAAGTGTACGGGACTCCACACCGCAGTCCGCAAAGTAATACCAGTTTTTATGCCGTTGAAGGCTGAGCATCAGCAAAGGAAGGCCTTCACTTGTGACAAACGACAATACGGCTCCAAACAGTGTCACCATAATACCGGCAGACAGAAGCAGGAATATCATTCCCACCGCATGCCCCACCGGTGTCACCGGAATCAGATCACCATATCCCACGGTAGTCAGCGTCACCAGCGAATACCAGAGCGCATCCCCAAACGTCCGGATCATTGCATTACTGCTTGAAGATTCCGAGCAGTAAAGGATCATTAATAGGACAAGATAGATCAGCCCCACGAGCACGATCAACTGCAGATAGATATTCTTTCTCACTTTCATATGCCAGCCGTCTCCTTTTCAGGAAGAATTATAGCATAGATTCCCCATTCCCCGCCATACCGAATAACCGTTACCCTGTAAGCGCCGAAAGCGGACGAAATTCATACCCCATCTCCTCCCACCTGGTCAGTAATTCATCCAGAATCTCTCCATTTGTCCGTGAAGTATTATGAAGCAAAACAACTGCTCCCGGGTGAATCCGTCCTGTCAGCTTGCCAAAAGCCTCCTCATGGGATGGCTGCTTGTCCTCCTCCCAATCCACATAGGCCAGACTCCAGAAAATTGTATCATATCCCAGTCCTCTGGCCATTTTCAGATTTTCTTCCACGCATTTTCCCGCCGGCGGACGATAATAACGGGCCAGCTCCTTTCCGGTGATCTCCTGAAACAGCGTTTCCACATCTGCCAGCTCCCTCCGAAAATCAGCCTCTTCCGAAACAGTTGTTATATCCGGATGATGATAGGTATGGTTCCCTACCGCATGCCCCTCCTCTGCCATACGCTTTACCAGTTCAGGCGCAGACTCCAGGAAATGCCCTACCACAAAAAAAGTAGCCGGAACATTATGTTTTTTCAGTGCATCCAAAATCGGTTCCGTATTTCCGTTTTCATACCCGCAGTCAAAAGTGAGATAAATGATTTTTTCGTTCTCATCTCCCATATAATACGCATGATATGGTTTCAATGCAGATACCGTGGCATTGCCTGTGGGCTGCGTACCCTCCTCTCCGAATCCCAGTCCCCAGTCCTCAGAGGACAGTTCCAGAGGCAGCAGTTCTTCTGTTTCTGCGCTTTCTGTTTCCGCGGTTTCTTCCTGCTCTGCTTCCACAGTTTTTTCCTGCCCCGTTTCCTCCGCAGTCATATCATAGTTCCCACCCATGTCTTCTCCGGCAGAGTGCTCTTTTCCCTCTTCGCCTGATATTTCACCAGTAATCTGTTTCTCCTGCCCGCTCTGTTCCCCTTTTATCCCGGCCACAGCCATTTCTCCCGCACCGCATCCGATCAGACACAATACTGCCATTCCCGCCACGCCGCTCCTGATTCCTTTGTACTTCACCCACTGACGCCTCCTTTTTTGCATCTCATTCCTCTCATCTGTCCATCCTATGACACAACTGCAGACAGATCGTATACAAATATTACATCCTTATTGTAAAATGCGTATGCATCAAAATTGCATCATGGCTCCGTGCGGGAAACGCTTTAATCAGCGTTTCCCTAAACGCCCACTTTTGTTTATAGCGGTGCAAATCTGATTGCATGGGCGCTTAAAAACCTTTGCCAACACCAATATGGCAGATGGTTCAATAACATCCATTTCCATATCAAAGGATGTGCACACACGCAACAAGCTGCATGGCGCGTGTACGGACAGTGCAGCAAGTGCGCAGCCCTCATTGAAGGTTGAGACCTTTACAGTAATAAATCATCCTCATCCGGTTCAAAGTCTGCTTTGGATATTAAGCCAGCTTCTCCAACAGCCTGCAAAACCAGTTCCCAGGTTCCATCCGGTGAAATTGTGCTCGTTTTTCTTTCAATGCGTTTTTAAATGCATTGCCATTCAAAAAACGCATTTAGAACGCATTGAATCACATTAATTTTTATAATACCTAGTACAGTATTGCTTAAATACTAATGAATAATTGTTGCTTTTTTATTGTAGTCTGTGCATAATAATTCTATCACTAAAGAATGGATGGGTTATTATGCGAAGGAAAGCAATTGATACGATCCCAGTTTTATCTGATGCCATGAAAAACATATTATCTGCTTTTTCAAAAAGCCGTT
>CAJULA010000015.1 GCA_910587155.1 uncultured Lachnospiraceae bacterium
ATGTGTGCCTTGCTGACGGGTGCGGTACTCAATATCGCCCTGGACCCGCTGTTTATCTATGTGTTTGACTTAGGCGTGGCGGGAGCGGCGATAGCGACCGCAATCTCACAAGCCGTTTCAACCTCCGTATATCTGACCTATATTTTCCGGAAAAAGAGCGTATTTCATTTTCGGTTTAAGGACTGCACATATACAAAGGAAACCCTCTCCGGGGATACCTCTATGACATTCGTCAGCACTAAGGAAACCCTCTCCGAAATTTTCAAAATCGGCATCCCGACATTGGTATTCCAGATTTTAACGAGTGTATCCATTTCCTTAATCAACAATGCCGCCGGCGATTACGGGGACTCTGCCATTGCAGGCATGGGCGTTGTCACCCGCCTTATCTCAATGGGCAGCTTGTCCGTATTCGGGTTCATCAAAGGCTTTCAGCCCATTGCAGGGTACAGTTACGGAGCGAAGAAGTTTGACCGTCTGCGTGAAGCAATCAAGACTTCCATCCTATGGTCTACGGCTTTCTGTGTGGTTTTCGGGGTGATACTGGCTCTGTTCCCTACGGCTATCGTTTCGGGGTTTACAAAGGGTGATGTCTGGATGATTCGCATCGGGGCATCGTCTTTGAGGGCAAACGGCATTTCCATCATGCTCTTTGGATTTTATACGGTATATTCTTCCCTGTTCCTTGCTTTGGGAAAGGGCAGAGCGGGCTTCATCCTCGGAGCCTTACGGCAGGGAATTTGTTTTATCCCCGTTATCCTGCTTCTTCCGATTGCCTGGGGACTAAATGGAATTTTGTATGCCCAGCCGATTGCCGATGTGCTTTCCGCAGTCATAACAGTATTCATGGCGATACCGCTCCACAAAAAACTGAATGAAATGCAGAAACAAACTTCCGCAATAAGTACGAAAGACAACGACTAAATATTTATTCTTTCTGACAGGCAGAGCCGATGAGCTGTGAGATTTCCCACAAGTTCATCGGCTCTGCGGCTTTGCGTCTGGCTCTCTAATGGCTGTGCCGTATTTCCTTTATATTTCTCATTTTCCAATCACTCCTAATACCTCTTAATTTCTCCATGAAAATTATGTGCTTTTTCAAGCAGAGGTCCTTTTGCTCCCATTGTAAAGGCAATATCACTGCTGCGAATTGACAACAGTTCCATTCCGGACTGTAATTCTAAAACGTCCAACGTATTTTGCGGCAATTTAACAGCTCCGTCCTAATCAATGTTAATCCACACATATTTACCCCCTTTATTAAGCTGCGGCATATAAACCTCCTTTTCCAGGATTCCTTTTTCTACATTGATATGTTATAATAATAACATTTATAAAAACTACTTTATATATAAAGTACTACAAGTACAACACAATGTCAAAGAGGAAAAAATATGCTGTCCAAACCTGCCACAATGCTTTTAGGTTTCCTATACGAAAAACCACTTAACGCATACGAGATAATAAAACTCTTAAACTACATGAATGTGAAATGGTGGTTTCATATCGCTGATTCAACGGTATATTCGACCTTAAAAACCCTTGAGAAAAAGGAATTTATATCTGGCACTACCAAGAAAGTCGGAAATATGCCGGACCGCACCGTTTACAAACTTTCTGATAAGGGGAAAATCGAATTTGTAAACACTTTAAAAGCATCAATCCTGCAATTCAACTATGATACAAACATCTTTTCTATTGCTGCTTTTTTTCTAAGTATATTTAGCCCTGACAAGCAGCAGGAACTTTTGCAGGAGCGGCTTACTATTCTGCAAAAGTACCGTGCAGGGATTGAAAAACAAATCAATAAGCAAAATGAAACATTTGCAATATTTCCGTATGAGCCACATAGCATTTCGGCACATGACAACTATACCCTGCTTACCCTGTGCATTGATAAGAATGCAGTAACTGGCGCAGATGTTACCACTACCCAAAAACATATTACGTTTCTTCTAATGCAGGCTCTGAATATGGGAAAAATTAGCCAATACCAAATATTACAGCTGTTAAACTGTCTGGATGAAACCTCGGATCCTTCCAACTGGCAGCTTAAAAACCATACACCATATATCCACGACTTAAAAAAACAGTTGGAATTATACCCAGAATGTAAACTTACTGTTGAGAAAATGGCACAAAACGTTTTTCTAAGCAAATACCACTTTATCAGAAGCTTCAAGGCAGAGGTAGGGCTTACGCCGCATCAATTCCAAATCCAGAACCGCATCCGCAAGGCGCAACGCCTAATCCATGAAACCAATACAATAACCGAAGTAGCTTTGAGCACAGGTTTCTGCGACCAAAGCCACTTCATAAAGCAATTTGAAAAACAGGTAGGTTTGCCGCCTTTAACTTATAAATATTCTTCCGGAATTATCCCCCAAAATACTTCTATACCCTCTGAGACACTCGTGCCATTCGGCGATACGAAAGAGAGATAACCAGATAGAGCTATTAGCAGAGGGCGGGCATAAATTTTGCGAACAGGCAAAGCCCGTCATCTCCTGCAATTACTTCATGCGGTACGCCTATGGGAAATATAGATATTACACCCGCTTCATAAGGCAATTCCACACCGTCATTTACGCACACGCCCATACCCGAGATTACCTCATGCGTTTCCAGTTGTTTCTCGTGGATATGGCTGCCAATCTTTTTATTAGGGGCTATCCTCACAAGATGGTAGCTGAATTGTCCGTCTGTCCTTTCGGATGTGATAATATCTTTGAGCTCCACGCCTTCAAAAGCAGGATGTTTCGACCACGGGATAGTATCAAATGTAATTGTGGCATCTGGTAACAGCAGCTTTCCTCCCTCGTTGAATTTTTCAAACAGATTTTTGTAATCCATTTCCAACACTTCCTTTCAATTTTTTGACAATTCCCTTGCCTATTCCCTCCTGCCGGACAGATTCTAAGATTTTGAAAGCATCCGTGACTGAAAAATTTTCATTCTGCTTTTCCAGTTGTTCCTTTGCCCTTTCAAACCTGTCATCTCCAGACACAATATAGGGTCTGGTTATTTCCGGATTGAGTATGGAATAATTCGTTATCAGAGAGTATCTTTTCTGCTCAAAACGGTGTCCAATCCCTGGCTCAATGATTAGCACACGCCCTTTCCTGTCTGAAAGCATCGCCTGCATAGTAGCATCTTTGGCATATACAATTTCCTGGTTCTTTACAATGCGACAGGCATCGTCAAATGACAGTTCTCCTTTGACGTACTGTTCCGTCAAATCGGAAATCGCAACACACCTTGCATCAGCAGAATACCTTCCCTTTTCGTTTCCGTTTACATAAAGTAGCGTCCCGACATTCCCGTTCCTGTTTACTCCATGAAAAGAATGGTACTTATTGTCCGGCATTTTTATTCCGATGAAAAATCTGTCTTTTTCTGTGATGACTGTATGCGTCCACACGGAAAGGTCGATATCAAAGTTAAATCCAACAACGGTATCATTTCCGTTATATACAAATCTTGTGCACATAGTTACACCTCTTTCAGTTGTTCCATACATCCCGACTGTATTGCCTTTATGTTCCCTGCAATCTTTTCTTCCGACCAGTCCCACCATCTCATTTTAAGCAACTGTTCTATTTTTTCATCAGAAAAGCGTTTTTTTATTGGTTTTGCAGGGACGCCGCCCACAATGGTATAGGGCGGCACATCTTTCGTGACAACCGCACGGGTTCCAATCACTGCTCCGTCTCCAACCGTAACGCCTGCTAAAATAACCGCTTCATATCCGATCCATACATCATTCCCGATATTTATATCTCCTTTATTATCCCATGTTTCCGTGACACTCTTTTTCTCAAGCCCCCATTCTTCAAAAAACAACGGAAACGGATAAGTGGATAAAGAAGCCATCGTATGGTTTGCACTATTGAAAAGAAATTTTGCCCCGCAGGCGATCGAACAGAATTTTCCAATCCTGAGCTTATCGTGATTGATTGGATAATGGTACAGTACATGATTTCTCTCAAATCCCACAGGGTCACTTACAAAATCGTTATACATCGTATAATCGCCAATCTCAATATTGGGATTCGTAACTACGTTCTTTAAATAAACAGTCTGTGTATCCCCTGTCCTCGGAAATATTTTTTGCAAATCTGCCATCTTGTTATCCTCCTGTCAATACATAATACACCGTAATTTTACCCTTTTGTTACTACATCCTCAATACATAGAATGATACAGAAATAATCAGTATAAAAGAGAGCTGCCGTTGATCCGACAGCCCTCTCCAATTATTTCCGATATATTATTTTTCTTATAGCATATATCGAAAGATAATATTTGTCCGCAAGTTTCTCAATAGAAACACCTCTGCGGTATTCTTCAATGATAGCTTTATTGCGTCTTTCAAGCTCTTTCCGATAACCAGACAATTGACCCCAGGATTTATGCTGTTCGCTCTTAACCGGAATATAAATATATCCTGCCTGGACATATTTTTGTAATTCCTCAATCAGCATGTCGGGGAGAATGTCATTTGCATTCACATATTTCATACGCCGGCTTCCTCCTTGCTTCTCCTAAAGACCACTTGAAATGTGTATTTTTAGGTTCTACTGTCAAGCAGCAAAGCCAGATATTCGATATCAGCGACTTATATTCCTCCATGCAAATGTCGCTTCTTACACTGGCTTTGCATGGAGTAAACCTTTATTTTTTCTTTTTTTATTCCTGCACATATTATCCTCCAAACGATAACTTCACATCAAAACATCAAATAAATCTTTTCTTCTCATATTCCCTTTCATCATTTTCCAATATATGAAATAGGACATTTTGTATTATAGCACTTTTTATATTTAAACGCAATCACCCAGTGCTGTTTGTTCTCCAATACAGCATTTGTAGTTCCTATACATGACCATTCAACCGTATATCAGACAGCGTGTTGTGATGGTGAGGTAATGGAAGTATTGGAAATTCTTCCAATTGACGAGATTTTGAAAAAAGTGGCCGTTTCTTTTTCAGACTGGATTATACAAGATGAAGGCAAAGATTTTGAAAAAGAAGGACATGGAGCATTTCAGATTTTTACAACTTCGCAAATCGTAAGGTTTGATTGCTATGGTATGCAAGAGGCTGATATGAATGTTCTCATGGATATTTTACTTGATTTTGGTTGCCCTCTATATGACCCACAAATTTCAACGAGATTCGATTCGTGGACAGATAGATAACAATTCCGGTTTATCGGCCTAATAAAAGCCCCCAATAGGGCGGTGGCTATGATGCAGCCGGGAACCGGATCTCAAAGGAGAAAATGGGTGAAAACCGGTTTGGAAAAAGGACATTTTAAATTCCAAGATAAGATAGATAATTATAAAAGGAATGAAAATCATGCTAAATATAAAAGATTTTAAAGCAATGGATGTTGATGAGATTACAGCTGAAATAGTTCTTTGGAATCAAAAGGTAACAGTTGTGCTGTGCATCGAACTTGATGAAGACGAAGAAAATGAAAAACGTTATATTAAAAAAGCTCAAAAATTTATTGAAAAGAATATTAAGCTTATAAATGATAGAATTGAATATTTGGAAAGTATAAAAGATAAAGTACTGGAAGAAGTGATGAAATACAATCCTGTGCAGACTGTGCAGATGTATATAGAAAATCGATTAGATAATTCAACGGAAAATTATTATATGCTACATGATTCTACAGAAGTTAAACTGCCCTTGAGCGAATCTGACTTTTTAGAAAAACTATTAATCTGTGAATGTGTTGATTTGGAAATTGATGCAACGGATGATGAGGAAGAACCAGTGATTACAATGACTGTTTCTTTTGGAGTAAAAGACGAATTAACAGGAGGGCATGGATGGGATATTGAGGTAGAATAGTATGAAGACTTTTCCTCTTTTACGTGAATGTGGGGATGAAATTGAATGGAAAAGAAAAGCACTGACGATTCGAGGCTGTTGGCTGACAACAGTTTTCTTGTTACGTCCTCACAAAAATATCCTATGACAATAGTTGCCTTGCAAGTTCTTTACACTTCCCGACATAGGCATCAAATTCTTTTTCATTCTCCGCATTGACAAAGTCATAATAGCGGTAGCCCTCCGAGCTGTACGCCACGGTCTTAAAAACGGCGATGATTTTATACCCTGCCCGCTCCGTGAGGGTGTCAAACCGGATGGTCTCATGCTTCTCATAAAAGCTCTTGGATTTGTAATCTTCCAATGCCCCGAACATCCTGCCGCCTTTGATGTGGTGTCCATAGATAACCAGATTGTCACTTGCCGCAAGGTCGCAGTCCTCTTGGATATACGGTACACCGAAGTCGCTGTATTCCTTCTCAAAGTTGTGCTTCAGATAGAAATTGGGATTGTTCTTGCTCTGCATGACGGGGTAGTTGATGCTTGTCCCGTCAATGGCAACCCATCTGACCATATCCTCATTCTGCAAATACAGTTCTTTGTATTTTACCAATATATCCTCGCCCTCGCTGACGGGCGTATCCTTATCTCTGGGCGGTTCTTTCTCTGGCTCGGCGGCTTCCGTGTCATTATCAAGCTGCTCTTTGGCGTCTGCGGTATGCACCATCGTAAGCACCGCAAGCATCATCCTCTGGTCACGGGTCGTCAAGTCGTCAAGAAACTCCTTGCTTTCCTTTCCCTGCTGCTCCAAGTCGTAGGGGATGACGGCGGAAAAGTTGTTGTTCTGGTTCTGTTTCCTCTGCCAGTTCGCGATGTTGGTTTCCACACCGAGCAGGCGGTTTTCCACCTCCCGTATGGCTTCGTCTGTGGGAACAGGAACAACATCAACAGAGAGCATCATGTTACGGTTCAGCTCGCAAAGCTCCGCCACCATGCTGTCCTTGATATAGGCGGCGTACTCTCTGAGGAATATCACACGCCCGTGCGGTAGAAGTCGTGGAAGATACGCAGTTTGTCATTGGCATTCAGTTCCGTACATTTCGAGCCTAAGCGGTTGAAATGCCCGATAAGGTCAGCCCCGACACGGGCAAAATAATTCCTCGCTTCCTCGATATTCTTCTTGCAGACGGAAACCGTCACATATTTGTCTTGCACGGTGGAGTTAGCCCCTGTCGCCTTGTCAAGCAGCATCTTGTTATGCTCTTTGCGGTATTTATCCAAGTCATCCTCCGCCATCGGGATAAGGATGGTCTGCTCAAAGTCTGCCTTATTCAAACGGCGGTTGTTGATGGTGATTTTCGTAGTCGCCCCGCTGTCGAGGGCGCTTAAAAGCTCCGAGTATTCAAGGAACATCGCTTCCTTGTCCTGCTTGAACAGCGTTTTCAGCGTCTTAATCATGGTCTACCTCCTTACGCTTTCTTGATTTTTCATTTTTCTTTCTGGCTTTTTCAGCCTGTTTTCTCCGCTCCCTTGCCGCCTTGCGCTTTATCCTCCTGCGTTTTTTCTTTTTCTTATCCTGCACGACGGACAAGCCCTTTTCATGGGCTTCAATGGCGTTCTTCATCGCTTCGTAATATGAATTCTCTGGGACAAATAAAATCTTCTTTGGCATCAGAAACTGCGACTTTATCCACGCCCACACAAACTGCTCGGCAGTCATGCCGTTGTGCCTTACAAAACCCATGACCGTAAAAGGGGAAGCATCCAAGATGCACATCCAGCTCAATGTTTCCGTCCCGAACCTGCCTCGGAGCAGGAAGAACAAGTCGACCGCCACACCGCAGGCAAGCACGGAAAACAGGAACTGCCGCATTGACAGCCCGAAGAACATGGATTCCGTGTAGTTGCGGATTTCCTTGTTTATCTTTACTTCCAATCCATAAACGCCTTTGAAACATAAAAAAACCGCCACTCTATAATAAGTGACGATTCCTTTTCCGATTATTTCATTGTTACCGTATAAGCCATCCATAATCCTGCCTGCAATCCACTACATAATCTGCGTAAACAATATCATCCACGATTTGGAAGATTATCATATATCGTTTTTCAAACAGGATAAACCGATAAGCATTTCTGGGAATATATTCCCCTGTGAGCCACGGACATCTCTGCGGCATGATTTCCAGTGAATTTGCGGTTCTTTCAAACTCTACAGTCAACCGTTCCGCAGCTTCGGGGCTGACCTGCGCCAAAAATACAGCATGGAAAACAAGCATCTGCGTTGCACGCTCTGACACAATAACATGGTATCTATTCTGCTGTTCCATAACCTGCCGCCTCCTTGATTGCATTTCGCATCATTGCAACTACTTCATCGACGGAATAGCCTTTGCTGCCACGCATCCTGTCTTCCTCAACCGCTAAAAGTTCCTCACGGAGCTTAAGCATTTTTTCCCTGCGGTTATAAGTCCCAATATCCATAACCACCAAATCCCCCTCGCCGTTCTTGGTAAGGAAAACTGGCTCTGCGGTCTTTCTGCACTGCTCGGCAATCTCATTGTAATTCTGCCTGATTGCTGCTGACGGGCGAATATTCATAATGACACCTCCAAATCAACAATAGTAATATTCTACCCATATTATAACCATTTAATGCAATTAAGTCAACAGGATACAGAATGTTTGCAAACCCATCATTTCCCTTACCACACGGTCTGCCATCTTGACCGCACCGACAAGGACGAGCATATTGAACACCAGCTCCCCGATATAGCCCCATACCATCGTGACCGCCGCCGCATCGGGGTTGACTGGAGGCCGCTGAAATGCGGCTCCTTCACTTTCTTCCTTCCGGGACTCTTCTGACTGCTCCCGAATATATTTCTTGATGGCATCCTCTGTTACATTTCCTACCGTTGCCACATAATACCCTCTTGCCCAGAATGCTTTATTCCATTTACTCTGCTGTTCCGGATGCCTGTCATATATCATCAGCGTACTTTTCCCCTTTAGGTATCCCATAAAATTTGAAACACTTATCTTCGGCGGAATACTCACGCTCAAATGAACATGGTCGGTACACACCGCACCTTCTATAATTTCTACTCCCTTGTACTTGCATAGCGTAGCTAATATTTCCCGTACATCGAGTTTCAACTGCCCAAACAATTTCTTCTTTCTGTATTTTGGAATAAATACGATATGATACTGGCATTTCCATCTTGGTGATAAACTTTTACTGTCCATTTGGACCTCCTCCTATTCCTGAGATTGGCTTACGATACCTTTCCCATTTTACTATAGGAGGCTTTTTTATAATATCCTCATCACTACAGCTTACTCTATTCTCCCCATCATAGCTGGGGGATTGGCGTTTTCAATCAGCCCGTCAGCCATGTCCAGAATCTTTAAAAGGCTCCGGCTCCATGGAATCATCGAACGGGCACAGGGCTTGCTGTAAGGAATCTTGTACTTATATCAGCATTGGCATTTTCCTACGCAGAAATTTTGCCATTTTGCGTCAAAAATCATTGATAAGCGGCCTAACATAAATTTGTGAGTTTGCCAAAGGCAAACTCACAGACTGTAGACAAAGCGGCTCTGGTGCGTGTGTACCAGAGCCATTTTTCTCTTATGCAGTAAATTGCGTCTAAAACCGAAATTCTGAAAGAATCTCTTCCCTCCAGAAGTCCCCTTTTCGCCTTGATCTTTGCCAGCTTTTTCAGATTCATGCACGCATATGTAAGTCCGACTTTCATTTCCATCCGGGCTTTTCCATACATCTGTGTATACCGGAACCCATGATTCTCCTTTGCGGTTCCAAAGATTCTTTCTATGGTCTCTTTTCTCAGTGCGTATAAATCCTTCATTCCAAGTGTCTGACGGAGGTCTTCACAGATTTCCATGTATGACTCCTGATTATTTCATGCCAAGGGATCCGGATCGGAACCCTGTTCCGATCCACTGGTTTTCCTTTGCGAACCATCGGTTCGCTTTTGGGATCCATCCCTATGTGTTATTTTTTAATCTTGCACAGTATTCCCGCATGTTCATGCTGCCGGTTTCAATCCAATAAGCGGTGTGGGCATACCGATCAACAATGGCTTCCGCCTGCACGCCGTTCCCAAGTCGCTTGATCCAATCTTCCTTCCTGTATTGGGTGCAAAAGATGGTTGATGTGGTATCAGATCGGCACTCCATAAGCTCAAAAAGAAAATACAGTTCACTTTCAGATATGTCTATTACCAGCCATTCATCAAGGATAAGCAGCGGAATGTTCCCGTACTTTGTGAACAGCCTCTTCTGTTGACCAGCCATGATAATGGCATCCCCATACTCCATCAGGAGATCGGGAAGTCGAATATATCTGGTCTTGGTCTGACACAGGCAGGCTTGTTTTCCAAGAGCGCAGGCGAGGTATGTTTTCCCAGAGCCGGTAAAGCCCTGGAGAATAATGCTCTGATGGGCTGCAACATATTGGCAGTTAAACAACGACTGCAGGAGTTCCCTGTTAAGCCCCCTGCCCTCATAGTACAGGCCATGCATGTCTGCCTGGGGGAAGCGGAACTTTGCTCCTTTGATGAGGCGCTGTATCCTGCCATTATATTTTTCCTGATATACATAATCCGTGAATCTCTGCATCCTTTCATCAAAGGACAGCGAAATGGTTGACGGGTCAGACTGTTGAAGCTCAAGTCCACTGACGAGTTTTATGGCGAATTCACAGGCAGGTTCCAGGCGTGCTTCGGAATACTTATTGCTTAACCGCAATACGGCCAGGGCAGGGTTATAGCCCTGTTCTTTTATGCTTACGTTTTCAAAGATACGGTCTACCGTTTCAGCGGTATATCTGCCGATGGATTTTGCCCAGTTTTTGATCCGGGTATCGTCCCACGGGGAGAACCGAAATTTATCCGGCATATCTTCGGCATGGGTAGAATACTGATTTTTCCGCCCTGCGGGGAAACGATTATGGGTAGCCAGCCGGACAGAACCGCTGTAAATCTCCACAGTGCTGTCAGTCACTTTTAGGTCAACGCTCTTTCTGGCGTATTGATAAGGGCAGGAATACCGATTGTATTCAAAAACAACGTGGTAATCAATGTTTACTTTCCGCACGTACACCCATGTGGCGATCTCATATGGAGTGTCCGGAAGTGCATGGAGGCTTTCTTTTTCATCCAGATAGGCTTCATAGCGGGTGCCCTCTCTTTTCTGGAACCGTTCATGGTTGAATTCATAAAGTTTCCGGGCAACAGCACCTTTCAGATCCCCAAAGGAGTAAAATACTTCATTACGGAGCTTTGCAATGATAGCCGTGGCAATCTTTCCAACCGTTCCTTCTACGGAGGCTTTCTGCTTTGGTTTGCGAATCCCTGCCGACATGATCGCTGTTCTGTAATACTTCCCAAGGGCTTCATAGTCCGTTGTGAGGACGATCTCCCCTTCCCTGGGATGCGAAACCACACCTGTTTTATAATTGTCGCAGACCAGCCGGGTAGTGACACCGCCAAAGTATCCATACATCCTGACATGGCACCGGATAAAAGAATCCATCTTCATATCAAGGCAAGGCTCCACACTACACACTTCAAATCACCTGCCTTATGGGAAAAAACATCAGTTATCTACTTTCATTATACACTAAAAATAAAGAAACCTTTTACAATTCAAATGTAAAAGATTCCTTAAGTTAATGACATTGTGATTTACCGGGCTTTTCTCGTCAGCAGAACGGCTGTCTCCACATGCACCGCCCCAGAAAACAAATCCGCCATTGTCACGCGGTCCGCCTCATAGCCGTTTTCCAGAAGCACTTCCAGGTCTCTGGCCAGGCTGGTTGGTTTACAGGAGATATACAGGATTCCTCCCACGCCATAGGAGAGAATCTTTTTCAGTGCCCGGGGATGGATGCCGTCCCGGGGCGGATCTAAGATGATAAAGTCCGGCCGCTCCTCGATCTCATCCAAAACCTGCAGTACATCACCGGCTATGAATTCGCAGTTTTGCAGACCGTTCATCTCCGCATTTTTTCTGGCAGCCTCCACCGCCTCCTCCACGATCTCCACACCGATCACCTTTTCGGCCACACCGGCCATGATCTGAGCGATGGTTCCTGTACCGCTGTAGAGATCAAACAGAACAGGCTTTTGCGGGCCGCCCTCTCTGGCCCGGAATTCTTTGATAAAATCCCGGGCGATATCATACAGCACCTCCGCCCCTCTGCTGTTCGTCTGGAAAAAAGAAAAGGGAGAGATCTTAAATTTCAGTCCCAGCAACTCCTCATAAAAATGATCCTGTCCATACAATATGACAGTCTCGTCATTTTTTACCGCATCTGACACGGAATCGTTTTTTGTATGCAGGATTCCCCGGATCGTTCCCTCCAGGGAAAGGGAGAGCAGCCTGTCGCAAAACGGCGCCAGATCATGTGCCTCCTGGGTAGTTGTGACAAGAATGACCAGAATCTCCCCCGTACGGTATCCTTTTCTGATAATCAGGTGCCGCAGATAACCGGTATGCCGCAGCCGGTGATAATAGGATACCTTCCTCTCCCGGAAAAAGTCCAGCACCGCTTCCAGAATCCTGCGGTAATCCCCATCCACGATCTGACAGTCCGAAACCGTGACAATATCATAAAAACTGCCCTTTTTATGCAGGCCCAGTTCCAGCGGGCCGTCTTTCACACCGTCCCCGAAGGAAAATTCCATCTTATTGCGATAGCCATACACGGCGGGATTGGGATGAATAGACTCCCACCGGTATTCCTTTTCCTGTTTTTCCAGTACCGGCACAAGCAGCGCCTTTCCCTGCTCTTCTTTCAGTGCAAGCTGCGCCTCATAAGGCAGCGTCTGATAGCTGCATCCGCCGCACTGCCCAAAGTGGGGGCACGGACTGGCCGTTTCGTTATCGGCCGGCTTCAATATTTCCAAAAGCCGCCCCTGCCCCCGTCCGTTTCTCATTTTCTGTACGACAAACAAGACGCGCTGCCCCGGCAGCCCGCCCTTTACAATGCAGACACTGCCGTCTTCGCAATGCACCGCCGCCTTATTGGGAAACTTTATTTCTTTTATGATTCCTTCCGCTCTCTCGCCTTTTTTCATAATACCCTCGCCTTGTAACGGCCCTGATACCCCTGCCGCCTTCTATGTTTCGATTTTCTTTTTCTTTCCTATTTTAAAAAAAAGCATTTTCTCCGTCAATAGAGAAAACATGTTTTCACACGATAAACGCATGCGTTTGTCATGCATGTTTTCACAGGCCCGCTCATCCGATCCGCCTCTTATCGTTTCCCACAGCATAACAGGCCATCCGACCTGATCGGACAGCCTGCTGCTTCTGAAGGAAATGATCTGTAACGGTTCCGCTCTCTTCCCCGCTACCATTATTTAAACCGTATAGGCTCCACCTCCTCACTGAGCGGTTTCATCTCGTATTCCGGAAGAGCATCCAGCAGATCCTCGAGGCAGATTCCCGTATTGTACACTACATCGTGAGCCAGCATCACGATCTTTTCCCGTCCCAGAGTGGTCTGCACGGCGCTTGCTACCAGTTCTTCCGGCTCTCTGCTGCCTACCGCATCATCCAGACTCGCATTCCAGTCAAAATAAATGTACCCCCTTTCTGTCATCTCCTGTATGATGGCATCGCTTATCTTTTTGTTATACTGATTCACGCTGCCGCCCGGGAAGCGGAAAAGCTTCGCCTCCACGCCTGTCACTTCATATATTGTCTGATATGCTGTCTCGAAATCCTCGATAAAGCTGTCCACACTCTCATAGACCTCTTTATAATCATGGTTATCACAGTGTATCCCAATGGTATGGCCTTCCGCTACGATCCGTTTTGCCATCTCCGGGTTCTTGCGCACATTTTCTCCCACCAGGAAAAAAGTCGCCTTGATCCCCCGCGCTTTCAGAATATCCAGCACCCTGGCCGTATTTTCCTGCGTAGGGCCGTCGTCAAAGGTCAGGTACATCGTCTTGGGATGAAAATAATACACAATCCCCTGCACGATACCTGCCGCGATCTGCTCCTGATATTCCTCTGTAAGCAGCCGCTCACGCTCTTCCTTATTACTCAGAAATCCGGTTTCTATCAGGCAGGAAGGCATCTTCGTACTGCCTGTCACATGAAAGTCCGCATCCCCCCGCGTCTCCCGCTGCTCTATGCCAAGGCTTTTGGCCGTCTGCTGCCCGATCAGCAGTGCCAGCCGCCTATTATCCCGCGCGGTATCCTCGCCCATGTACCAGACTTCCATACCGCTTACCGTTTCCACTTCCGAATCATTCTGATGAATACTTACATAGATATCCGCCTGCAGCGCATTGGCCAGCTTTACCCGGTTTTCCTTTGTTATGTAAGTATCCCCTTCCCTGGCCATAATCACGTTATAGCCCATCTCTTCCAGCTTTGTCTGTACCTTTTTGGCAATGGCCAGGTTGATGGTTTTCTCCTGGATACCATCCCTTGCGCAGCCTCCGTCCGCGCCCCCATGTCCCGCGTCGACAAAGACGACCGGTGCGCCCTTCTTCTCCACCTCAATCCGGGCCGGCGCCTGTTCTCCGCCCGCCGCTTCCCCGAATATATCGTCCAGCGACAGCACAGACAGTGTGAATCCGTTCAGGGTCACGACACTTTCCTCTCCTTCGATTTCCTTTTCCGGTGCTGCAAATACACGCGTCAGCGGCAGCTTATGTAATACAAATCCGGTGGAACACGCCACACATACTGCCAGTGCCGCAGCAGCCATACGTTTGCCGATCCTGATGATTTTCTTTCTCCTCTGATTTTTGTGACAATATTTTGCAAAATAATCTTCTCTTCTGTTCATCCCTGTTTCCCCTTCAGCACATAGGTGTGTCCCTCGCACACCCTTACTTCCTTATCCTATCCGGGGCGGCTTTTACCACATGGCAGAAAGAAAAGCAGCTCCCGTGTCATCTTCTGCTTACAAGAATACATGGGCGCTGCATCAAAATATCATCATTTTTGCATCAAATTAACATCATTTTTGCATCATTTTTGCATCATCGCGAAATCTTCAGGAAAAGCTCATTGATCCCCTCATAGAAGCCTACCGTGACAATCGTCCTCTCCTCCCCCATTCCCGGGAACACATATTTCCTGTAGTACGGCGTCGTCTCCAGCAAAGGATTGTCCGATTCATAGGCAGACGGACTGCCCAGACCCATATAGGCACTCCAGGCATCCATCACCGCATCCGCGTCGATATCCTCCCAGAGCAGAGACGTCCTGATATAAAACTCATAGATCTTACCGTCGTCCGCGTCAATATAGGCATCAATCAGCCGATTGCCTTTATCCGCGTTTTCCCGGCTGTCGGAAAGACTCAGCTTCCAGACTGCTATATTATTTCTCGGTTCCAGGATGTCAATGGCGGAATACAAAGTGGCATCATAAAGATCCTGTTCCACCTCCCGAATTTCCCTGGGCAGGATACCGGCCTCCTTCAGAAAAGCCAGCGCATTGTTGCAGGTCTCATAGATCTGTTCGTCCGTAATCTCCTCACCGGAAGGATTTCTGTAATTCATCACAAAGGCATAGGAGCCTTCCGGTTCCTGATAGGTCGCCCCTTCCCCCTCCAGACGGGTCATGGCATTGCTCTCACTCTCCGGGAGTGTCTGACTGTTCAGGCACCTGGAAAGGATATACAGTTTTTCATTGGCATTGAGCCGGTAACGATATCCGGCGCCGGCGCCTTCCACCGTCTCCGTATGGACTTTGTTTAGGATACTGTTATCCTGATACTTGGCCAGCGCTTCCGGTCCCCAGATGGAGAGAGCCATGGAAAACCCGGCAAACAGAAGAAGTCCCGTAGCTTTCAGTCCGAATTTCATGTTTTTTCCGCCTCTCTCTCCGGTCCCTGTCCGCCCCATGGCAGCAGGAAGCTAAAACAGGATCCTTTTCCTTTTTCACTCTCGATCACCAGTTCACTGTGATGTATCTTCAGTATTTCCGCACACAGAGCCAGCCCCAGTCCCGCTCCGTTCTTACTCCGCGCACGGGACTTGTCCACCATATAAAAAGCCTTGGTAATCTTGCGCAGCTCCTCCCTGGGGATACCGATCCCATAGTCCTGCACGGCAAACCGGTATCCGCTCTCCAGCGCATGGCCGCTCACTTCGATCCGGCTCCCCGGCTCCGAAGACTTGCAGGCATTATCAATCAGATTCACCAGTACCGTTTTGATCAGATTTACCTCCGCCCTCACCGTGCCTTCTTCATAAGTAAAAACAAAATCCATATCCCGACTGCCTGTAAACATCCCATCCAGATACCCGAAGATACTGGCAGCGGAGAAATCTGTCAGCTCCGGTCTGTTCTTTCCCGCCACGATAATATCCAGAAGCCGCAGAGACATGGCTTCCAGACGCTTTCCCTCCGTATAGATATAATTGGCAGACATAAAGCTCTTCTCCGCATCCAGCTTATGAGAACGGAGCATATCCGCATACCCGATGATGGCCGTCAGCGGTGTCTTGAGCTCATGAGCAAAAGCGCCCATAAATTCTTCCCTGGCCTCGATCTCCTCCTCCAGCCTTTCAATATTGCGCTTCAGCGCTTTGGCCATCCTGTTAAAGTCTCTGGTGAGCTGCCCCAGTTCATCCCGGCTGATCTGCTTGGCACGGTACGAATAGTCGCCCGCCGCCATCCGCTTTGTGGCCCGGGTCAGAAGCCGCACCGGCTTGGTCAGCAGGGAGGAAATAAAATGCATAATCACCGTCCCCACCAACAGCATGATCAGTGTCACCCGCCGGTACAGGGAAAATCCCACGGAACGCTCGGAAAACACCTCCGACACATCCCGAAGAGTCTCCAGATAAAGAATTCTTCCCAGTGCACTGACGGTAACACCTGTATGGATATAATACTTTTCCCCCACATGGATCACCCGGTGGGCCTTGACAGTCTTACCGATCTGCTCCAGCAGCGTCTGATCCGTTTCAAAGCCATCGCTGACATAGAGTATCCTTCTCTCCTCATCGGAGATCCGCAGCAGCCTGCGGCTGTTCTGGCCTCCGGTCTCCAGATTGGAGGCAATCTCCTCCACCGTACTGTCAGGCAGCACATTGTATTTGGACGGCACGCTGAGCGCCGCCGTCTCAAAGGCAAAGCTGAGAATACTGCTCTCATCCAGCGCCTGCCCCACTTCGCGCTCCAGGGAAGTCTCAAATACATAATTCACCAGATAAAAGCCGCTGAATCCAAGAGCCAGCGCCATGACGATGATCATCCACAACAGAATCTTCAGGGAAAATTTCATTCCGACACCTCTAAGCGGTAGCCCACCTTATACACTGCCACCAGACTGCGCTCCCATCCCAGCTTCCGGCGCAGTCTCTGTACATGCAGATCCAGCGTGCGGCTGTCTCCCAAATACTCCTCTTCCCACACCTTCTCATACAGAGTCTCCCGGAACAGCGCTACATTTTTGTTTTTAATAAAAAGTACCAGCAGTCCGAATTCTTTATTGGTAAGCACAACGGGCTTGCCTGCTTTCATCACTCTGCGGGCATCCACATCCACCGTGACATCGCCGGCAGTCAGCTTCTGTTCCGCCTTGTTATACCGGCGCAGTACGGCTTCCACCCTTGCCACCAGTTCCACCACATCAAAGGGCTTCACCAGATAATCATCGGCGCCCAGCTTCAGCCCCTTCACCCTGTCTCTTACCTCATGCTTGGCTGTGATAAAAATGACCGGTATTTCCAACGGCCGTATGTATTCCATAATATCAAACCCACTCGCCCCCGGCAGCATGATATCCAGCAGGATCAGATCAAACGGCTCCTTCTCGATCCGCTCCAGCGCCTCCAGCCCGTCCTGCACTGCGCTGCACTGATAGCCCGCGGAGGACAGATTCAGGTCTATCAGGTCACAGATCGGTTTTTCATCATCCACAATTAGTATTTTAATCATCTTTTTCCGCCTTCCATCCCCAGTAAGCCCTCGCTTTCTCAATCAGCATTTCCATCGTATCGTCATCCCCGCATTGATACCGGCGCTTCAGTGTCACATCGGCCGAAAATCCCCCGGTCCTCTGATAATAAATGGAATAATCCGGCTCTATCACAACCTCTCCGTCATCATTTTCATAACTGTATTTCGCCAGTATCACGATGTCTTTCAGCCCGTCGCCGTCGATGTCCTTACAGTTAATCCCTTTCAGCGCATACAGATTGTCATAGTTGCCCATCGGCTGCAGACTGGAAATGATATCCCCCTGCTCATTGACCAGATAGACCATGAAGATATCAAAGCTGGCCACGTGATACACGCCCGGCACCAGCTTCAGCTTCCCCAGCTTCCCGAATGTCCTTGTATAATACTGCTCCGTAATGATCCGCATCCCCTTGGACTGCAACTCCTCCAGCGTGGACGCCGTATACAGAAATTCCGTGGAATGTCCGTCCCTGACAAAAGCCGTGATCAGCTCCGTATTTTTGTTCATTCCAAAACGGTTGATCTTATCCGCAATCCGGTAATCCCGGTAAAAGCCGTTCCCGTCAGGGTTCTGAAACAGCACATCCCCCACCCGGTAAGGCTTTCCCGCATAGTCGCCATTCACATTCACACAAGTCGTCAGCAGTACGATATCCATCCGCCCGTCGCGGTTGAGATCTTCGAAGACAATGGCCGCAATACTCCGGCCCGGCTGCTTCATGGAGCCCACGATGCGGTGATTCGTCTCCAACTGATCCGTCCGGTAGACAATCTCTCCGTCCCCATCCGCAAAAAACAAAAGCAGCCGCCCATACATGCGGTCAAAAGCGGGAATCATGGATACCTCCCCATAGGCTTCCATCTCTATGGGAAAAATCTGATCCTCCACAATCTCAAATCCATTGCCCCCGATATCCTGCCGCACCTGCGCCGCAGAAAACCGCGCCTGATACTCCTGAAACTCCTCCAGCGTCTTTGCCTCACCGCCGTCCCGCTCCCCTTGCATGCCATCAGCCCGCACTGACGCGGCGCAGACCAGCCATAAAAGAAGCAGCATCGGCGCCAGCCTTTTTCTTCTTCCATTTTTCAATCTGTTCATCCCTCTTGTCCTGCTGCCTGCACAAATCCGCAAATAATTACAAGTTCTATTATAATGTCTCATTTTATGAAAAACAATGAGGCTTTTTCCCTGGAATTTCCGGACCGATTCTGTTATGATAATTGTACTTTTCAAACCGCTCATCCGGTTTTCGTGCAGTAACCTGCGTGTGTGCAACCGATCCGACGACAAGGTCGAGACTTTTACAATCATTCCCATACGAAAAGAGGGCCCTCCATTGAATACACATTCCTTTTCCGCCGCCGAACGTTGTTTCCTTATCTTTCACAGTATCTGTTTTGTTTCCGCTCTGTTTTTCCTCTGGAAAGGCAGCTTTTCATCCTGTCTGGTTTCCGTGCTGCTGCTCGGCCTGTCTTTGCCATGCAGCTTACTGTTACAATCCGCGCCGCCGTCTGACGACAACAGGCCGACGCAAGAGGATCCGCAGACAGCTTTTTCTGCGAAACAGCAGCCCTCCTCCCTTTCTGCGCCATGCTCCCTGCCCGCGCAGTCTTCCGGTCCGGAGAGCACTTCCTCCTTTCATCATCCGCAGCCGACAAAATCGTCTTTCTGCGTTCTGCCTCTCCCGCAGGAAGAAGCTGTTTCCCTCAACCTGCTCTCTCTCTGTGAAACCATCGCCAGGGATTTTATTGCCTTATATGATCTGTATCCCTCCCAGGTGCAGATTATGAGTGAGGAAGAAACGATGTTTCTCACCACATATCGGACACTCCTGACGCTCACGCTGCGCAGCCTGATGGACAATGGCGTCAAATACGCGAAGCATGACGCGGCTCACGGCGCGCGTCTTTCACTGACTCTTACCCGCCAGGATGCCGATCTGCTCATTATTTTCCGCAACAACACCTGCGGCCTCCCTCCGTCTGAGCTTTCCGGACTGACCGGGCTGAACAGACAGGGCTCCAACCGGATCAGCGGCACCGGGCTGGGACTGTTTCAGGCAGACGCTGCGGTCACGGTAATGGGCGGCACTCTGACATGCAAAAGTTCACCCGGGACAGGCTTTGCCGTCTATCTGCGGCTGCCCGCTTCCCTCTCACAGGCAGAAAAGGGACAGCCGCAATCCGGCCAGGATACACCGGGAAAGGAGCATGTCAGATGAAGAAACGCAGGACAATGCTATGGATGCTGCTTCTTTTTTACTGCTGCGCTGCGGCTCTGTGTGTGTGTTTGCGCACGATTTCCCCCGGGCGGACCTGCGCGGATACCGCTTTGCCAACGGCTGTAACAGACGCTCCCCCAAATACCACGCCTGCTTTGGAAACAGAATCCATCCCCGAAGAAACCGCGGAAGCCGGCGACAGCGAAAATGACCGCCTGCCGGCAGCCCCTTCCCCCGAAACGACATTCGTCCCGGTTCCTTTTGTATGTCAGACACGCTTCCTGCCGCTCCGCATCCGCGATACCCCTTCTATGACCGGGCAGGTAATCGGCCGCATCCTCCCCGGCGAAGAAGGTATCATAACCGGTATTGTCGATGAAGAATGGGTCTGCATCCTCTTTCATGAGATAAGCGGCTATTGTGCCGCGCGCTATCTCGATTATTCTTTATCGCAGTCACCGGCAGGCACGGCGCAGCAGACTTCTGCGGACATAGACACAGAGAGAGCACCGACTCCCCCGCCGGAACAACAGGCCGCCTATGATATGGTACATATCATACAGGGCTGTTATATCAGAAGGCAACCTGACTGGCGTGATGCAGGCACGATTATCAAAGCGGCACAGGCAGACGCCTGTTATCCTCACGCAGCCCAAAAGGACACGCCGAATTTTTATGCCATACAGCTGCCTGACCGCACAATCGCCTATGTTTCGGCGGATTATGCAGAGGTGGTAAACGAGCGGCCATAGCCCACTCTCATCAGCGCTTCCCTAAAAAAACGCATGCACTGCACAACTGCTGCAGACCATGCGTTTGTTAGCATTATATCATTTTTCCATATTTCTCCATCACACGCTTCACCGCCGGCAAATAAGCATGACCGAACAGATGCAGATGATTGAGCAGATGATAAAGATTGTACAGATCGCGGCGGTGCTCATATCCGGGCTGCAGGGGTGCGGCTTCTCTGTATGCATGGTAAAATTCCGGTGCAAAGCCGCCGAACAGTTCTGTCATGGCAAGGTCTGCCTCCGCATGTCCGACATAGACTGCCGGATCAATCAGCCATGCCTTTCCGTCATCTCCCGTAATCACATTTCCCGCCCACAGATCACCATGCAGCAGGGACGGGCGCTCAGGCTCCACAAGGAAATCCCCGATATGATCCAGCAGACTGACCGCCCGCTTTCTCTCTTCGGCAGTAAAATAGCCTGCTGTCGCCTCAATCTGAGGCATCAGGCGCCGATCGCGGAAAAAAGTGATCCAGCTCTTATGCGGCTTGTTATACTGCACGCCCGCACCGATATAATTGTCACAAAAAAAGCCAAACCCGCCCCCGGGGACAAGCGCGGTTGTATCTGCCCTGTGCATGGCCGCCAGTTCACGGCCAAAGGTTTCAAAGTAACCGGGAATCCGCTTTTTTTCTGACACAAATGTCAGAAGCAGGCAGGAATAACCGCCCGGCCCGCCCTTCTGTGTTCTGCCAAGAACCCTCGGTGTGCCGATCGCCCCGCTCCCGGCTATGGCAGCCAGTCCCTGCGTCTCCGCCCTGAAAAATGAGGCATTCTCCTCTTCATTCATTTTCATAAAGACGTGGGATCCATCATCCAGCGTCAGCTTCAGGGCCACATTGATATCTCCGCCGCTTAGCCGTCCGGTCCGTATAATTCTGACCGGCCTTTCAAGGGTCGATGACAATAGCTCCTCCACGGGGGCCAAATCAAGAGAAGCGGAAAAACGCATACGCAGTTCCTCTCCTTATCTATGACAGCACGATAGTTTCCAGATCGTCCGGAATATACAGATTCCCCTGGAAGTAGCGCCTTCCTTCCTCCCCGTAGAGCTGCTTTCTGTCTTCCAGGTTGTCATCCTCCGTATGATAGAGAATCAGATTTTTTACGCCGCACTGCTGTGCCAGTTCACACGCATCTTTGACTGTCGAATGGTGTTTTTTGTATGGCTGATACGTCTCCCTCTGGGAATACAGACAAAACGCCTCATGCAGCAGCCATTTGCTGTTTTCCACATAGGCCCGCTCGCAGGGATTGTAAGGCTCGTCTCCGCAGCAGGTCAGCTTTTCTCCGCCATCCAGTTCCATACAAAAGCCGAACTGCTGCGCCTTCGTGGAGCGGATATCAAAAAATGTAACCTTGCGGCCATTGATCTTTCGCGTTTCCCCGTCACACACTGTGACCAGATGCACCCTGCTGTCAAGAAACTTCGTCTGCTCTTTCTGCAGCAGCTTCTCCGCCATATCCCGAAGAAGGGCGATCACCGCCTCATGGCCATAAATGGTTACCTCCCCTTCGCAGCGTCCTTTTGCCATCCCCTGACAGATGATACGGATCACCCAGATGATCCCCAGCAGATGATCTACATGCTTATGGGTAACAAAAATCTCCCTGATCTGTGCCGGGTCATATCCGGCAAGGCCGAGCTGACGCAGTATCGTATTCCCCCCGCCGCCGTCCACCATAAAATATCTGCCCGCATCGTCAATGATAAAACAGGTATTGTAACACTTCGTTACCACCGCCTCTCCGGTCCCCAGCATCGTAATTTTCATCTGCGCTTTCTGCTCCTTCTCTGTTGTATCCACAATATCCTCCCTACACTCATCACCGCAATCCCTTTACGGAAACGTCGTTTCAAATACCCCGATACATCTTCCATCGGCCGAACGGTCAAGTACGGCAAATACAATCGTCTCAAAGGCAGACGGGAAATGCTCCGCCAGCAGCTCCTTCCACCACCGGGCCACCTTCTGCGGATCGTTGCAGAACACCCCGCAGCCATATGCGCCCAGCACCAGATGCCGGCAACCCTGATCCGCAAAAACAGCCAGTGCAAGCATCATCCTGCGGCGCATCACACGCTCTGCTTCCCCGATGTCCTCACCCCTGCGTATGACCTGCCCCATATTGACCGCCGGAAGTGTCAGGACACTGGCCCTGACCGGTTCCTTCAGCAGTGAGAAGCGTCCGTCCCGAAAAAAGATCACATCCGGGGAAAAGATCGCGTGATCCGTATACATCATCGTCCCACAGACACGATTGCCCGCATAATATTCCTCATGGGCGAGCAGCGTGCGGTAAAGGCAGCCGGATGCCGCAAGACTCTCCTCCTGTGCCATCGCACCGTTGAGAAAGCCTCCGCCCGGATTTTTGGCACTGGCAAAATTCAGGACACCCGGATGCTTCCCCTGCGCACACAGCTCCAAAATAGCCTGGACAGTCGGACAATTTTTTACAATGCAGCGGCGCACGGGAGTTTGTATTGCATCGCCCGCTTTTCCCTCTGCCTCATCTGCCCGTGCAGTATCCCCCTCTTCTCCATAACCGCTTAACAGTTCCTGTCCCTCCTGCGGTGTAATCAGGATACTGTTTTCCACCGAATAAGCCTGCCCCGCTCCGATTTCTACCTTCGTGCCCTCCGCCTCATAATAGCCCTGCTCCATAATCTCCAGCGTCTGCCGGGCAATCTCTTTCCTCTTCATATCCCCTGCTCCCTGTATCAGACCGGCCGTCACAGCCTGATTGCTTTGCCTGTTATCTTTTGTCTATTTTATCAGAGAACTGCCCAAAAGCCAACAACATTTTATCTTTGGAAGTGCTGATTAAATCAGCACTTCCTTGGAGCCTCTGGCGGATGCGCACGGATTTGCAAAGGAAAATGCTGCTTCACAGCGTCACAATCTTCACTTCCGGTATCAGCCGCTCCAGATCTTCCTTGCTGCAGATCTCGGTCCCGGGGTACTGCAGGGAGCCCGCGGCAGCGGCCATCCCATAGGCAAACATCTCTTCCATGGGAAGCCCGCGGTTGATGGCCAGACAGAAGCCGGCAACCATGGAATCCCCGGCGCCCTGGATACCTCTGATATTGACCGGCACCGACTCCGCGTACAGCCGTTTTTCCCGGCTCAGCAGATAGGCCCCTTCCTGACCGAGAGAAATGCACACATAGTTTACACCCGTTTCTACAATCTCCCCTGCTTTTCTGAGAATGGCTTCTCTGTCCCCCGCATCAATTCCGTAAGTATCGCAAAATTCGTTTACGTTGGGCTTCATCAGATAGGGCACTGCATGAACGCCCTGTCTGAGCAGGTGTCCCGCCGCGTCCAAAATCGTTTTGACACCTCTTCGATTGGCCATGCGGATGATCTTTTCATAGATATCAGGCAGTACGCCGCCCGGTACGCTGCCGTCCAGGACGATGATATTCGTCTGTTCCATCCAGCTTTCAATCTTTTCCATCAGGCGTTCCTGTTCTTCACTGCCTACGCAGCCTCCGTTTTCATTGAATTCTGTCATCACGCCGTATTCATTTTCGAAGATCTTTACGTTGGTGCGGATACCACCCTCCACAATGACAAAATCATGGCGTACGCCCTGATCATCCAGCGCCTTCTCCACGATTCTGGCATCGGCGGAATAGTTGAATCCCAGGCAGAGTGTCAGCTCCTGAAAATGGGTCAGCGCAATGCTGACATTGATTCCCTTTCCGGAAATATTGTTCTGCACCCGTTTCAGACGGTGCGTTTTTCCCCGCTCCATCCGCTCCACATTGATGGTTTTGTCGATACAGGGATTCATCGTAACCGTGATCACCCTGGACTCATATTTCTCCCATCTGCTGAAGTATTCCTCCACCCAGTCCGACATGGCCCGGAAAATAATCCATACTGACGTAGCGCCTGCGTCCTGGCAGCCCACGGCTTTGTCTCCAAAGTATTTGGCCCGGCCAAAGCGCGCTTTGACATTTTTTGTATACTCCACACCGACGGCCGCCGCGGTGGCGGCATTTTTCATGCCCTCGCAAAAGCCCGCCCGCTCCGCCACACTCTTTTCCAGGGCAATGACAGCCGGCTCCAGGGCATCCACCATTGTCTTGTCGCCGATCTGGGCGCCGCCCCTTTTCTTGATGGCGTTTAAGGAGTAGCGGAAAATCTCCGCAAAATCCTGCAGATCCATGGTGAGACTGGCCGGACGTCTGACCGTTCCGGAAATAAACATGGTGCCGAAAAGGACACCGGAAGCGCCGCCCATGGTATCAATGAGCACATTGCCCACTGCCACAAGCACATCCTCCGTACTCTGGAATTTCATACAGGAAAGCTCCTGCCACACTTCCTTAAAGCCGATAGTCATGCCTTTTCCATGATCCCCGTCTCCGATCACACTGTCAATCTCTGTCAGCAGTGCTTCATTTTTCATCACCTGCTCCGACACATACAGGATCATCTGTCTCAGTTCTTCTATCGTAATATGATTTTTCATACGGATTCCCCTCAGTTCTGCCAGCACTTGATCATAGGTGATGACGCAGGCATATCATACAGCCGTTTCAGTTCTTCATCCAGTCTGAGGATGCTGATGGAGCAGCCGCCAGACAGGGGCTGGAACAGCCTGTCCATGATAATATGGTGGATCTGAATGGACTGCGCAGACAGGATATCCACCGCTTTACGGGCGATGATACACTGTTCCATGGCGCTTGTCATGCCATAGGCATTGATAAGCACTGCCACTTCATCGAGAGAAGTGAGTTTTGCTTCACGCAAAAGGTAAGACATCATGGTTTCCACGATTTCATCCGCACTGCGGTTCTGCTCCACAAGGACGCCATTTTCACCGTTAAAGCCTTTGCCGTACTCCACCTGGCCTTCCTGCATTCTGTGTACCAGCTCTCCGCTTCCCGGGATATAGCCGGAACTGACAGCCGCCCCAAAGGTTGTCACACGCTCGTTGGCCTTCTGGGCCACCCGTGCCGTCTCGGCCAGGGAATATCCCGCCGCTGACGCTGCGCCCGCAATTTTAATTACAAAAGCCACCCCGGCCTGCCCCCGGCGTTCCTCTTTCCGTTCCCCCATCAGGCCGGATATGTCATCCGACACTTTGATACAGCGCGTCTCAATATTTTCCAGCTGCGCCAGTTCTCCGGCCAGTTCATAGTTCAATACATCTCCCGCATGATTGGTGCAGATATACAATGCGCCCCTGTCGGTGGGAAGTGCCTGCGTGACATTAACAATAAACCGGGCCGGCGGCGCGGTAAAAACCGCCCCCATCACCGCACCGTCAGCCAGGCCGTCCCCGACAAATCCCACACTCCATGGTTCATTGCCCGCACCTCCGCCCGTGATCACGGAAACCTTCTGCCTGCAATTGAGTCTGATGAATCCGTTCAGTCTCTGATTTTTCCCCTTCACCTTGACGAAACGGCCCGGATAGACCCGCAGGTAGCCGTTGACCATCTCCTCCACCGCCGTTTCCGCATGATTTATAAATCCTCTCAATCCCTCTTCCTCCATCGCCGCCTGCGCAGACCGGCCCGGCCAGGCATACTTACAGGCGCAGGCCGTTTATCTGCCGCCCCACGACAACAGTCTGCGCAGTGAGTGCGCAGACCTGTCTGAACTGTTGCTATCCTTCATTTTTTGCTATGATTTCCTGTATCGTCTCCCTGGAGATCTTCCCTTCCATAGGGCCAAACGCCATCATATTGAGTGCGCCGGCCGCAGCCCCTTCTTTTGCAGCCTGTTCCAGTGATTTTCCTTCCGCCAGTGCAGAGATAAAGGCACCGTCATAGCTGTCTCCCGCGCCGGTGGCATCCACCGGTTTTACCGGGTATACACCCATCTCCAGACAGCCGCCGTCTCTTGTGTAGACGCTGGAGCCTTTGGACCCCCGTTTGAGTACCAGCAGCTCCAGCCCCGGATTCTGAAAGCACGTGCGCACCGCAGTCTCTATGTCTTTCTCCCCTGTGATAGTCAACAGCTCCTCGATCCCCGGCATAAAGATATTTGTCTCCTCAAATACTTCCCGGATGATCTGAAATTCTTCCGGCCGCCGGATCAGTTCCAGACGGATATTCGGATCAAAGGATATTTTCGCGCCCGCCTTTTTCATGCGGTGCAGCATCCGTACAATCGCCTGGGCAAATTCCGGTTTGGCCGAAAGAGAACAGCCCATGATGTGAAAATATTTCGCCCCTTCCAATGCCTCATCGGTGGGTTCTCCCACGCTGACGGCTGCAGAATTGCCCATATGAAAGAGGAATTTCCGATCGCCATTGGCAAAATAGGTGACAAATGCCACCCCAGTGGGCAGATCGCTGTTTTCTTTCACATACGTGCAGTCCACACCGTCATGCCGGAGGCGCTTCAAGATCGCCTGCCCGAAATCATCCGCGCCCACGCCGCCGATCACGCCGGTGGAATGTCCCAGTCTGGCCGCCGTACTGATAAAGATACCCGGCGCACCGCTGGGGAAAGGGCCTCGGAAAAGGTCCGCCTGATCCAGGGGCACATCTTCTTTCTCCCGCATCACTTCACACAGAAGATCCCCCATCGTCCATATCTCAGCCATATTCGTTCTCCTCTAATATTTTTGCAAAAATTCCACGATTTCATGATTGGGGCCTTCGATGCAGATGTATCTCACCCCGTTTTCCCAGAAGGGCAATGTCGTCGGGCCTTCCGCAATGGAAAGCTGCTGTTCCTGCGCCTGTCTTGTCACTGCCTCAATGTCATTGACCGCCAGGGCAATGTGGTCGATAGCGCCTCTTGCCTGTGCGCAGCCTTCTTTTTCATAGGTTTCGATCAAAATGTCCCCGCAGGAAAAGAACCGTACCAGCCCGCCGTTATTGGTGGTTTCATAGATGCTCTGAAATCCGAGCGCTTCATAAAACTGTTTCGTCGCTTCCATATCCTGTGTGGGAATCCCCACATGTTGATAGCCTGTTACAAAATCTGTCAGTGCCATACTCTCCTCCTCTACAGTTCAAACCAGTCAAATTCTTTCTTGTTTGCGGCGCAGGAAAGATCCAGATAGCCATATTGTCCGTCCTTATATACCACGTAGACATTTTTGATGCCCTGATCGGCAGCCTGTACCGCATATTTGGCAAACCCCGCCGCATGAATGCGTTCCCGCGCAGTCGGCACACCGCCCCTTTGCTGGTAGCCCAGCAGATTGCATTTCAGATTAACGTGCAGTTTTTCCCGTACATACTCCGCAGCTTCCAGCATCTGATAGCACCCTTCGGCAAAGGTAATGAGTACGTAATCTCTCTGCGGATCGGCCAGGACTTCCTCCACCTTTTTGCAGATCTCTTCGTTGGTCATCGGTTTTTCCACCAGTACGCTGCAGTCCGCCATACCCATCAGCACGGAGCTGTGGGTCAGATACCCGTCCCAGGCACCCAATGTCTCCACGAAGAATACCCGGCCCGGCAGAGACAATGCCGTATCCGAAATGTCGTCGATATAGTTGACCTGTTTATTCAGCGCCGTGTCAAATCCCAGTGTGTAATCACTGCCATAGATGTTGTTGTCAATGGTGCCGGGAATGCCCACCACATTGAGGGCGCTGTCTGCCTCATGGAGGGCCAGGGCTCCTTTAAAGGAGCCGTCCCCGCCGATGACAATCAAGGTGTCAATGTGATTCTTTCTCAGGTTTTCCGCCAGTTTTTCCCGCATACCTGCTTCTTTGAGTTCCGGGAGCCGTCCCGTCCGCAGAACGGTTCCGCCCAGTTTATACCAGCCCTGTACATCACTGACTTCCAGTTTCCTGTAGTCATCATCCCGGATGCCCAGAAATCCCCGTCTGTAACCGTATACCGTATGCCCCTTTTCCGACGCGCATTTTACGATCTGCGCCAGGCAGGGGTTCATGCCCGGGGAATCTCCGCCGCTGGTGATCACCGCAATATTCATAGGTTTCCTCCTATCGGCCGCTCAGGCTTTTCCGGCACTGCCGAAGATATCAATCTTGCCGGCCACAATTTTGGCGCAGACATCTTTTACCGGTCCCACATATTTGCGGGGATCAAATTCTGATTCCGGATTTTTCGCTGCCATTTCGCGGATCGTTGCCGCATAAGCCGCTTTCAGTTCGGTTCCCACATTGATCTTGCTCATGCCCATCTGGACACATTTTTTGAAATCTTCCACCGGAACGCCGGAGCCGCCGTGCAGTACGAGCGGGCAGTCAGTGATCTTGAGTATTTTTTCCAGTCTCTCAAAGTCCAGCTTGGGCTCACTCTTGTAAAAGCCGTGCACGGTGCCGATTGCCACTGCCAGCGCGTCGATGCCTGTCTCTTCCACGTATCTGGGAACATCATCCGGATCGGTGAAGGTAGCGGAAGCGTCTTCCACAACAATATGCTCTTCTTTGCCGCCTACTTTGCCCAGTTCGGCCTCCACAGAGCAGCCATACTCTTTTGCAAATTCTACGATCGCTTTGGATTCCGCGATATTGGTCTCATAGTCTTTGGCGGAAGCATCCACCATCACGGAGGTAAAGCCGCATTTGATCGCTTCTTTGATCAGATCATAGTCGGTGGCATGATCCAGATGAAGGCATACGGGAATGTCCACGGACTCAGCCATACCTTTTACCATACCTGCCGTCTGGCGCAGTCCTATGTATTTGATGGCGCCCATGCTGGCCATCATGATAACCGGTGAGTTCTTGGAAACAGCCCCCTGGATGATACCCTGTGCATCTTCGTATCCATTGAAATTAAATCCGCCCACTGCATAGTGTTCTTTTCTTGTATTTGCCAGTATCTCTTTTAAAGTAACCAGTGCCATAGTTTTTTTCTCCTTATCTTGTTGTATCGTATCAATGTCTTTGGTGTTCCAGCTTTTGTTTCAACATCCAGTACGCGCCATAGAGAACCACCCTGTCATTCATAACCGAATACCTGATGGTATCTTCCTCTATCGGCGCCAGGCATCTTTCCCTCAGCACGCGCAGCATCTCTTCTTCAAAAAATTTCCTCGCTTTTGTGATGCCGCCGCCCAGGACAATGGCCTGGGGATTTAACAGGTTTAAGAGGTTACTGATGCCGACGCCCAGATAATGCCCTTCCGTCCGGTAACACTCCAGTGCATAGGCATCTCCCCGCTCCGCAGCTTCCGTGAGGATTCTTCCCTCTACTTTTTCCGGGTCATAATCAATGGAAGCAAGCACATCATTTTTCACACCTCTTGCTATGTCTTCCCTTACCCGGCGGCTGACAGCCGTCCCCGAAGCATACAGTTCGAAGCACCCTCTGGAACCGCAGGGGCATTCCGGGCCGTTCGGATCAATGCTCATATGCCCCACTTCTCCCGCCGCGTCGTTACTGCCGCGGTAAATCTCTCCGTCCATGATGATGCCGCCGCCGCAGCCGGTGCTGACAGTCATATAAAGAATGTTTTTCAGTCCCTTTGCCACACCGCACCTTACTTCTGCCAGCGCGCCCAGATTCCCGTCATTTTCCAGAAAAACAGGCTTCCCGAAGTCTTCCCGCAGCCGCTTTACAATGGGGAAATCATGCCAGCCCATCAGCGGCGCATGGACAATGATGCCTTCCTCTGCTTTCAGAGGGCCGGGACTGCCCACACCGATGCCCAGTACCTCTTCCCTGTTGACCGCAAAATGTTCTATGATATGCTCCAGCACACCTTTTGTATTCTGGTAAACCGCTTCCTCCCCCTTAAACGTCTGCGATTTTACCACATGGAAATAATCGTCCACCGGCTCTCCGTCTTCCGTAAACAGGGCCCCTGTCGTCTTCGTCCCGCCGATGTCCATGATCAGAAAATATTTTTTCATAAGTATGTAGGTATCCTTTTTCTCAGTTTCTTCCGCGTTTCTGTGCCATATCCAGGACAACTGCCAGAATGATGATGCAGCCGATTACCACGTTCTGCCAGTAAGAGTAGATCTGCAGCAGGTCCATACCTGTTTTGATTACGGCGATAACCGCGCAGCCGAACATGGCTCTTGCCACGGAGCCGCTGCCGCCGGAAAGGCTGGTGCCGCCCAGTACAGTGGAAGCGATGGCGAACATTTCATACGTATCGCCTGCATTTGGCTGACCGTTTTGCAGTTTGGAAGCGATACAGATACCGCAGAGGCCCGCCGTAACACCGCAGAGCGTATGGCTGAGCATTGTCACTCTGCGCACGTTAATGCCGCTCAGATGCGCTACATTGCGGTTACTGCCCACTGCAAAGACATGGCGTCCAAATACGGTCCTGGAAAGCAGCACATGCATAAATACAACGACGATCACGGTAAAGATCACGACTACGGGAACAGCGCCGTTTGGCATGGACTCCGTGGGCAGGATACGCTTTGCGCCCAGATAGGAGAAGCTGTCAGGAAGCCCGTAAACCGGCTGTCCGCCTGTGATGATAAATGCCACACCACGCAGAGCCGTCATCGTCGACAAGGTACAGATCATGGGGATTACATCAAAGTATGCAATCAGTACGCCGTTGATGGCGCCGCAGATGGCGCCTACCAAAATACCTGTCACAACCAGCAAAAGGATCGCAAAAGGCGCACCCATGTTGGGAAATTTCAGGCCGGCATAGGAGGCGATGATGCCTGCCACACCCGCCACGGATCCTACGGAAATATCAATACCTCCAAGGATAATAACGTAAGTCAGGCCCGATGCCAGAAGGGCATTGGTACACATCTGGGATAAAATATTGCTCACATTTCTGGAGCTGAAAAAGGTGTTGCTCGCCGTGCCGAATCCGATGCAGAGCAGGATCAGCACTACCACCACGATATTTTCACTTACTAAACTTTTCACTTTTGCTTTATTCATCTCATCAACCTTCCTATCTGATCAACTGGCATCACTTGTTATGCTGGCAAGGCCGATCAATGTCTGTTCATTGATTTCCTCTGCAGTCACTTCGCCGCTGATCCGGCCTTCCCTCATAACGATAACTCTGTCTGCCACGCCGATGATTTCCGGCATTTCAGACGATATCATAATGATCGTACCTCCGTTTTCCACGAATTCATTCATCAGCGCATAAAACTCCGATCTGGCATTGACGTCGATTCCTCTGGTAGGCTCGTCCAGGATGAGGATATTGGAATCCGCAGCCAGCCATTTCCCCAGAATGACTTTCTGTTGGTTGCCGCCGGAAAGTGTTTTCAGTATGGTGTACATATTCGGCGCTTTGACTCTCAGCTTTTCCATGTAGAGACTGGCCATTTCCTTTTCCCATACCCGGTTGACAAAGCCCAGTGCTTTTTTGTGAGCCGGCAGACTGGGCAGGGATGTGTTCTCCACGATATTCTTTTCCAGTAAGAGTCCGGTCCTGCGCCTGTCCTCGGTTACAAAGCCGATGTTATGGGCGATGGCTTCTCTGGGATTGGAAATCTGTACTTCCTGTCCTTCCAGATAAATCTTGCCTGCATCCACTCTGGAAGCACCGAAAATAGCTTCCATGACCTCTGTCCGCCCGGCTCCCACCAGCCCGGAAAATCCGAGTATCTCTCCTGCATAAGCGGTAAAGGAAATATCCTCAAAGACCCCTTTCCTGCAAAGGCCCTCCACACGGAGCATTTCCTTGCCCGGTGTATGTTTGTGCTTATTGTAATAGTCACCCATCTCCCGGCCTACCATGCTGGAGACAATCTGTTTCTCGGTTACGTCCGCTACCATCATCGTATCCACTTTGCAGCCGTCCCTCAGGACAGTGACGCGTTCGCAGATTTCGGTCAGCTCTTTGAGTCTGTGTGTAATATAAATAATGGAAACATTTTTTTCCTTGAGAATCCGTACCTGTTCGAACAGCGCATCAATCTCGTGTTCTGACAGGGATGAAGTAGGTTCATCCATGACAACGATTTTCGCATTCTGGGAAATCACTTTGGCAATCTCGATCATCTGCTGCTGGGCCGCATTCAGATAGCCCGCGATCTCCGTCGCTTTTAATTTCACTTTCATGAAATCCAGAATGTCCTGTGTTTCTTTATTCATTCTTGCCGCGTCGAGCAGCCCGTTTTTCTTTCTTTTCTCCCGGCCCAGCCATACGTTCTGCGCCACTGTCAGGTCTTTTGCGATGCTCAGTTCCTGATGGATGACCGCGATACCGGCGTCGATCGCCTGACCCGGCGCGGTAAAATGCATTTCCTTCCCCTCATAAAATATCTGTCCGGAGGTGGGTATGTACACGCCGGAGATAATCTTGATCAGTGTGGACTTGCCCGCACCATTCTCGCCTACCAGGGTATGTACCTCGCCCGGATAAAAGTCGATGGACACATCCGTCAGCGCCTTGACGCCCGGAAATTCCTTGCTTATATTTTTCACCTGTAAAATCGGTTCCATAATCTATCCCCCAATGCCCCTGCGTAGATACAGGAAAAGCCATACAGGCTGCTGTTGGGCCTGTATGGCTTCCTGTTCCTGAAGCTGTTTCGGGCTTTTCTTCTTATTATAATTACGAATCGTTAGTCAGCAGCATTCTCTTTCGTAATTATGTAAGGCTCAATAAAGATCTGGGCTTCGGTAACAGAGCCGGTGGTCATAAAGTTGATCATTTCATCCACGATCGTGGAACCGATCACCTTGGGATTCTGAGAAATCTCGGATACCCAGTACTTACCGTTCTCTTCGCTCAGGATTGCTTCTTTTGCTTCCGGGTTACCGTCAAATCCGATAATCATACAGTCGGAACCTGCGGCTTTGATGGATGCCATAGCGCCTGTTGCAGCCGGATCACCTACGCAGAATACCGCTTTTACTTCCGGGTTGGTTGTCAGGATATTTTCCATGATCTTCTGTGCTTCGTTTGCATCACCCTTGTAATCATAGCCGGAGAGCACGTTTCTGTCTGCGCTCTTGAGTGCGTCCAGTGCACCGTTCTCACGATCGAGGCAGGAAGATGCTGTCGGATAGCCGATGATTGCCACGGTGTCGCCGTCTGCAGTCAGGCGGATCAGTTCCTGGCCGCCCAGCTCGCCGCCCTTGTAGTTGTCTGTTCCGACAAAGCAGTTAATTGCATCGGATTCTGAGGTACAGTCAAAGGTGAACATTGCCACGCCGTCTGCGTCTGCATTTTCAATCGCGGGTTTCACGCCTGCCGCATCGTTGCAGGCAAGTGCGATGGCATTGCAGCCGTCTGCGGTCAGTGTCTCAACTTTCTGGGTTGCGATAACCGGGTCAAGGCTGGCATCCAGTACAGAGTAGGAGCCGATTCCCTTGGCTTCGCACTCTTCTTCGATACCCTGCTGAATCAGCTGATAAAAGGTATGCTCAAAAGAGCCTACGACAAAACCAAATTTCATATCTGCCACATCGGCTGCCCCTTCTGCCGGCGCTTCTGCCTCTGCCGCTTCGGTCTCCGCCGGAGCCGGTGCATCTGCTGCTTCGCTTTCTGCCGGCGCACTTTCCGGAGCGGGAGCCGCTGCCGGCTGCTCTCCTCCGCACCCTGTCAGCATTGTCAATACCATTGACATACATACGATTGCGCTTACAAGTTTCTTTTTCATCTTTTCCTCCTATACTTGTTATTTTTTACAAAACGATGCGCACTCCAGAATTTTCATTTTCTTCCTTTTATTTCCAATTCTTTCGTTTATTTTCGTTTTGTTGGTTTTATAATATTTCTTTTTATTTCAAATGTCAATCATTTTTCGACAAGTTATTCTCACTTTGTATATAATATTCTAATTTTGATTCGAAAATTGTATATTTTGCACAATCATTAATTATTTCCATATTTTGGAAGGTTTCTTTTCGCAGAGCAAATACTATAGTTTGAAAGAAAAAAGAGGAAGGGAAACGTGTTCCCTGCCCTCTTATCAGACATTTCAATATATTTTTCAGAAAAATAGAACCTATATAGGTTCAAAATATTCAATAAATTTCATTTCTAATCAAAAAATCGCCTAATAGATCAGACAAATTTCCCTTTTCTCTTTTGTTCTTGTTTCAAATATTTTCCTTTTTCTTTATTTGGAAACGGTAACACCACGCGGAATCTCAGATGTGTTGTAAGAATTACAAAGATCTTGTCTCTGCAGCCCAGATTTGTGTCAGTGATCGGGGATTTACCACCCCCCCGGATTTTTTTCCTGACCTGCCAGGCTGCAGGTCAAATTTGCTTTCCCGTAAGGATAGATCATCAATACACAGTCACTCCCAGATTGCGGATCTTGGCAATGATCTCTTCGTCTGCCTCGGAATCCGTGATCAGACAGTCTATCTCATTCATATCAGCTACTTTAAACAATAATATCCTTCCGAATTTAGACGAATCCGCCAGCAGATACTGCTCTCTGCTGTTCTGCATCATATTCCGCTTCACTTCCGCTTCCAGCACATTGGGCGTCGTCACCCCCCTTGCCAGGCTGACCCCGTTGCTCCCCATAAAGCATTTGTCCGCATTGATCGAGTTCAATATATTAATCGTATACGGCCCGACACAGGACAATATCTTCTTGCGGTACTGACCACCGGTAAACACCACTTCATACTCAGAATTCTCCCGGAATACATCCGCTATGTTAAACGCATTGGTAATAATTGTCAGGCCGTATATTTTCCGCTCCACGATCAGCCGGGCCAGCTCCTGTGTGGTGGACCCTGCATCTATGATAAGAGAATTGCCTTCCTCGACAAACTGTATCGCCTTTTCCGCAATCTCCCGTTTGCGCTCCATATTGACAAATTCTTTTTCGTCCTCCCCCTCTTCCTTCTGGACCAGCCCTGTACTGACCGCACCGCCATACGTTCTTTTGATCTCCCCCCGTTTGCTCAGTTCATTCAGATCTTTCCGGATCGTAACCGCCGATACCCCAAATACTTCTGATAACTCCGCAACCGTGATCTGCGGCTTCTTTGTAATATACTCCAGGATTTTCTGTTTTCTTTCATTGTAAAACAAAGGCGCCGTCCTCCCTTCTCTTTTTCTTTCATGTTAATCCTAATTGCTTTTTGTTGTCAAATTGTTTTTGGAAATAGGCCCGGCCTCCGGCCATCACAGACTTTCGCTTATCCGCTCAAAAACAACAGGACCGGACGATATCAGTCCGATCCTGTCTGCAATGTTATCATCACTGTCTGTCGTCACGGTTCTGACAGACACCCCTGCAGTCTTCCGTTACTGCACTTTCAGAATATCCAGCGCTTTATATGCCTCCACTTTTTCAGCCACCTGCTCCCAGGTTAAACCGGCGCAGATCAGGTGACAGTCACCCCAGATGCGCGAACGTTCGGCCCGGTTCTGAGGTACCTCCTCCAATGCTCCAGCGCCGCTGCGGACATAATAATCCGGCGGCAATGCGCAGCCCATCATGCCACGCCCTGGCCAGACCGGCCCAGTCCCCCTTTTTCTGACATGCGACTGCACGCTCCTGCGGGCTCTGCGCTCCTTTCTTTCCAAATAAATGAAACATAGCCTCTCTCTCCCGTCTTCATAATCTGATCGGCCGCAGTCCTGAAAACCCGGTCAAAATACGCTTCATCTGACAGGGACCGGTCTGTATAAAACCGGTCTGCCAGTTCCAGAAACATCTCCCGTCCCTTGTCATCCAGCACAAAAACCGCCGTCCTTCCCGCATACAGATACGTATGGTACTCTGACTGCTCATATTCCATAAACGCGAATATAACATGTCCCTCATCCTCATACAGAGAATCATAAAGCCTCTGCAGATAATGATGCGCCTCCCGGTCTGTGATTTCCCTGCCCTTCCCGTCAAAAGAGTCACAGATCAGTAAATAGGGCTGTACTCCTGTCCGTTCATAAAAATATTCCATCGCCTCCATCACCATCTGTCTGTCAGAAAGCCAGCCCAGACGGTCGTCCAGTACACTTGCTGAACAGATGCAGTCTTCCTGATCAAGTTTTCCCTGACCTCTGCAGACGGGCCAGTCTGAAAGCCGATATCCCCGACATTATTTTCTCCCGTCCGACCGCCATAGGAAAATGCCGCCATCAACAGCAAACAGATGAAAAACGAAATTTCCCGCGAAAACCGTCCATGGCGATCCCCTCTGCCTCCCGGAAGTCTCCTGCCGTCCGGCGGGCAAGGATCATAAAAAGGCCCGCCTCCCGGATGAGAAGAATACGAATGCCCACCACCCGAATGGTGCCCCGAAAAACCGCCTCCATAGCTGCTCCCACCATTGTCACCGCCGCCCGAATCGCCGCCACCGCCTCTGCCCATATACTCCCCCGCTTTCCGGTCTCGCAAGGCACGCACATGCCACTACGGTTTCTCCTGATTCTGCGCCTTCCTGGCGATCTTTTTCCAGTTCCAGTAGCCGTAAACTGCATTGCAGAGATTGACAGACTTCATGATAATAATGAGCACCGCGGATCTGTCCCCGGATACGAATACCAGAATCCACATCACGATGGACAGCGCATTGACGATCACCCACATCAGCCACTGCTCCGAATAGCGCAGAAGATACAACATACTGGCAATCACTGACACGACTGTAGTCAGGGAATCCATCAGTGCAAAGTTTCCGCCCATCCAGGCCAGAATCTGTGCATAGGCAAACGTTCCCGCCACCGTCAGCACAATCGTTGCCAGTGCAAACCGCACAGTCATGGTACGAAACTTCACTTCACCGCTCTGCGACTGATTCTTCTTCCACATAATGATCGCAGCCGCGCTCACCGGGATGGAGTAAAGCAGATTATACATAATCTCTCCATACAGCGGAATACTGAAACAATTGATCGCATAGAGCAGGCTGTTAAGGATGGCAAAATACAGTCCCGCAATCTTGCCCTTGGCCCCAAGCACCAGATTCAGACTGCTGGACAGCGTCAGCACCAGCATAAACAGGTCTTCCCTGTTGATGGCCCATGCCACAGTCTGAAAAATCAGCACGAACGCCAGCCAGGCCTTCTCCAAAGTACTCCAGTCCTCAAAAAACTCTTTGATCCTTTTCATTCCACTCCCCCAACCTTTCCTCAAACTGTTCTCTATCCATCACCGGCCCCTGTATCCCTACAATCGCCGCCGCAACACGATTGGCAATCCGTATGGCCGTTTCCGTATCATATCCTCCGGAAAGGGAAGCGATCACTGCCCCCATATGACTGTCTCCCGCGCCGATGGTGTCCGCTACCACTGTCGGTTCGGAGGGTATGCTGTGCAGCGCATTTCCGTCATAAAAAAGTGCCCCTTTGGCACCAAGCGTAATAATCACCAGATTTCCCGTGCGATCATACAGGCTTTCGGCCGCCTCCTTTACCCTGTTCTCTCCGGATTCCTCCCCGGCCTCCTTTTCATTCAGATGCAGGATGGGATGACACCGATAAATTGCCGCCTTCACCGCCTCCGGGATCTGACCGATCACCGGTCCGGGCGCAAAAAAGAGCTGCTTCCCCCTGAGGCTTTCCAACCACTGCGCCATCTCCCTGCCGCTATCCCCGCATAGCTGATAGCCTGACACATAAATCTTGTCATACGCCGCGATAGCGATGCCATCGAACCATTCTTTCCGAAAGGTTGCCTCAATACCCTGCGAAGTAATAAACGTCCTCTCTCCATCCGCCTCCACCAGATCCAGACACCATCCATTGTCCTGACTCTCGTCCCGGATCAGTATCTCATACCCGCATCGTTTAAGATGCTGCGCAATCACCGCGGCATAAGGCCCTTTTCCGACAGGCACACACAGATCATGGGGACAGCCCATATTCCGCAGCGTACCCGCCACATTATAGGCACAGCCGCCTATTATCATATCAGACTCCCTGCACAGCACATCCTCTCCTGTTTTCGGCAGGGCATCCAGCTTCATCAGCATCTCAAACATCGCCGATCCGATTACCAGTGTTTTCATTGATCCCCCCTCTTTTGTAACGGCGCCGCCGGACAAGCCCGCCTTCGCCATTATGTTATCCCTCTATTTTACAATTGCCATCCTTTCATTTTCCGTCCCGGCCACCGTATGATTCGCATAAGTATCCCACGTGGGCTCATAGTCGTCGGTTGCCTGATTGCCCCACATATCCCAACCTTTACGAATCCCTCTTGCAAAAAGTTCAATCCTGGGGCCTTGACTGCATGCCTCAATAATCGGTATGATTTCATCCGGCTTACGGCTGTGTTCCCGCTTCATACTACGGATCAGATTTACCTGTGATCTTGCCGGTTGCAATGTTCGATTCGGAGCACTGTTTTTCTTAATTCCAAATAAAATCAATTCCGTTACATTTCTGAAATAAAACCCAACTCCCCGGCCATCCGGCCCCCCATCTTTTCGAACTTTCTCCCAGACAATATTTCCTTTATACTCAAACCCCCATGCATCCATAACAGAAAGTCCATCCGGGAGCAGAGCGTTCGGAACCCATAAATACAGATGCGCCTTTTCATCGGTTATATCCGCAACAGGCAATGCTTTGATTTCCTGAATTGTCATTGTTTCATACCGCATAAGGCGTTTATGCTCGGGAGCCACTTTACCTGTTCTGTTCTGAAACTGCCATGGAGGATCCGCATAAATCGTATTATATTTCTTTTCTTTTGTAAATGTTCGTAAGTCTCGTATAGTACTCTTCAAATCTGCCATGCTCTTCCACGCATTCCTTTCCAATTCCAATTGCCAAAATCGGACATCCCCCGTTACGGCGTGAATCAAGCCGATAAATAAGTTTGCCTATCCATGTCGTGCTGGCTCCATATTTTTTTATAACAGGCTGGCCATTTTTATCCTTTAGCTGTCTAAATATATCATTAAGATTTTCTGCTCTTGTTACAATAATTCCCACATCAATCAGACCACAGTCGAAATAAGTTCTCATAGCCAATAAGTCTCTGTCAAAGGTTTGATCCTTACTGTTCCATTCCAGATCGAAAGCGACTCTGTTTTTCAAAAAATCTATATTATGCCCGTCAATGTATCCCTCAATGGTTTCCGTCTCAAATGGCTCGTCTGAAAAATGTCCTCTTCGCTGAACAGTCTGACGCGGATATTTCTTTACAATCAAATCACCACTGATCCGTATTTCCCGCCAGCCATACGGATACAAAACCTCATCAAACTTTTTGGGTATCGGTGATTCATTTCCTCCCGCTTTTGTTATATCATCTAAAGTAAGCTGTAGTTTCCGCAAGCTGTCCTGTATTTCATTCCATTCTTCCGCAAAGGCATCATGCAGAATTTCCAACGCATGTCCATAGTTATGGAATTCAAACTTATCTAAAATCTCTTCATCTATGTATTTCCTGATATCCATCGTCCATCCTCTTCAGGCCTTGTCATGATATATCACCTACAACAGGCTTCTTTAAATATTTCTTGCAGCATGTATCGCCCGAAAAAGACACCACGCCGCTGCCGCCAGGAAAACAACACAATTAACCGGCATTCCCGTGATCCTGCCCACTGCCGGATAGTAAGCGGAAGTGAATACGCAAAGATTGGCCACACTGTGCATCAGCACCGGAATCCTGAAATTTCCCGTTATTTGATAACAATAAGCCAGCAGAAATCCCATCAGCATCCCATACAGAGCCTGCACCAGGTTCCCGTGATATATGCCAAAAAAGGCGGCCGAGGTGATTTCCGCTGTCAATACGGAAAAATAGCGTTTCAGCCGGTTGAAGATCATACCACGAAACAGGATCTCCTCCGCCAGCGGAGAAATCAGGCCATATAAGAGCAGACCCGGCAAAAAAGCGATCTGGTACTGCATTTGCTCCGTCTCATAATAGCCTACGGACATGGCAGCGATACGCAAAAGGCCGAAAAGGATATTGATTCCCATCGCCGACGACATGGCCAGAATTCCCATTGTCAGATAAGAAGCCTCTGTTCTTGCCTGCCACCGTGTCTGCTGCCTGCGAAGCAGGGGAATCAGTACCCCCATGCCCGCCAGCAGGGAACAGCCTTTCGCCAGGCTCGCCATACCCACACTGTTATCACGCAGCCATTCAAATCCCATCGCATCGGAAAGTACCAGGCGCAAAAGGGTCACCGTCACGATGTAGCAGGCGTTACTTCCCAGATAGTACAGAAGAAACGGCAGCATAATATCCCATGTTTTCATCAGCATACCGGAAAACGTCCTGTCACCGGCAGGCGCTGTTGCTTCCCTGGCGCTGTTTGCTTCCAAAGTACCCCTGCCGGCCCGTCCGCCCCCTTTGGGCAATCCCCCTTCCAGAAGAAATTTTTCCAGCTGCGCCACTGTCCTGGCGATATAGTCTGCCCCTGCCGCTTCCAGTTCTCCCTTGCCCGCATAGCCAAAGGATACACCCACTGTTGTCAGACCATGTTCTTTTCCGCCATAAATATCATATTTGCGGTCGCCGACCATGGCTCCCATTCCTTTTTTTGCCTGCCCCTCCAACCGGCGCAGCGCCTCTTCCACCACTTCTTCCTTTGTGCCAAAACTGCCGTCCATTGCGCTTCCCACTACCACATCAAAATAAGACGCCAGCTTAAAATGCTCCAGAATCTGCACGACAAACTTTTCCGGCTTACTGGAGGCCACCGCCAGCCGGATCCCTGCTTCCTTCAGATGTGCCAGCATCTGCGGAATGCCCGGATATACTTTGTTCTCATAAATGCCCACCGGGGCAAACCGTTTCCGGTAATCCGCCACAGCCATATCCGCCTGTTCCTGCGTCATATCATAAAAATCCATGAAACTGTCATGCAGCGGCGGACCGATAAATGGCTCCAGCCGGTCCAGATTCGGCTCCCGGATTCCCTGCTGACGCAGTGCAAACTGCACACTTTTGGTAATCCCCTCCTTAGGGTCTGTCAGTGTCCCGTCCAGATCAAAAAGTACATATGCAAACATATCCCTTCTTCCTCCGTAATCCGTTTTCTTAAAAACTCTACCATAAACGCCCGCCGGTTGCAATCCTGCCCGTCAATTTCCCCCGCAGAATTTGCCGGAGCAGATAGAAAACGGGAATATTCTGTGTTATAATCAGGACATACAACAAAATAATCGCGGAATGTTCCATTTCCCATGCAACCCGGTTCAGGAGGTTATCCCTATGGTCGATTTACATGCGCCAGTCTGGCAGACTCTTACTTCCGCAGGAAATGATGCGGATAAATGGCTTCGCTGTTTAATGAATGGCGAAGGCGACTTATATGAAACAATAGAAATCCTGGCAGAAAATTTAAGCCATCAGCTCAGCTACTACAGTGCAACCGCCTATGTCCTCCCTCATCTGGCCGCTTTATGCCAGCGCCTGTCAGACAAAGAACAGGTATTTCTGATCGCGCAGATAGGGGCCGCCATTGCCGCGGAAGCCGACTGCCCTTTGTCGCCAGGCACTGAGGCTTTCCGGGAATTTGAAGAAGGACTGACACGGCTGCGTCCTCAGGTGCGGCGGCTGGCTACAGCTCCCGGCATCGCTGATCTACTGCGCAAAGAGCCGGAAATCGGACAGCAGTTTGCCCTCTCTGCCCTGGCCATTCTCGGAGACCGGAAACATGCGTTTGCGATTTATCTGATGAGCGGTTCCTGCTGGGAAGAGGCCGCCGCTGCCTGCTGCTGCGGCTGGAATGATGAGACCTGTTGCTTTGCCGAAGAGCCAGACTTTCTGGAGCCTGTAACGGTTGACGACTGGGACGCTGCCTCCTTCTCCGCGGAAGCCGTCTGGTTCCAGGGGCTGCTTACCCTCGCAGGAGATGAGGAGATCAGTCCCATTCTGCCCTATGTTTATGGAAGCGGTATCTGCCCTGAATGCGGCAGACGGGAACCCTACTGGACATGGTTTGACCGTTTTTACCAAGACTGCTGAAAACAACACGGACAGTAGTCACAGCGGACTTACTTTAGAACCTGCAAAGATGGAGTATTACATAAATGCCCGGGCCAACCGCCCCTGTCAGTGTAAAACCGTTCAGCTTGCGGACAGTGACAGGGCCGGACAGGCTGCATCGTCATAATTTTTCTGCTGTAAGTTCTCCGTCTTTTACACATATACGGATCGTATCCCCGCTGCCGACAGCATCCGTAAGGATCAGCCTTGCCGACAGCGTTTCCACGTATTTCTGGATAAAGCGTTTTAACGGCCGTGCGCCATAAACCGGATCGTAGGCATGATCCGCAATAAAGGCTTCCGCCTCCGGCGACAGCACAATGGAAAGCTCCCGCTCTGTCAGACGCCGGTTGAGATCGTCCATAATCAGGCCGATGATACCACCAATGTTATCTTTCGTCAGCGGTTTAAAGAGGATTGTCTCATCCAGCCGGTTGAGAAATTCCGGGCGGAAGGAGGCGTGCAGTTCATCCATGACACGTCCCCGGGCCTCCTTGCTGATCTCTCCGTGTTGGTCAATGCCTTCCAGCAGATACGGGGCCCCGATATTGGAGGTCATAATGAGGATGGTATTTTTAAAATCCACAGTCCGTCCCTGGGAATCTGTGATACGGCCGTCATCCAGTACCTGCAAAAGCACATTGAATACATCCGGATGAGCCTTTTCGATCTCGTCAAAGAGAACCACCGAATACGGTTTTCTTCTGACCGCTTCAGTCAATTGTCCGCCTTCTTCATAACCCACATATCCGGGAGGTGCGCCGATCAGCCGGGAGACGGAATATTTCTCCATATACTCACTCATATCAATACGCACCATATTATTCTCATCATCAAACAGAGCCGCCGCCAGCGCCTTGGCCAGCTCGGTTTTTCCCACACCGGTAGGCCCCAGGAAAAGGAAGGAACCGATGGGCTTGCCCGGATCTTTGATGCCTGCTTTGGAACGGATTATGGCTTCTGTCACCTTTGTCACGCCTTCCTCCTGTCCCACCACCCTTTTATGGAGTTCTTCATCCAGATGCAGCGTCTTATTGCGTTCGCTCTCTGTCAGTTTTGCCACCGGAATCCCCGTCCAGCGGGAAATGATCCTGGCAATCTCCTCTTCGGAAACATTCTCATGAACAAGGGAAAGATCCTGTTTTTTAATGGTTTCCTCCTCGATCTCCAGTTGCTTTTTCAGTGCCGGCAGTCTGCCATAGCTCAGCTCTGCCGCTTTTTCCAGATTGCCCTCACGCTGGGCAATCTGTATCTGCCCGTTCAGTTCTTCGATCTCTTCCCGCAGTCCGGACAGTTTTTCGATGGATGCTTTTTCATTGTCCCATTGTGCCTTACGGTTCTGAAACTCGGCTTTCTGCTCTGCCAGCTCTCTCTGCAATGTCTCAAGCCGCTCCTTACTCAGTCTGTCATCTTCTTTTTTGAGCGCCGCCTCCTCAATCTCCATCTGCATCACTTTGCGCTGCAGTTCATCCAGCTCCGTGGGCATGGAATCCAGCTCTGTCTTGATCAGCGCACAGGCTTCGTCTACCAGGTCAATGGCCTTATCCGGCAGAAACCTGTCAGAAATATAGCGGTTGGAGAGTACGGCTGCGCTGACCAGTGCCCCGTCCAGAATCTTGACGCCGTGATATACTTCATAGCGTTCTTTCAGCCCCCGCAGAATGGAAATCGTATCTTCCACTGTGGGTTCCGCCACCAGCACCGGCTGGAACCGACGTTCCAGTGCCGCGTCCTTCTCGATATACTGTCTGTATTCATCCAGGGTGGTCGCGCCGATACAGTGCAGCTCTCCTCTGGCCAGCATCGGCTTTAACATATTGCCGGCATCCAGTGCCCCGTCGCTCTTGCCCGCGCCCACAATCGTATGCAACTCATCAATAAAAAGAATGATCTGTCCGTCACTGCGCTTCACATCTTCCAGCACCGCTTTCAGACGTTCCTCAAATTCACCCCGGTATTTGGCGCCTGCCACAAGCGCCCCCATATCCAGTGCAAATATCTTTTTATCCTTCAGTCCCTGCGGGACATCGCCCCGCACGATACGCTGTGCCAGACCTTCGACCACCGCCGTCTTGCCCACGCCCGGTTCCCCGATCAGCACCGGATTGTTCTTTGTCTTACGGGACAGGATACGGATCACATTGCGGATCTCCTGATCCCTGCCAATGACCGGATCCAGCTTCTGCAGTCTGGCCCGCTCCACCAGATCCTGCCCATATTTCTCCAGGGTATCGTATGTGGCCTCCGGATTGTCACTGGTCACTCTCTGATTGCCCCGGACTGTGGAAAGCGCCTGCAGGAAACGCTCTCTGGTAATGCCGTATTCCTGCCAGATTGCTCTGATCTCCCTGCCCGGATATTTCAGCATCGCCAGAAACAGATGCTCTACCGAGACATACTCGTCTCCCATTGCCTTTGCTTCATCCTCGGCACTGATCAGTACCTTATTCAGATCCTTTCCCATATAGACCTGGCCGCCCTGCACTTTGACCCGCTTTTCCAGTGCCTGCCTGCTCCGGTTCACAAAATGATCCGCATTGATCTCCATCTTCTCGATCAGCTTTAAGATCAGACTGTCCTCTATCGTAAGAAGGCTGTAAAGAAGATGCTCCTGCTCAATTTCCTGATTGCCGTATTCATAGGCAAGCTTTTCACAACGCTCCACTGCTTCCATGGACTTCTGTGTAAATTTTGAGATATTCATAATCAGGCCTCCTATTCCAGTTTTGCAGATGTTTTTCATTTCCCTGCTGGGTTTACTATAGTATCTCCTGTTCTACATTTTATATAACATATCTTTTACAGTGTCACTATAGCACTTGTTGTTAGCACTGTCAACATGTGAGTGCTAATTTCTGAAAAAAGTTTTCCGACTGTATGCACTCTTACGATCAGCCATTCCTCTCCTCAAATTATCATCAGATGATTTTTCGTCTGCTCCATCTTCCTGTCAGATACCATAAAAATGAAATCACAAAGTTGGCAATCCAGCCCATGGGAACCGCATACCAGACTGCCTCCACGCCCCATATTCCCGCAAAACGGAAGGATATAAACACTCTGATGCCCAGATTAATCAGGTTTGCCAGCGTAAATACAAACACATCGCCGGCTCCCTTCAGCACGCCGTCCGTGATGGCCTTCATACCGATAAACAGAAAAAAGAACCGCATAAAGAGCAGATAAGCATCGCCGGTGGCAAAAGCGGCAGCCCCGTTATCTTCTCCCAGAAATGAGGCAATGATTTGCCCGTGAAATGCAGTCAGCACTGCCAGAATCAATACCCCGAATCCCAATACTATGCCATACGCTGTCCGATACCCTTTTCTCACCCGCATCGCATCCCCGGCTCCCAGATTCTGCGCGGTAAATGTAGACACGGCATTCCCGGTGGCGATCATCGGTACGATACAGATGGATTCAATACGGATGCCGGAGGTATACCCGGCCAGCACGGAAGAACCAAACCCATTGACAACAGACTGCACCAGCAGCATGCCAATGGAAACAATAGACTGCTGCACCATGGAAGGAATGGCGATCCTTACCATACTGCCCAGCATACGGATACTGTAACAGCACCGTTTCTCCGCTTCTTCACCGCAGCCATATGCCTCTCCCCCAAGTGTCCTCATCAGCAGCAGAAATGAGATGACAGCAGAGAGTCCCTGGGCTGCCACTGTCGCCACAGCTACCCCTGCGACTCCCATACCCAGCACAAGCACCATAAAAAGATCCAGAAAAACATTGAGGATGGAAGAAAAGATAAGCAGGTACAGCGGTGTCCTGGAATTTCCCAGAGCATTGAATACCGAAGATAATACATTATACATAAAAAGAAACGGCAGTCCTGTAAAGTAGATACGCAGGTACAGCACCGCATCCGCCAGTATATTGCCAGGCGTGTTAAGCCCTCGCAGAATATGCCCGCACATGATAAACCCGAAAATCCCCAGCACGATACTTACCACCGCAAAACTGATCAGCGCGGTATAAATGGAAGTTTTCATTTTTCCGTACTCTTTTGCCCCCAGATACTGCGAGGTGATCACGGAAGCCCCGATGCCGCCGCCGATGGCAATCATAATAAAAACGGTTGTCAGCGAATACGACGCTCCCACCGCTGCCAGCGCATCCTCTCCCACACACTGTCCCACGATTACCGAATCGACCATATTATAGAACTGCTGAAACAGATTCCCCAGTATCATGGGAAGCGCAAAGAAAAACAGAGACTTCCCTGGCGCATCCCGCAGCATATCATACTGTTTCATCTCTTCCTCCTTCCGAGCATCCCTGCTCTTTCCCGTGTCCGTACCCGGCCATGACTTTGCACTCTGCTTATTATACCCGTCCGACAAAAAAACGGCAAGGATTTTACACCCTGCCGTCCGGTAAAATAAGACCTTTTTTATGGTTTCTCATACAGTTCGATAATCGCTCCATCCTTCCATACAAATGCCAGCCGCGCGCCGCTGCCGGAAGGCATGGGGCCGCAGATCACACTGTCAGCCTCCTCTATGTATTTCTCCAGATGATCCACCCGATAGGCGACATGCGGATTCCGGTGCAATACTTCCGGAAACGGTGTCCCTTCTTCAAATTTCAGATATTCAATTTTGAAATCATAGTCATCCACATTGCTGACCCAGAACTTTGCGCCTTCATTATAAGTCATGCCGGGTTTTTTGTTGGTAATCGGTATTCCGATATGCATATATTCTGCAGACATGGCAGCCTCCTGTTTTTATCTGAGCTTATTTTTTTGTGAGATACGGGGTGTGACAGGGCGCATTCCAGAGGCGGAGAAGTTCATCGTCCATACGCGCCATAAACATCTGGAAGCCCGCCTGCTCCTGTACGGTCAGCAGTTCGCCCACATAATTTGCCACAATCTCTATGTTCTGTTCTTTTAAAAGTTCCTCACACCGGCGGTAGATGATAAGCTGCTCCATCAGTGTGGTGGCGCCGGAGCCATTGATAATCAGCATAACTTTCTCTCCGGGCACAAGTCCGATATCCTTTACCAGGGCATTGACCATGATTTCCGCTGTCTCATCTGCGGATTTCATCGGCTGACGGCCGCCGCCGCCCTCTCCATGCTGCCCCATACCGATCTCCATATCGTCTTCGCCCAGATCAGCCAGCGCCGCTCCGGTGGACGGATGGGTCGCACCCCGCACCGCTACGGCCAGGGTAGCCATATGATCCGCAAAACGCTGTGTCACCGCTGCCACTTCCTCCAGACTTCTGCCCTCCGCCGCGGCCGCGCCTGCGATCTTATAAGCAGGGATGCAGCCTACCAGCCCCCGGCGGTCATCCGCATTTTCCCTCGGCGCATTTGACACATCTTCCTGGGTCACGACCTTAATCACATGAAGTCCCTGCTTTTTACACTGTTTCATCGTCAGATTGCCTGTCATCATATCTCCCGCATGATTCAGTACAATATACAGAACACCCTTCCCCTTATCGGCCAGTTTAATCGCATCCACACAGGCCTGTGGACCGGGTGCGGCAAACACATCTCCCACAACCGAAATATCCACCATGCCTTCTCCCACAAAACCGGAAATCGCCGGTTCATGCCCGGAGCCGCCCTGGGTGACGATGGTAACACGGTCAGCGCCATCCAATGCCCTGTTGATAATCATGTTATCCTCGCCCCGGTACACAATATCTTTGTGCGCCATGGCCAGACCATCCAGCGCTTCGCTGGTCAGATTTTCGGGATTGTTGATAAACTTCTTCATTTTCATAGGCCTATTTCTCCTTATCCTGCAAACTGCCAAACCCCTTTGCCATTCCTCTGATAAAAAGGGATGCCGACACGGCTCCCGCATCAGGTGTGCCAATCGTCTGTTCCTTATAACTGCGGGCACGTCCGAACTTTGCCACAAATCCTTCACTGGCCCGTGCCCCCGCCTCAGCCGCCGCGGCCGCCTCCTCCAGGATCACCGCAATACCGCCTTCCGTCTTCTGTGCCGCCTCTGCAGCCGGGATCAGAGCATCCATCATGGTCTTGTCCCCCACGCCCGCCGTGGTGAGATCTCCCAGTTCTTCCAGCATGCCGGCAAACATCCTGCGCACGCCGTCTTCCTCCAGTTCATTCTCCTCTTCGCCAAGCGCTGCGCCCAGTCCGCTGATCAGTGTCCCATATAATGGCCCCGCCGAGCCGCCCTTCACTTCCATCACTGCCATACCCAGATCATCCAGAAAGGTATGAATGGAACGGTCTCCCCACGCGGGCACCCGTTCTCTGATCAGGCGCGCGATTTTATTCATGGTAATACCATGATCCCCATCACCGAAACGGGAATCAATCTCACTGAGCCGGTCCGCGTTTTCTTCCAGCAATCTGGCTGCCTCCAGAAGCATCGCGGCCGCTGCCCTGCGGTCTAACATCATGACAGATCCCTCCCTTATATCTCAAACTGATCCATCAGCTGTACCATGGCCGCCACCTGGGATTTCTGTTCTTCGCTGACTGCCGCAGTCTCCTGCGATGTCGCCGAATTATTATCCACGACGGAGGAAACCTGCACAATACTGTCATTCATCTCATGCATCTGGCCTGCATCTTTTTTCAGTATCTGTACAATCTGTTCCATTTTTTCAGTTGCTGCTCTGGCATCTGTCATGACCGCGTTCATATTGGAAGCAGTCTCATCTGCGATCGCAGTCCCCCTGTCCATGACGGAAACTGTCGTTTCAATCAGCTGCGTCGTCCTGCCTGCTGCTTTTGCGGATTCATTGGCCAGATTTTTTACCTGCTCGGCCACTACGGCAAAGCCTCTTCCCGCCTCACCGGCCCTTGCCGCTTCAATGGCTGCATTGAGGGATAAAAGATTGGTCTGGGAAGCGATATCCTCAATCGTTTCTATAATCGTACCGATCTGTTCCGAACACCTGCTGATCTCCCGGATAGCTTCCTTTAATTCCTCCATCTTCTTATTTCCCTTTGCCAGCGTCTCACCGGCCTTGGAGGCAATCCGCGCGGACTCTTCCGCTTCCAGAGCATTCTGCTCCATGCTCTTAGTCATATCTTCAAAGGAAAACATCAGATCCGAAACCTGGGTGGCCTGCGCCGTACAGCCCTGTGCAAGATCCTCCGCCGCACAGGCGAGCTGCTCCGAACCCGTGTCAATCTGTGCGGCCGCACTGCGGATCGTCGTCAGTGTCTCACGCATCTTCTCCCCGATCTTGAGGAAGGAATCTCTGACCGATTTGAATTCTCCCACATATTCCTGCTCGATCTGTATCCTGTAATTGCCGTCTCCCATCTCTTCCAGCACTTTTGTAATCTCTTCCACCATGCCCAGAAGATTACGCTTCATAAAGGCAATGGCGCCGACCATCTTCCCCACTTCACTCTCGTCCTCTTCCAGCGCCAGATCCGTGTGGAAATTGCCGTCCGCGAGCACGATCATCTGCTCGGATACCTTCTCAATAGGCTGCAGCAACTCTCTGTCCGCAAATCTGATTGTCTTCACAAACTGCACAACCACATAAACATAAGAAGCGGCAAACATCAGCTCAAAGACAATCTGCAGAATTTTGAGAATTTCCTGATTTTTATCTTTTCTGTTCACAATCGTCTCAATGGTCTCGTCCGTCAGACGATTGATCCGGCTCACCGTATCCCCATATTCCTGACTGAATACACATGCCTGGGCGGAAGCCAGATCACCGGCCTTTACAAAGTCAATGGCCTGCTCTTCCAGCGGCACCAGGCCCTCCGACATCCCCGCGATCTGATTCAGGCCCGCCCATTCCGCATCATTCAGACCGCATGTCTGCAATGTCTCAATGGCAGCTTCCCGGTTCTTATCCTGATTGAGCTCTTTCATGTAGGCGTCATAATATTCCTCTTCCCCGGTCTCGGCATAGGATTGTATCTCATATGTCAGCGTCTTGGAACCCACCCGGTAACGATTCAGCGCCGTTGTCGTTGCAAGCTGTGTGCTGTGCACACTTGACATGGCTGCATTAAATGCGATAAAGCCGATCAGCAGCACCGCTCCCAGCCCCACCGACACAAACGCCTGACGCACCAGCCGCCGTAACAATGCAGCCTGACTTTTTCTTCCCCGTACCCCACTTTCTCTCTTTTCCATAGTTTTTCTCCTGAATAGAAAAAATTTTTGTTACTTTTATACTATTATACTTCACAAAAGCACAGGACGCAATGCCTGATGCGGAAAGAGTTTACGAAAAAACAGCAGGCCCTATGGGTCCTGCTGTCTGATTGCCCGCCGCAGCTTGCTTTTCAGCCGCTGAAGCGCATTATCGGTGGATTTGCCGTCCCGGCCCAGTACTCTTGCAATCTGGGCATATCCCATACCGGTCAGATACAGATCAAGCACCTGTTTCTCAAAGCTGCTCAGCTCCTTTTCAATGATTTTTTCCAACAGCTCGAGATTCTCCCGGTCAATCCACTCTTCTTCCGGGCTTTTATCGGTAAAGGAGCTGATCACATTGACCAGTTCCGTCTCTTCTCCTCCCGTCTCGCCATGATCCGTCACATCGCTGTACAGGGAAATATAGGAATTGAGCGGTGTATGTTTTTTACGGCGCGATGCCTGGACGGCAGTATACATCTGCCGGGAGACACAGAGATCGGCAAATGTCAGGAAACTGGCATCCCGTCCCATATCGTAGTCCCGCAGCGCCTTGAACAGCCCGATCATCCCTTCCTGGATCAGATCCTCGCTGTCTGCCCCCAATATATACATGGACCTGGCCTTGCTCCGCACCAGATTCTTATATTTATCCATCAGAAAGTCCGTGATCCCCATCTCACCGTCCCGCAGACGCTCGATGAGTTCTTCGTCGCTGATGCCTGCATACTCTTTATCCATATCCGCCCCTGTCCGTTATTTTAGGGAAACGCTGATGAAAGCGTTTCTCTGCCGCACAATCTCATAGGCCAGCACACCTGCTGCCACGGAAGCATTGAGAGAATCGATATTTCCTTTCATGGGAATGGCTGCCGTCAGATCACACCGTTCCCTGATCAGACGTCCCACACCATCTCCTTCACTGCCAATGACCAGCCCAATGGGCCCTTTCAGATCCAGATCATACATCACAGTACCGTTCATATCTGCGCAGACAAACCACAGGCCCTGTTTTTTGAGTTCTTCTATCGTCCGGGCCAGATTGGTCACTCTGGCTACCGGCGTATGATATACCGCACCCGCCGAGGTTCTGGCCACTGTAGCGGTCAGCCCTGCCGCCCTGTTCCTGGGAATGATAACCCCATGGGCACCGGCCAAGTTAGCCGTTCGGATAATCGCCCCCAGATTGTGCGGGTCTTCGATATCGTCCAGCAGAAAAAGAAACGGCGGCTCTCCCCTCTCTCCGGCCGCCTTTAACATATCTTCCACTTCCGCATAGGCACAGGCAGCGCCGCAGGCAATAACTCCCTGATGCTTTCCTGTCTGTGACATCTGATCGAGCCGCTCCCTGCTCACATATTTTACCGGTACATTTCTTTTCTGTGCTTCCCGCCTGATCGTCATAACCGGGCCGTCATGACAGCCGTCCAGCAGATACAGCCGCTCTATGGTCTGCCCGCCCCGAAATGCCTCTATTACCGCATTGCGGCCCTCTATCGTTACTGATTCCCATTCCATATCCTGTTTCCTCTTTTCATTCCTGCCGCAAAAGGCCTGTCCGCGACAGGCCCGTCCGCATCAGCTCCAGGATTCTGTCCGTCCGGTCCGACAGATACAGATAACCGATCAGGGCTTCCAGCCCGGTCGCCTTGCGGTAGTCTTCTATAGAAGCATTTTTTGCCGCCGTATGGGATTTGGCATTGCGCCCCCGCCGGTATACGGCCTCCTCTTCCTTTGTCAGACAGTCCCCCAGCGCTTCGATCACCGATGCCTGGGCGCCGGCATTTACATAGCGCACGGCCCCCCGGTGGAGAAGATTGGCCGCCCGATTCCCCTGTTCGACTACGATCGTACGAATGATCAGATCATAGACTGCGTCTCCCATGTAAGCAAGCGCCAGAGGGGAATAGGTTCTGACATCCGGATTGGCACATCCAAAAGCATCCCGTATCTTCTCCGGCATGTCTATGCCCGTCTCCATTTTACGCCTTCTCTTGTATCTTCCAGTATGATTCCCTGATCCAGCAGTTGTGCGCGGATCGCATCCGCCCTGGAAAAGTCCCTGGATTTTCTCGCCGCCGCTCTTGCCTCGATCAGCGCTTCGATCTCCTCATCGAGTATTTCTTCCTTTTTGTCCACGACCAGCCCCAGAATATCCGCCAGTGTACGGATCCGCTCCAGCAGTCCGCCGATCAACGGCAGGGAGCTTTGCGGTGAAACACTGGTATTGGTAAATTTCACCAGTTCAAAAATAGCCGCTATCGCATCCGCCGTATTGAAATCATCTTCCATGGCTTCTTCGAATTTAACACGGTAGCTGTCCGCCTCCTGCAAACACTTTGCTTCTGTTTCCTGCAATGTCTTTTCTTTCGCGTTTCCTGCAAGGAATTTCAGATTTTCCACACTTGTCACAATCCTCAGAAGACCGTTTCCCGCCGCCTCCATCAGCTCCGCGCTGAAATTCAAAGGACTGCGATAATGCGCCGAAAGCATGAAAAAGCGAAGTACCTGCAGATCATATTTCTCCGAAATATCCCGCACGGTAAAGAAATTGCCAAGGGACTTGGACATCTTTTTATGATCTATATTCAAAAAACCGTTATGCATCCAATATCTGGCGAATGTGTGCCCGTTCGCCGCCTCCGACTGGGCGATCTCATTTTCATGATGGGGAAAGATCAAATCCTCGCCGCCCGCATGGATGTCGATCTCCTCTCCCAGATATTTACGGCTCATGACCGAACACTCGATATGCCATCCCGGACGCCCCTGGCACCATGGAGAATCCCAGTATGGTTCCCCGTCTTTCTTCGGTTTCCACAATACGAAATCCAGTGCATCTTCCTTCTGATCCTCGCCGGATACGAGCAGAGAACGACCGCCGCTGCGCAGATCGTCCAGATTTTTATGGGAGAGTTTGCCATATCCCTCAAAACTCCTGGTACGGAAATATACCGTCCCGTCCTGCGCCACATAGGCATGATGTTTCTCCAGCAGATTACCGATCATCTCCAGCATACCCGCAATCTCCTCCGTAGCCAGCGGATGGTGCGTGGCCGGGCGTACATTCATGGCTGCCATGTCCTTTTTGCATTCTTCGATATAACGCCTGGAAATGACCGATGCCTCCACACCCTCTTCCATTGCCTTTTTGATGATCTTATCATCCACATCCGTAAAATTGGACACAAAATTGACCTCATAGCCCTTATATTCCATATAACGGCGCACCGTGTCAAAGACAATCATCGGACGGGCATTGCCGATATGGATCAGATTGTACACAGTCGGCCCGCATACATACATACGCACCTTGCCCGGCTCAATGGGCACAAACTCTTCCTTTTTCCCGGAAAGGGTATTATAAATCTTCATCTATGATCTCCTCACTGTTCTTGCTGTTTTCCGTCTTATCCTTATCCAGCTCCCTGCGCAGCTGCCTGATCTGATTTTCCATCTCCAGAAGGCGGCTGATGAGAACGCTGTTGGCCTCCTGCAGATTCTGGATATCTTCCCGCACCGGATCCGGCAGGTTGCCATGATCCATCGTCTCCCGCGGACAGGTCGTGTTATGCCGCTTCACCACCCGGCCCGGCACCCCCACCACGGTGGAGTTTGGCGGCACCGCCTTCAGTACCACACTGCCCGCTCCGATCTTGGAATTGGCACCGATCGTAAACGAACCCAGTATTTTGGCGCCGGCACTGATCATCACATTATCCTCTATGGTTGGATGGCGCTTGCCATGTTCCTTGCCCGTCCCGCCCAGTGTCACCCCCTGATACAGAGTCACATTATTGCCGATGACCGTCGTCTCCCCGATGATCACACCGTTTCCATGGTCGATAAAAAAACCGTCACCGATCTCTGCGCCCGGATGGATCTCTATTCCCGTGCGGCGCACCCCCCGCTGGGAAACCCATCTGGCCAGAAAATAATGGCCGCTCTGATACAGTCTGTGGGCGATCCGATAATGCATCATCACCCTGAAGCTGGGGTACAAAAACACTTCCATGGACGAATGGATCGCCGGATCTCTCTCCCTGATAACACGTATCTCCTCACGAACCCGTTTGATAAACCCCATACCCATCTCTCCCCAAAACTTTTATAAGATTTCCCGCGCTTACAGACATAGTATGCTTTACACGATTTCATTGATACAAAGCCGGGTCAGAGACTTAATCCGCGCAAGCTTTTCAAACACGGCATCTTCCTTTTCCGCCGCGCATTCTCCCCAAACGGGCTCCTTTCCGCCCCCGGAAAGGGCCGCCTTTTGGCCGCCTCCCGCCAGAAAGCATGCCCGGCAATCTGCACGGCCAAAGACAAACGCCGTCAGCGCGCCGATTTCCGTACAGGCCTCTGCCATCTCCTCTTCTTCCGACACAGCTATTGTACTTTCTTTTTTCCCCACTGTCCAGAGAAAAGTGGCATTGTGCTCCTTAATCAGATCATCCCGCAGACGGAAGCAGATCGTTATCTGCTCCACGGATGCCCCGCTTTCCAGACGCAGCAGGGAAAGCATGCTGACGACATTTGTGATCCTTCCCATAATAATGGGCCTCGTCTTCTCTGAAATATGCAAAAGCCCCGGCAGCGCCATATCTTCCCTGACCATCGCCTCCTGGATCTCTTCTGTTTGATTTTCCCTGGCGTACAGATAAAAACCGACAATCTCCCCCTCTTTTTTCCAGAGATATACCTCCCCGTTCATGGCCCGGCTTTCCTTCTGCGCTCTTCTGTAATAAGCGCCGTCCCGGCGCAAAAAGAGCTGAAAACGCCGTTCCAGCTCTCTGTTGGCGAAGGCCGCCAGCGCCTCCGCCTCCCCTTCTTCCATCACACTTTCCTTTACTTTATGCGCATTGTCCGCACCGGATGCTTTTTTTAAAACGGTATAAACGGGCCTGTCATAAATATAACGAAACTGGTATGGTGTATAGATGGCCGGATCGGCCGGCATCAGAAAGGCAAACGGCTGCCCCGCCCGGTGCAGGTCTGCCAATGCCGTCACCAGCAGACGCCCCATATACCCCCGGCGACGATAGGCCTGCCTTGTCCCGACTCCTACAATATAAGAAAGGGGTATCTCCTGAAAACGTGCCCCCTTCCTGTCCGGCGCGCACACAGCCCCCCGATAGGGCGTCAGAAAAAGCATCGAGCACAGCACGCCGTCCTCTTTCAATCCATACCCTGTATTATCTGCCATTTTTTCTGCAAAATAATAGTCCGTAAACTGCTCGGAATCCTCATAAAAGATCTCGGACCACATCTTTTTTGCCGCAAGAGCTTCCTGCTCTGTCAGTCTTTCCACTGTCTCCATCTTCTGTCCTGCCTTATTCTGTGCCGTCGTCCCTGTCCGCAGCCCGCTTTCCCGCAGAACATCCGCAGCCCTCACAGCTCTCTTGCCCGCCGCTTCTTTTCCGCGGACACGACATTTCTGTGACATCCCTGTCATAAAAATGCGAGGGACTGCTCAAAAGGCATACCGCCTCGGAGGCGATCCCTTCTCCCGCACCCGTAAAGCCAAGACCTTCCTCCGTGGTCGCCTTGACACTGACCTGCTCCTCGCAAATGCCCAGCGTCCGGGCGATATTGCTCCGCATCGTGTCGATATATGGCCGCATTTTGGGCGCCTGCGCAATGATAGTGGCATCAATGTTTTCAATAAAAAAACAATTCTCCTCCAACAGTTCTCCTACCTTCGCAAGCAGCTCCAGACTGGAAATCCCTTTGTACTGCTCTTCGGTATCGGGAAAATGCTTTCCGATATCTCCCAGCGCCGCCGCCCCCAACAGGGCATCCATAATGGCATGAATCAGCACATCCGCATCCGAATGACCCAGAAGCCCTCTTTCATACGGGATTTCCACACCGCCCATCATCAGCTTCCTGCCCTCCGTAAGCCTGTGTACATCATATCCTGTTCCGATCCGCATAATATCCCCTTTCTTTTTGCTTCCGACGGCTATCGCATAGCCAAAGCCGCTTTTCGTGTCCATAGTATTATACACAATCCTATTTGTCAACGGAAGAGGCGGATATTATTCATAAGACAAGTGCATGGCGGTTACTTTTCACCGTGTAAAAAGTAACTGACAAAACTCTTTGGCCGGTGTATAATTAGAAAAAAAGAAGAGGGGGTATAGGATTTGGACAGAAATATCGGAATCAGCGGAATGGATGCCTTACTGGAAAAACTTCCAAAAGATAAACAGAACTGGTTTTGTTTCGGACATATCCTGAAATTTGAATGTAAAGAATTATTTGACTATGATAACTGGGGCAATTACTACAATGCCGAGCTCATCTTATCGGACGACTCGGAAGTTTATAAAATACGGCTGCTGCTCAAGCATATCAGCGGGCAGATCTCCATTTTCATCGCCAGAGATATCACCGGCCTCACAATCCGCAATATAGAAGGACGCGATCCCAAACCCGGGCATCGCTTCCGCGTATATGATTTTGAGGAAGATACGATCTCCATCTACTGCGAGGAGATCAAGGTATCGCTTTTGTAGCGGCTGCACAGACACGCTCCGGGCATGCGCGCGATCTGATCTTTTGTCAAAGCGGCGCCGTCGTCGGCAGCCCGACTGCTGCCGACGCTTCTTTCCGTGGTATGCGCTGCTTTTCTCTTTTATTTCTCGAGTTCCCGGAGCAGATTTACCATTTCAATGGCACCATTGGCACATTCCGCTCCTTTGTTCCCGGCTTTTGTGCCCGCCCGCTCGATGGCCTGCTCGATATTTTCCGTCGTCAGCACACCGAACATAATCGGGACTCCTGTTTCCAGGGATACATGGGCCACGCCTTTGGATACCTCATTGCACACATAATCATAATGCGAGGTTGCCCCTCTGATCACGGCGCCCAGACAGATCACCGCGTCATATTGGCCGCTCTTTGCCATCTTCTGTGCAATCAGCGGGATCTCAAAAGCGCCGGGCACCCAGGCAGTCACAATATCTTCCTCTGCCACTTCATGCCTGCGCAGTACGTCCACCGCACCTCCCACCAGTCTGGAAGTGATGAATTCATTGAACCGCGCCGCCACGATTCCCACTTTCATCCCTTTTGCAGTCATTTTGCCTTCCACTGTTCTCATCATTCCCATATCCTCCTTTTATTTCCTGTCATAATCCACCATATGTCCCATTTTAAGCTGCTTCGTCCGCAGGTAAAAACGATTATACCTGCCCGCCTCTATCTGAATAGGCACCCGTTCCGTAATTTTCAGGCCATAGTCGAAAAGCTCATAAATCTTATCCGGATTATTCGTCAAAAGGCGAAGAGAACGGGCTCCCAGATCACGCAGGATCTGCGCGCCGATATAATATTCCCGCTCATCCCCCGCAAATCCCAGCGCCAGATTGGCTTCCAGCGTGTCCAGTCCTTCCTCCTGCAGCGCATAGGCTTTCAGCTTGTTTACCAGACCGATTCCCCGGCCCTCCTGGCGCATATAGAGCAGGATTCCCCGGCCCTGTGCCTGAATCTGTTTCATGGCCGCTTCCAGCTGCTGGCCGCAGTCGCACCGGGCCGAACCGAACGCATCCCCGGTGAGACATTCCGAGTGGACCCGGCAGAGCACATCTCTCCCATCTCCAATCTCTCCCTTTACGAGCGCCACATGATGTTCCTTGCTTTGCCGGTTTACATACGCATAAGCGGTAAACTCCCCGTATCTGGTTGGAAGTTTTGTGACCGCTTCTCTGCTCACCAGCTTTTCCGTGTGTTTGCGGTACTCCTGCAGTGCTTTGATGGTGATGCAGATGAGTCCGTGCTTTTTGGCCAGCTCCAAAAGACGCGGGATACGCATCATGCTCCCGTCCTCCTCCATAATCTCACAGCACAGGCCACATTCCTTCAGTCCGGCCAGACGCATCAGATCCACCGTGGCTTCCGTATGCCCCGCCCGCTCCAGGACACCCCATTTACGGGCACGCAGCGGAAAGCAATGGCCGGGCCTTCTGAAATCTTCGGGACGGGCATCCTCCCTGACACAGGCCATGGCTGTCATGCTTCGCTCCCTTGCGGAAATACCGGTTGTCGTGTCTTTGTAATCAATGGAGACCGTAAAGGCAGTCTCATGATTATCACCATTTTCCGGTGTCATTGGCGGCAGCATCAACTTATTGCAATATGCTTCACTCATAGGCATACAGATCAGCCCCCGTCCGTGAACCGCCATAAAGTTTACATTCGCGCAGTCTGCGAATTCGGCCGCACAGATAAAATCTCCCTCATTCTCTCTCTCTTCATCATCGGTTACCATAATGATATGACCCTTTTTCAATTCCTCCAGAGCCTCTCTGACCGTTCCAAATCCATCCATCTTTTCTCTTCCTTTCTGCCGCTGCAAATCCGTGCGCATCCGCCGGAGACTCTAAGAAAACGCTGATTTATTCAGCACTTCCTCAGAGAAATCCGTTTTCCGCAAGAAAATGTTTTGTAACCTTACTTTCCCCGGTTGTTTTCAGCAGTTTTTCCACATATTTCCCGATACAGTCATTTTCCAGATTGACAAGATCGCCCCGCTTTTTCTCTGACAGCGTCGTGTGCTTCGCGGTATGCGGAATGACTGACACCAGAAACCGCTCCTCTTCCACCGCGGCGACCGTCAGACTGATACCGTCAACGCCGACAGAACCTTTTTCCACGATAAAGCGCATAATGGCCGGAGGCGCCGCAATTTCATACCAGCGGGCATTTTCGTCCTCCCTGATCCCCATAACCGTCCCCATGCCATCAATATGACCGGTCATAATATGGCCGCCAAACCGCCCTCCGGCAGCCATGGCACGCTCCAGATTGACTCTCGTCCCCGTGCAAAACCGTGATACATTGCTGCGCGTAAAGGTTTCATGCATGACATCCACACAAAAGCCATCCGCCGTAAACGAAGTCACTGTCAGGCAGATCCCATTTACCGCAATGCTGTCCCCTTCCTTCATATCCGACAAGATCTCTTTTGCACCGATCGCCAGGCTGCCCGAAACGCTTCCTCTGCGGATCTGCCTGATGACGCCCACCTCTTCCACAATTCCCGTAAACATCCACACTCACTTCCCTTCCGACTGTCCGGAATCGCCCGGGCAGTTTTTTCCCATAACACACTCGATCAAAATATCCTCGCCGTAATGGGATATCTCTGTTATCTTCATCACTGCCGCCTGTCCGGGAAAGGTGACACCGCTTCCGCCTATGGGACCCTTGCTCTTTTCACCGCCAAAAAGTTTCGGTGCGATATAACAGTGAAGGGCCTGCACGATCCCCGCATCCAGCGCGGCGCCATTGAGCCTGCCGCCGCCCTCCAGATAAATACTGTCAATTCCCTCTTCGCCCAGCCTTTTCATAGCCGCCGCCAAATCCACACGGCCCTCTCTCTCCGGCAATTCCAGCACACGGCAGCCCTTTTCCTCATATACCCTCCATGCGCTTTTATCCCCACGACATGTCAGAAACCAGGTAGGGATCTCCCCTGCGCTTTCCACTACCCGGGCGGCGGGAGAGGTCCGAAGGTGCGTATCACAGATCAGACGGACAGGCTGCCGTCCTCCCGGCAGGCGGCAATTCAGCATCGGATCATCGGCTTCCACCGTACCTGCCCCCGTCATAATCGCCATATGGCGGCTGCGATCCTCATGCACCCGTATCCGGGCCGGCTCCCCGGTAATCCACTTGGAATATCCTGCATGGGTCGCCGTCCTGCCATCCATTGTCATGGCATATTTCATTGTCACATAGGGGGTTTTCGTCTCCATATAATGAAAAAATATCCTGTTACTCTCCCTGCAGCGCTCCAAAAGCACCCCTTCCGTCACGGAAACTCCCGCTTCTCTGAGCTGTCTGATCCCCTTTCCGGCTACCAACGGATTGGGATCGGGGGCTCCTACCACCACCCTGCCTATCTTATGGGAAAGAATCGCCTGCGTGCAGGGCGGTGTCTTTCCATAGTGACAGCATGGCTCCAAAGTAACATACAGTGTCGCCCCCTCGGCCCTCTCCCCGCAGCCTGCCAGAGCGTTCCGCTCCGCATGCGGCCCGCCAAAACGCTCATGCCACCCCTCTCCGATAATTGCGCCCTCCTTCACCACGACTGCGCCCACGAGAGGATTGGGATTTACCGCTCCCACTCCCCGTCCGGCGAGCATCAGCGCCCGTTCCATAAAAAACTGATCTGTTGTCTCTGACATATCCGGCCTCCCTTCCCATCTGCGGCCTGTGCGCCGCCCCGGCAATCCGTGTTCTCTGCACTAAAAAATGACCCTGTATCCATATTTCAGAGTCATCCGTTTTATCCTTCCCCGCAGCGCTGCCATTTCCACAGATGCTGCCGTGTATCTTGTTTATACCATCCGGAAACTTTATATAAAATTTCCTAAACGGTAAAAACTCTGAAATGCTGCCATTTCAGAGTCCGCTTATCACAAAATACAACAACGCCTGCTTATGCGCTGTCTCTATCTTCTTCCATCCAGACTTTACTGTCGGCTTCGGAATTGCACCGAATCATGCCTTGCGGCTCGTGGGCTGTACCACCGGTTGGGAAATAAACCCGACCCTGAAGATATCTCTATTTGATTGTATCACTTTTCCCTGACAGTACAGGCAGGCTGCCCTGTCTGCACCATCGCCGTTCTGAAACGCCCATGCGGTCGGAACCGCACCGTCATAAATAAAAGCGGGCGTTTGGAAACCCTCTATACGCGCAGATCAATGTTACTCCCCACATAAGGATTGACGGAAAGCTCCATCCCCGCGGTATCAATCATCTCAGCTACCTCTGCGCCCTGTTCCCTGGCCAGATCCAGAGACTTGCCAAGCAGCGCCGTCCCCACATCTCCCAGTGTCTTTGTCTGTGATAGCGCCATCGACAATGCCGGAATATCCATAACAATCCCTCCTTGAAACATTCATGCCAGCAATTCATTTTATCTGTTACAGCATAACACAGTCCGGCGGGTAATGCAATGGGTATCTTTCTTTTCTGCCCAATCATTACCATTCATTCCGACTCCTCCCCTTCCTCCTGAAAAATATCCGACTTCTTTTCCGCTTCTTTCTGATTATGCAAATATCGGCGCAGCGCACATAAGATACAGATACTGATCACAGAAACAAAATCATCAAGCGGCGTAGTCGTCCCCACGATCATATGTCTTGCCACAAGAAAAATTAAAATCTCTATGACATTATCCGCATTGGGCCGGCAGAGCATCTGCAAAAACTCAAGCCCGATGACAAGCATCAGGATCTGTTCCAGATAATGATTAAAACCGGAGGGGTCGGCCAGCAGGCTCTGAAAGATATTTTCCTTACTGATCAGACCATAGGCAAAAAACAGAATCCCTGCCAGCACCAGTCCTGCCGCCCCCAGTTCAAGCCCTTCGCTGATTCTCTGTATGACCTTCTTTATTTTCTCCATCCATACCTCCCATACATGACAGGAAACTGCTGCTTCCATTTCTCCATATTGTCCCTGAAAGACCGTCAGGCCTGAAACTTACCGATAAATTCTCTCACCCGCTCGTCCGGATTACCAAACAGTTCCTCCGGTGTCCCCTGCTGACGGATTACCCCGTCTTCCATAAAGATAATCCGGTCGGACAGTTCCCTGGCAAACTGCATCTCATGCGTGACGATAATCATGGTCATATGCTCCTTTGCCAGCTCTCTGATGACTTTCAGCACCTCTCCGGTCAGCTCCGGATCCAGTGCGGAAGTCGGTTCATCAAAAAAGAGAATCCGCGGCTGCAGGGCAAGCGCTCTGGCAATGGACACCCGCTGCTGCTGTCCGCCGGAAAGCTGACAGGGGTAAGCATCCCTTTTATCTGCCAACCCAAGCTGGGCCAGAAGTGTTTCAGCCCTCTGCCGGGCCTGCTCCCTGGGCACATGATCCACGTTGACCGGCGCGTCCATGACATTTTTCAGTACGCTGAAGTGAGGGAACAGGTGAAAGCTCTGAAATACCAGCCCGTAGCTTTTCCTGATTCGCTTCAGATCATTCCTGGACGCGTAAACACATTTTCCGTTTTCCTCCCATGCCGCCCGCTCTCCCAGATAGGAAAGGCTGCCGCCGTCCATCCGTTCCAGCATCGTGGCACAGCGCAGCAGCGTGGACTTACCGGAACCGGAAGGCCCGATAATGGAAACCACTTCCCCCTCTTCTACCGAAAGGGAAATATCTTTCAGTACCTCCAAATGATCAAAGGTCTTTTTCAAATGTTCAATCTCCAGATATTTCATCGCTCCTCCTACCTGTAATAGCTCATCTTCTTTTCCAGATATTCCATAAATGCGGCCACGGCCAGATTAAAGAGATAATAAAAAACCCCTGCCGCCATAAGAGGAATCATCGTCGTCTCCTTGGCTGCGATCTGCTTGGCTGCGGTAAACATCTCCACCACTGCCAGTACAAAAGCCAGAGACGTATCTTTCACCAGCGTAATCGTCTCATTAGTCACGGCCGGCAGAATACGCTTCACCACCTGTGGCAGAATGATGCGGAAAAAGGTCTGCGTCCGGCTGTATCCAAGCACCTGCGCCGCCTCATATTGTCCTGTCGGCATGGATTCTATACCGCCCCGGTAGATCTCCGCAAAATATGCGGCATAATTCAGGGCAAATGCCAGGATTACCGCCGTAAAACGATAAGAAGCGGAAATCTTTAACCCAAATACATAATACGGTGAAAAATAGACCACAATAAGCTGCAGCATCAAAGGCGTGCCACGCATTACCGATATGTATATTTTTGACAGTGTCCGCAGCAGAAAATGCCTGGACATCCTTCCAAAGGCAACCACCAGCCCCAGCGGCAGGGAAAACAGCAGCGTCAGAAAAAATATCTCTGCTGTCACCGCCATCCCTTCCCCCAATTGTGCAACCATCATTCCAAAATCCATAACACCCTCCGAAAACAGGAAGCTCCCGCACCTATAAAATAAGGGATGCAAATTTCCTTCGCATCCCCTGTTCGTCCTGCCAGGCTGTCCTGCTACTTATCATTGCCAAGACAGATCATGGAAGCATCAATACCATACTGCTCTGCCGTCTTCGCTACCACGCCCTCCGCATACAACTCCAGCAGAGAACTCTCCACCGTATCTTTCAGTTCGTCATTGCCTTTCAGGAAGCCTATGCCATACTGCTCCGTGGAAAGGGGTTCTTCCAGCATCACATAACCGTCTCCTCTCGATGCAATCTGATAGGAAGCCACGCCGATATCAATGGCCAGCGCCTCGATCGCCCCTGCTTCCAGATCCATAAATGCGGTATTATAATCGGCGTATTCCACAAGATCGGCAAACGATGCCGCCAGATCAAGATTCTCCTGATTCTCTTCATCAGTCAGTGCCGCCAGCGCGGAAGAATCCTTCTGCACGCCCACTACCTTGCCGGCCAGATCCGCTTTGGATGCGACACCTGCCTGCGCAGGTACGACAAATACCTGGCTGTTGTCAATATACGGTATACTCCATGTATACGCATCCTCCCGGCCGTTCATCGTAAAGCCGTTCCAGATGCAGTCAATGGCGCCGGAGGACAACTCCATATCCTTCGCGTCCCAGTCAATAGGCTGCGCCACAAACTCCCAGCCGTTTTTCTCACATACGGCCCGGGCCAAATCCAGATCAAATCCCACATATTCTCCGGAATCATCCTTATACCCATACGGGGGAAATTCCGCATCAAACCCTACCGTAAAGGTTGTCCGCTCTCCCTCTGCGGCGCCTTCCGCAGCCGTCTCCGTTTCTGCCGTCTCAGCCACATCCGCCGCCTCTGAAGTCCCCGCAACATCCGCTCCGTCTTCCTTCTGCGCATCGCCTCCTGTCTGCCCGCAGCCGGCAAGCAGTGCCGCCGTAACCGACAGCATACCCATCAGTGTAATCCATTTTTTCATAATCTCCTCCATTCCGTGCATCTTCGGCACATAACCCGCTTTGCCCCCACAGCCCTCTCTTCTGAGTAAAGAAGCACCGGGGCGCTCACTTTTGTATACTACCACGATAAAGTGCCGCTGTCAAGAAAAAGAGGAAGGACAGTTATTCTGTCGCCTTCCCCATCAATGTATAGTCCCGTTCAAACAGCTCCCGGCATATCTGGCGCTGCAATGTGTCGTGCGGCACACGTTCCAGAAGCTTCTCCTGCACAAACCGTTTGCTCTTCTGCCGATACCGGGGAAGGGCATTTGTCTGCTGAATATGGGCCAGTTCGGACCGCCAGAGGATGCTGACTTTTCTTTTCATGCTCACCCGGGGATTGGGGCGCGGCCTGCGGAACAGATAAAAATCCGCCTGCCCCGCCACCTCTTCCACAGTGATGATTCCCCACCAGTCAGGCACATGCTCTTTGATATGCAGGCCATGACTTGTGCCCACAGCCGCAACATTGAAGTCATAATAGCGGTCATAATCCTGCACCTGTCTGTCCAGTCTCGCATACGTATCCGCATCACTTTTGATCTCGATTCCGTATAAAGCATCCGCCGTCACCATAACCGCATCCGCCCGGGACCGTCCCATCATTTTTTCTTCCAGAATCCTGATTTTTCCGTATGTCTCTTCCAGAAAGTCAAATAGCGGCTCTCTGATATCCCGGTCGTACAACATTGCTGCCTGTTATCCTTTCTAAACGCCCCGATTTTCCTCGTAAAACATCTTCCGCAGACTGCAGATATCTCTGGGCAGACTCTCCCGCTCCGGCACATCATGCAGTTTTCTTACCCATGCATAATACGCATTGGCAAGAGGCGTAGTCAGGGCGGAGGTCTTTCTGATGTATCCCCTGCGGATAGCTTCCTGGGACACGCTCCGCATAAATTTCCAGAAACTGTAGTAACGCAGCTTGAGTTTTGTCATAAATCCCGCACTGTCCTCAATGACAAATCCTTCTATCCTGCGCCCCTGATACTCATAGTCCTCCTTCAGTACTTCCTCATACCAGTCAAAAAAATCCTGCCAGGTTCCGATTTCATAGGCTTTTTCCTTGGGGCGCAGTCCAAACCGCCCCGCAGTATGACACAGATCCGCATACCCATACCGGGAACATTCCATACTGTTATGAATGATATCCAGCAGATACAGTCCGCTCTGGGGATATTCGATGATGTGCGGGTCATGTTCCATATCCACGCATTCAAATACAAATGTGACATCCCGCTCCCTGATATAATCCTTCAGCTCTGCAAGCCGTGCAGGGGAAAGACTTCCATACAGCATATCCTTCAGCCAGCCGGCATACTGTCCGCCGGTGGTGGACTTGCTGGCAATGAGCAGATCGTCCTCATATTCATTGTAGCTGACAATGCCCAGAAAACCGTTTTCTTTAATATAAGCGGTGACAGGGAACTGCAGCCTGTGCTGCAGCATGTCAAATTTCGTCTCCGCCCGCTCATTGATGTTAAAAAACTTATCATAGGCTCTGGCGGCGACTTTATATTTTTTCGTATCTATATACAACCCTCTGGCTCTGGTTGTCTGTTCATCCCAGACTCTGTCATAAAACGCCTTATCCGAGTAATTAAAGGAAGAAATATTGCCAAACTTCTTTTCCAGCACATATTTGTTCTTTCGCAGTGCTGCCACCACCTCTTCCACAGAACCGTCTGCTACGGCAGGCTTTGCCGCGATTTCCGGCGCCTTAAAGACAGGATTTGGCACTTCCACCACATGGATGCCATCCTTATCCACCTGCACACAACGCAGGTGGCCGCCAAACTCCACCTGTCCTTCCAGATTGTAGACCCTGTCATTGACCCGGACCGGAAGCTGCTTTGTATTGCGGTGTCCATGGATCTGGTAATAATTATCCGGTGTATTGTCAAAAAAGGCGTCTGCCACCCTTTCAAAATCGTTGTAATCTCCCACCCCTTTAATCATCTGCTCTGTCGTCACAAATGACAGATTTTCCGGAACAGTGCTGAGTCCCGCATGCGTCACCAGAAAAACATGATCTCCATATGTATAATAAGCACACTGCCCGAACTTCCGGTACAGCTGGCGCACATCCTTCTTGCTCAGACGCGCTTCTTCCAGCGCCCCCTTTGTCACTGTCTCAAACTCCATGGACCGGCCCACTTCATCATTGGCCCAGAGCCACAGCCATTTCTCATGATTTCCTTCCAGCATCAGCACATTCCTGCGGTCCATGATCGACAGCAGAAACTTTACCACCTCTGCGTTTTCCAGACCTCTGTCAATATAATCCCCCACAAATATGTACATCTCGTCGTCTTTGATCCCGCCGTAATCCGACAGATACTTCTGCAGGGCCGTATAACAGCCATGGATATCTCCGATATGATGCACTCTTTTATAATGGGACATATCAAGCCGCTGCAGCCAGATACTGTCCAGTTCATCGGGTCTGATCACCTTGATGCCGGACGGAATCTTCTGCGTGGCAAATCTGGCATACATCCGCTCTATCACTTCATCCGAAACCTGCCTGAGCGCTTCCCGCCCCGCATTCCTGCGTTTCACTTCCTCTATGGGAATATCCGTAAAATCCACACAATAAATCCGATAACGGTATGTACTGCACATTTCCTTATAACGATTCATCTCTGCCGTTTTGGAATTGGTGGCATCAATCACGGTAAAATCCCCCCGCTGCATCCTGATCTCCAAAATGGAAAACAGCGTCTTCCAGACAACCTTATCATTGCTCTGGCTGATACTTTCCGCACCGTCCACACCCAGCACCGGGCTCTGACAGAGCAGTCGGATATCATCCGCCGACAGAGTGTATCTCTTTAACCCATGCTCCTTAATCCATGTGCTCTTGCCGCATCCCGCGCTGCCGCGCAGTAAAAGTAAAATTCTCATCCTTCCTCCCCTCCGGCAAACCCTGTAATATGATAATGCCAATGAAACCTCTTATTTCCCGACCAGCAGCATATCCACTTTCAGGATATGGTTCACAAGCCAATTGATCAGAAACTCCAGAATACTTTCTATCGTCTCATTCTGCTCTTCGAAATCATCGGACAGGGAATCCAGATCAATCTCTGTCAGACTGTCCTCAAACTGCCGGTGCTGAGCGGCATGTTCCGCCATGTAAGGGTATTGGATACTCTTCTGATAAGCCTCCTCATGGGCAAAATGTGTGCGGGCATAGTCGATCAGTTCGGATACCAGACTGACAATCCGGTCGGTTTTGTACTCCAGAAAGCTGTCATGAAGCAGCTCATAGGTTTCATCAGCCAGTTCAAACAGCCTTGTGTGCTCCCTGTCAATAAGATCCACACCTGTGTAATATTCCGGTTTCATCCTGTACATATTAAAATCCCCCTTTTTATAATATATAACAAAACTGGTATATAATAGTAAATATTATCGTTTTTTATTCAGGGAGTCAAGACCATGGAAATAATATGTTTCGCGCTGGCTCCGAAGCCACGGGGCAAGTACATGAACACAATGGAAGTTCTTACCTTGTTGTTGCTCATATTTTCAGCACTGTCTTACATAGACAACCATAAAAAGAAATAAGCATCCCTGACCGTCCAAAAGTTTAGGATACTTATTTCTTCAAGTAATCTAATACTGAGGGCACATCGGAACTCGTGTCCGATCACCTTTCTAAGTAGATTATACACAAGAGCACGAGACGGGATTCGAACCCGCGACCCTCGCCTTGGCAAGGCGATACTCCACCACTGAGCCACTCGTGCATACTACCTGCTACTGTAACAGGCAAATATTACTATACTACAGCCTCTTTCTTTTGTCAACAGAAAGCAAAGATTTTTCCTGCAGATTTTTCCTGTTTTTCATTTTACGCAGCAGCCCTGGCAGACGCGTCCGTACTGCATGATCCGTCAGTCCCGTGAACTGCCGCATTTTACCCGGTAGATAGTCATCAGTGATTCTTCCACCTGCGCTTCCAGTTCGGCATTGCCCTGTATCTTTTCCAGCATCCCTGCATACGCCGCCCTGATCCCCTCCTTTACGTAGAGCAGATTTGCTCCGTTCTGCCACGCTTCCAGACAGGCATCCGCCAGCCCTTCCTCTTCTCCTTCTATCAGTACGGTAACAAGCCCCTCCTCTGTCCTGCCATTTTGCAGAGACGGCAGAGTCACCGTCCGAAAAGAAGCGTTTCCCTGATCTGCAAATTCCATATTGATTCCATACACGGAAAGGTCTTCCGGCAGGGCTTCCGCCCCGTTTTCCAGAATCAGGAACAGCTGGTACTTGCTGGCAGAGATGGTATCCGTAAGCATCTTTGTAAACTGATCTGTATCCTGTATATTAGAGCCTTTGTATACAAGTCCGCCTATCGGATACTGTGCCAGAGCAGCCTTTGTGCTGTCTCCGGCCCTGACTGCATTGTCCACATCAGTCAATGCCTCCGGTGTCGTGAGAAACAGACCTGCCACTCTGTCCTCAATCGGCATTCCCGCTATACTGGCTTCTGCCATATCAGTCACCAGATCATCTTCCGTATATGCCAGATCGGCCTGTGTCTCTTCCGTCTCCCGCTCCGCCTGATCCGTCTTTGACATCTCCTCCATCTCTTCCTGCATCTGCTTCTCATGACGCTTGTCGGAAATCCACCCTGTGACAAACTTTCCTGCAAAAAATATGCCGGCTGCCACTGCCACAATAAAGAGCACCAGCGTGATATAAGCCAGTATCTGATTTCTTACTCTCCGCTTCCTCCTGCGCTCCCGGCCCGACATCCTTGCTGTTGTTTTCTTTTTTGCCATTCGTATCCCCCTCATCCCGATTCTTTTGTATCATCGCCACAAGCCGCCGGTACGCCGGCACACTGATGACGTTTCCCTTTTCATTGTAGTATGCCGACTGATATTTGGCAATGTATTATTTGCTTTTTATCTGACTTTTCCTGTCACCCGCTTACAATTGATGCACACAAAATCGAAGGGAGTATGTTCTCTGTCAAAACATACTCCCTTCTAAACTGTGCTGTCCAATGGATAATACCTCCTTATTTCTGTTTCCATCCGTCTTTTCCAATTCTTTTATCTTTTGTACTTCTGTACTGCAGCGAGGTTCTTATGTAACTGCACTGGATTTTGTCCCTTGTACTTCAACGAATGTTTTCCTTTTTCTCTTGTGTCTTACTTTTTAGTCATTGGTGTTTTCTCTTACGTTTTCGGTGGTCCGTACCTCTCTTTCCCTAGATTTTATCTATGTGAATGTTTCTCTTTTGTATGATTCAATTATAGCATGTCCGCGAAATTTGTCAACACATTTCTATCAAAAATTTTAAATTTTTACATAAATTTCTAATTTTTGACAGTATAATCAGTTAAGGAAGCGCTGATTTAATCAGCACTTCCTCAGAAGCGTCCCGGATCTTCCAAAACGCTTCTTTGCTCTGCTCAGATAACCCGTTTTTCCAAACAATTCCGTCTGCTAATGCAGCTGCAGTTCATGGGTAATCAGGTATCTGTCCTGCTGCAGTTCTTCTATGATCAGACTCAGGTGACAGGATTTTGCGCCCACACTGCGCATTGCTTCGATCAGGTATTCATCCCTGTAGGTTTCCGTATCATAGGCCTGCTCCCATTCCCGGTAAAGTGCTTCGCCCTCCAGCACTTTGCTGAATTCATAGCTGCCGGCGCCTCTTTCCAGTATCTCGTCAAAACATTCATTATAATAGTCCGACAGGCTGCGCAATATCTCATCCTCGGAAAATCCCGCGTCGGCACTGCTGCGCCTGCCTGCATCCTGTGCAGAGGTCCCGGCGGTTCTGTATTTTTCTCCGTTGCAGGGCGGCAGGTTAACGGACAGCTCCTGTCTCACATGAGTGTCGGCATAATCCTGATCCGTTTTGTTAAAATAATCATAGGTTCCCTCGCCGGTATCATCCCAGGTAGCGTCAACATTATAATAGTCCTCCTCCAGCCTTATGATATTCCAGGCGTGGTCCTCACCCGCATACCCGGTACAATAGTAGCAGGGAATCCCCAGCTGCTGCATGAGATACTGAAAAGCCCGGGCATAGCCGGCACAGACCGTGCGTCCGTTGACAAGGGCACTGTAAGCGCTCTGATTCATCTCCGCGCTTCTGACATAATCCACATCCCGCAACAGAGTATCATGAACAAAACGCTCCTTATCATAATCGCTGTCAAATCCCCGCGCCCCGGAGAGAACCGCTTCTGCCGCACTCTCAAAAGCGGCATTTTCCCGCTCCGGGTTATCCGCAGTCCTGTTGAATTGCAGGTCGATTTCCACACACTGTCCATTGCCCAGACGCTTGCAGGTATAAGCGGTATCCAGCCAGAACAGCTCCGGATGGTCGTTATAGACCGCGGAGATCACGTCCCGGAGCTGCCGGGCTTTGATGGGCACGATTGGTGCAAACGCAGGATTCAGTGCCTGGGCATTGGCATAGATCTGTCTGTAAATGTGCTGCCCGCTCTCATCCAGCATGTTATAATAAGGATAAAACAACGGATCGAAGCTGAGTCCGTCACCGCTCTCTCCGGTGTCAAGGCTCTCGATCAGTGCCTTGGCCTCTTCCTCTTCGATCTCGTTATCTTTCTCTTCTATCTCCTGATAACCGTTCTTTCCGGCCACTTCATCCGGTACGGAGATAGAAGATTTCTCCGGCGGTATGTATGCGGCAGGCACGCTTTCCTCTGTTTCCGCCTCTGCCTCTGTTTCTGTCTCACTCTCTGCCCCGGCCATGGGCCTTTCCGGCCCCTCCCCATTATCTGCTCCGTTGGCGGAGCCGCTTCCCGGCGAAGTATGGATTCCGGCTCCCTGTGGCCCCGACTGACCGTCACCGTTATCTTTTGCAGATACGATGTTTACCAGAATACCGTCATCCTCATCGTAGAGCATTTGCGCGATCTGTTGTGCCGCTTCCGGCTTCCAGGCACAGAAAAATACCAATGCCATCAGCAGCACCGACAAAAACAGCAAAAGATGCAGAATCCCCTTGAAAAATTTCTTCATACGTAACTCCTCCCGGCCCCTTTGATCCGGTATGCGAAACTGCGCAGCTCTGTCTTTTCCTTCCTATGCCCATCTATACCCATGATTCCTGATTATCCGTGTACAGAAATGGAAAGGGAAGGGAACCGGGAAAGCTCCATTCCCTCTTCCGTTACCATGACCTGAATCAGTTTTTTATGCAGGAAGGGCTTGAGTGCCTCCCCGGCTGCCTGCTCTTCTCTGAGACAATAACCGCCATCCGTGACAAGAAGAATCAGTTTTGACCTGGCATGATAAAATTTCAGATATTGATACAGATATTCGATCCGTTTCTCACCGGGAAGACAGCTATAGCCATCGAAAAATCCACTGACCATAACGGTCACCATCGGTATCGTCCTGTTTTCCATATGGTCATCTTCCAGCCAGTCCGTTAGATGAAACCGTACATTGCGAAAGACTTCCCCCTGCTGTTTCAGAGCCCGCAGCAATGCCGGCGCCACCTCCGCCATCTGTTCCTTACGCACGCTGTGATCCAGCACAAGAGTCATTTCCAGCACCGGACCGGTAAAATTTCCTTTCCTGTGCAGCACTCGCTGCACCTGATCATGAAACTGGTGTAAAAAAACAGGAGAAAGATTCATACTCACACACTTTCTATCACGACCCCATGTGCAATCCCGGGAACTGTCTTTCCCTCATTAAAGCTGGTCTTGCTGAGCAGTGCGCCGGTCGGGATAAACAGCACCCGCTTCCACTTCTTCTCTTCCAGCTGCTTTAAGATATAGGAAGACAGCGTCACGGCCGCACAGCCGCACCCGGAACCTCCCGCATGGGTATCCTGGGTCTTGGGATCATAAATCTGCATACCGCAATCCAATACATTATCAGAAATATCATACCCCTTTTCCGCCGTCAGGTCAACCAGAGCCCGCTGGCCGATACTCCCAAGATCACCTGTGATGATCTTGTCGTAATCAGACGGTTGTCTGCCGAAGTCAATCAGATTCTGATATACTACATTACAGGCGGCCGGGGCCATACAACACCCCATATTCATGGAATCCTTCAGGCCATAATCCACGATCCTGCCGGTGGTAATGCCGGTAATGGCAGCACGCACATGCGCGCCCCGCTCTTTCCCAAGTACAAAAGCGCCGCTTCCCGTCACTGTCCATGTGGCCGAAAGAGGCCGCTGACTGCCATATTCCAGGGGATTTCTGAATTCTTTTTCCGCACTGGCAAAATGACTGGAAGTAACACACACTACATTTCTGGCAAACCCGCCGTCGATCACCATGGAACCCAGGCTCAGCGACTCCCCACAAGTGGAGCAGGCGCCGTACAGACCAAAGAGCGGGATCTCGTACGTCATAATACCGAAAGAAGTGGCAATCGACTGCCCCAGCAGATCTCCTGCAAACAGATACTGGATTTCCTTCGGATCCAGCCCCGCCTTGCCCATGGCCAGATAGACCGCGTCCTTCTGCAGGCTGCTCTCCGCCTCTTCCCATGTATTACATCCGAAAAGATCATCCTCACCGATCATATCAATCAGCTCCGCCAGAGGGCCTTCTCCTTCTTTTTTCCCGCCGATCGAAGCGCTGGCATTGATATAGACAGGATGCTCATACGCTATACTCTGCTTTCCTCTTCTCTTTCCCTTTTGTGCCGTTTTTTCTGATACTGCCATCATCCCATCCCTTTCTTTCCATCCATCATGTTTTTTCTGATAGGATTTCCGGCTGTCGCATTGATTATGCAGAAATATTTTCTGTCCTCGTCTGCATACCCATATCCTTTTAGTTACGCCCGCGCCAGTGTTATGACAGTTTTTCTTTCACAATTCCCTTCTCTACCATCATCACCGGATGATAGGACAGCTTCGCCTTCCGCAGTCCTTCCGCCCCGGTATCCTCTTCTCTGTTGATATAGGGATAAGCGGCCGCCTCATGTTCCACAAACTGCTGGTTGATCATCGGATAGGCACCCTGTATATCGGCGTAGGCTTTTTCAATATGCACGATAAAAACCTCGCCTTCTGCTGCGCCCGGCTCTCCCAGTGTAAATGCCACTACCCTGCCTTCCGTCCGCAGAAGGCCTCCTGTCAGGCCCAGTTCTTTCCGCATCCGCAGTGCATTTAATGTGACACAGAATTCCGCACTCTTTTCCTCATCTTCATCACAGCCGTTCAGAACCCGCCACTCCTGCGCCATTTTCAGGCACTCCGGCGTATTGTCGTCGGTTATGGCTTCATATGTCCAGTCCGGATGAAGCTCTTTGAATTTATTGATATGGTTTCTCTTGCCGTGCAGCTTTTTCCCGGACAGGGTGATCAGCTTTTCCGACTCATATACATAATCGGCGCTGTCTCTGTCATACGTGATCTCAAATCTGCCGGGATAAAGCGCCTCCAGCCGCTCAAACTGAGACGGCGATACAAGATGCATACAAAATTCCAGCCCCTGTTCCTGAAAGTAAGTAAGGAGCAGATCCAAGACTTTCGCCAGATCGCCCCCGCCAAGCGGGAAACTGACGGAAACGTTTCCCTTACGCACCAGAAAAACAAGCATCCCCTCTATGACTGCAAACTGCATGTCATAGTGGGGCGCCCATAAATAGTTATTAGCAAAGGCAGATTCACAGTTCAGAGAGCTTTCTTTGCGATAATAACCCTGAATCAGCTCTCTGTCAGAAAGTTCTATCTGTTTCCAGTTAAATTTCATAATTTCCTCTCTTCTTTTGTTGCAATGCTTTTCTCATTTTGACTCTCTAATCAAGGTTGAAAGATTTTCTTTCAACCTTTACACACCCATTATTTTTTCATCTTGGGATTAAAGACAAGACTGGCCAGATAAGCAAAGATCAGTGCGGCGCTGCATCCGACGGCCCCCGCTTTGAAGCCGCCCATAAAAAGCCCCAGGAGCCCCTGCTGGTCCGCTGCCTCTTTGACCCCTTTCATCAGCGTGTTGCCGAAACCAAGCAGCGGCACACTGGCCCCGGCCCCGGCAAACTCCTGAAAAGGCTCATACCACCCAAACACACTGATCACCGCGCCCAGACAGACGAGCAGCACCATAATCCTGCCCGGCATCATCTTCGTCTTTTCCATCAGAATCTGCACAAGGGCACAGATCAGCCCGCCTACCCAGAAAGCATTGATATAATCCATAGGTTTCTCCCTTCTCACATCATGATCGTCACATAACAGTCCGAAGCAGCCGCAGCCGTCAACAACGCAGCCCGCCCGGACTGTTACATGTTATGACATTTCCTGTACGGAAAAACAGTCATCCTGTTCACAGTATCTCATGTTTCCGCCATAATTATGTGAAAAGATTTTATTATTTTTATCATAAAAATGCCTGTCAAAAAACGACAGGTGCTCACATCCCGGGCCGCCGCTCCGGAAGCTGCGCCAGAATAATGGCAGCAAATGCCAGCACACAGCCCATGATCTCTCTCAGATCCAGTTTCTGTCCCAGCAGGATCCAGCCCGCAATCAGAGAAATTACGGATTCCAGACTGAGGATCAGGGACGCCACCGTGGGGTCCATCCCTTTCTGCCCGATGATCTGCAGGGTATATGCCACACCGCAGGAGAGAATCCCCGCATATAAGATCGGCATCCAGCCACTGACAATCGCCTGCCAGGAAGGCGTCTCCAGAAGAAACATACCGGCTCCGCAGATGATACTGCTCGTATAGAACTGGATACATGACAGAGCCACGCCGTCCGCTTTGGGCGAAAAGTAATCAATGATCAGAATGTGGATGGAAAAGACAATCGCGCATAAAAAAACAAAAAAATCCCCCTTGCCGATGGCAAAGGATTCTTTGATACACAAAAGATACATGCCTGCCACTGCCAGCGCCACGCTCACCCACACAAGGCGCCGGACCTTTTTTCTGAAAAACAGCCCCATCACCGGGACAATGATAATATATAAGGCGGTGATAAAACCGGCCTTGGCCACCGTCGTGTGCAGAATCCCCTTCTGCTGCAGAAGACTGGCCGTGCTCAGAGCCAGGCCGCAGCAGATACCGCCGATCAGCGTGATGCGCCTCCTGGCCCGCTTCTCCTCTCTCGTCTCCTCCCGCCATCCTGCCGCGGCCCGTTCCTTTCTTCTCTTCCACATAAGGAAGGGCAGAAGCACAATTCCGCCCAACAAAAACCGGACCGCATTGAAGGTAAAGGGCCCGACATAATCCATTCCCACACGCTGCGCCACAAATGCCACGCCCCAGATGGCAGCAGTCAGAAAGAGCAGCGCGGAATTTTTCATCCTGTCTGTATTCATACGATTCTGTGGCCTAAGGCTATCCCAGCCAGGCCATAACCTCCACCTCACAAAGCACATTTTTAGGAAGCTGTCTGACAGCCACACAGCTTCTGGCCGGCTTTTCCGTAAAGTATTTCTCATAAACGGCATTAAACGCGGCAAAGTCATTTATATCCGCAAGAAAGCAGGTCGTCTTAACCACCTTTGTATAGTCAGCGCCCGCAGCCGCCAGCACAGCGCCCGCATTGATGATCGCCTGCTCTGCCTGCTGCGCAATGCCGCCTGCCACGATCTCTCCGCTGGCCGGATCAATGGGGATCTGACCGGATGCAAAGAGAAACCCTCCTGCCACAATCCCCTGCGAATATGGCCCGATCGCCGCGGGCGCTTTCTCCGTACTGATTTTTTTCCTGTTCATGCTCCATCCTCCTCTTCAAATTCCACGACCACATAAAAGCCGCGCTCTTTTTCCTCTATGGCCGTTACCCTGCCTTCTCTGGCCAGCAGCCGCTCCCGAAAGGGGAAATTACCTGACATGGCAAGCGAAGGGTCTATAATATAATAATAGTTGCTTGGCAGCACACCCTCCGTCACACTCACCCGCTGGCCTTCCTGCAGCAGTCCCTGACGCTCCATTTTAAATTCCATTCTGCGCATACTATCCTCCGCTTCGGTATCCTATTATACCGCGTCCGTCCGCTGCGGGCAAATACAATTTAAAACCCTTTTTCCTTCAATCCATGGACAAGCTGCACATAAAATTCACGTACATCAAAGCCATCTATGTTCTCTCTGGCAAGATCAATCATATCCGCATGGGAGATCCCCCGCCTGCTGCCGGGCGTCACAAGCTGATAGGATTCTCCCCATGGAAACGAATCTTCACCTACCAGACCGTCATTTCTCCCCTCGAAATGTTTCACCAGATGCCAGGAAACGTTAAGGGGAAAGCGGCCGCTCACCGCTTTGGTCTGAATGGACCCCACACTCTGATAATATACGCCGGGCACATCCATGATCTCTTCATTTCTGGCCCGACAGGCACCGGCAGTCAGATCTCTTACCGCTGCCATAAAATCCGCGTTTTCCTCGCCCAGCGCACGCAGCGCCCTGTTGTACGTCTCTGCCACCAGTTCCTGCTGGGCCACCGGGATACGAGAGAGCAGGCAGTCCGCAAACTCACAGCCTCTGTGAGGCGTACTGACAGTCGTCAGAGAAGCCACCCGGTCTGCCACACCGCATCGGGCAAGCGCATACCGGCAATCCAGCCCGCCTTTGGAATGGGCGATAATATTGACCTTTTCCGCGCCGGTTTCCTCCAGTATCTGCCTGATCCGCACGGCCAGCACTTCCCCACATTCTGCCACGGAAGCTGCCGAGGGATGATTGCCATAATAAATGACCGCACCATTGCGCTCCAGTTCCTCAGGCACCCTGCCCCAGTAATTAAAATACCGGAAATCCCGGAAAAATACGCCGTGTACCAGTAAAAGCGGATAACGCGTGGCACAGATCTTATCCTCTTTCCGACTTTCGTCCCGTAATATTTTCTCATTTTCGAAATCCGCTTCCCGCTCCGCGGTCCTGATCAGAATGGACAAAACAATCAGGTTGACCACCGGTATCATACCGCACAGGCCCCCAATCACACGCCATTTGACGCCAAGCTGCCCGGACGAAACATAAATACGGATCAGGCCATTCCAAAAAGCGACCGCATGGACACAGATCGAAATCAACGTTCCCGCAAGCCACAGCTTCGGATCTGCAATCAGTGAACCCGCCCGCAGCATACCGAAAAATCCGGCCAGTGAATATGCGATGGAGCAGGCAGTCGACAGCAGAAAGGCACGCAAAAGCACACAGCCTTCCTTGCAGATACGCAGCCGCCTCTTTTTAAGTTTCCTGCTTTGTATGGAAGGCCGAATCTGCATCACTAAAAATAAGACTTCCGCCAGAAACCATACGATTTTAGCTGTTTCATATTGCCTGCCCAGCGTATAGGCATTTGCCGCCAGAAAAATCAGGCAGGCTCCTAATATGTATTCTGTCATCTTTCGCCTCTGCTTTCCTTCGCATCTCTGCTCCCACGAGTACCTTGCCAGTCCGATGCGGCTCCTTTGTATCCCGGCGTTTACTGCTCACCCGCGTTTGATGTCTCTGTGTTATTTCCCGCCAAGTGCCAGCAGTATCCTGCTCTCCCGCAGGGTATCGCTGGAATCATAGTCATATTCCACGCTCTGGATGCTGACACCGGGATAACGGCGGCGCAGATTTCCCACAATACCCCGCTCACATATATGGCTGACCAGACATCCAAACGGATGTACTATCAATATGTGCTTACATCCCTGTTCAATCGCATCTGCTGCTTCTGCCGCCACAAGCCAGCCATCACCTGTCACACAGCTTTCTCCGATCAGCTCCGCCGCCTTTTTCTTCATGTCATCAAACAGAGATTCCGCCACAAAGCGCCCGCTTCGTGTAATCTCCTCATACAATTCCCGCTGCAGGCGTTTCATAAAGAAGAGTATCTTATCAAAGACCGGGGTCAGCACCGGGAATCTGTGATTCATCCTGTACTCCGTACGCGCACTGTCCATAACATAAATGGCATAGTTGACAAACCCGCCCATCCTGCACCGGCAGTTCCGACCGGCCAGAAACCGTTCCAGGCCATGATTGCCCAGCGGGGAAAATTTGATATAAATCTCTCCTGCCACCCCTACCATCTTCCTGCTGCCGCTCTTTACCGGGATCTCCTCAAATGCTCTGATAATATCACGCCAGAGCTGTCTCCTGTTCTCTCCCCACAGCCCTTTATGATTCCTGATCCGCTCCGCCAGCCCGGCATATAGCTGCCGCAGCACCTCCCGGGCCGCCCCCTCTTGGCACTCATAAGGACTGACCTGATGATACAGACTCATACAGAGATCTCCGCAGCACACAGCCGCTATCGCTCCCGACAACAGCCGCGGCGTGATCCGAAAGCCGGGCTGCCTCTCCTGCCCCATAAAATTAAGCGAAAGGACAGGGATCTGTTCCTGCCCACACTTCGCGAGCACACGCCGGATCGTCTGGTAAATGTTACCCGCTCTGCAGGCCCCGCCTGCCTGTGGCTCCATAAAAGCGATCCGATCTGCCGGATACAGACCGCTTTTCAGTGTCCGCAGCACCTGTCCGATGATCAGCACCGTCGGATAGCAGGAATCATTGCTGATATATCGAAGTGCCTCTTCCTTCAATCCCTGCGACTGCGACATGATCTCAAGGTGATACCCGCTTCCCTCAAAAGCCGCTTTCAGGAGGTCCGAATGATACATGAGCATCTGTGGGAGAAAGATTGTGTGGGTCTTTTTCATTTTTTTTGTAAAAGAAGCTTCCTTGTGTTTTTTCATTGTAGTGTTTGCCCGGGAGGTCTTGCCGTGAAATGAAATCTTTGTCTGTATTTTATCATATTCTGCCCACACACACCATTTTATTTTTTAATCCGTCCTCCGCGGCATGCGCATGTGCCAAAAATCCAGAAATTGACTTGCTCCTGCCCGGCAGTTTTTGTTATAATACAATCAGAATCGAAAAATTCAAAGGTCGGAAAGTGTAGGTATAGGAGGAGGGTCACTATGAAAAGAAAACACAAAATCTTCGGGGCCGTGATCGCCAGCACCGTTTTGGCGGCAGCCATGGCAATTACAGCGACAGCGGCACCTGTCACGGAAGAATCCGCGAAGGCCATCGCACTGGCCAGTACAGGGCTTACGGCAGACTCGGTGGTGTATCTTACTGCAAAGCCGGATCATGATGATGGCAGGCAGATTTATGAGGTTGAGCTGCTGACCACCAATTATATGGAATACGATTTTGAGATCAATGCCGCTGACGGGGCCGTGCTGAATGTGAAGTATGAATGGGAAAATGCGCCCAGGGCCAAGACCGGAGCAGCCGCAACTGTCACACTGGAACAGGCAAAGACATTGGCCACCGCTCACGCAGGACTGACGGCAGACGGTGTTACCTTCAAAAAAGCCAAGGCAGATCTGGATGACGGACAAATCATCCATGAAGTGGAATTTTATACGGCTGACCTTAAGGAATATGATTATGAAATTGATGCCGTAACAGGCAATATCCTGAAATGGGAATATGACGCCAGCCACTACACGCCAGTGACTCAGACGGTCAATCCCGCACCTTCTCAGGATCAGTCTGTATCTTCCGGCATCTCCGGAACAGAGGCAGCCAAAGCGGCGGCACTGAAATATGCCGGCCTTAGTTCTGCCAATGTCAGATGGGGCAAGGTGAAGCCGGACAAAGAAGACGGCCGTCTCATCTATGAAGGTGAATTTTATTATAACAATCTGGAGTATGAGTTTGAAATTGATGCGGCAACCGGTGCCATCATCGACTGGGATGTGGATGAGGATGACTGAGTCATAGAAAGAACACTGCCGGGCCATGACAGAGATACTTTTTGTATTCTCCGCCATGGCCCGGCAGAATTTTTTCCAAACGCCCATGCGATCGGATTTGCACTGCGCAGCAAGTGCGGCAGCCACTTATTCTTGAGCAATCACTCTGTTGTCCCTGACTGCCAGTGCTATGGAAAGCTCCGGTGTATAACAGGGGATCAGCATCGCCTGCAAAGCATGATACAGGTCAGATTTACCTGGCCATACCGTACCGATCACCTTATTCTCTCTGTCCATCTGGTGGAACCAGGAACCATTTACATGATCAAGCACACACGTATCCAGATATTCCATAAACTTTGCATAGTCATCCGCATATTTGCGGCTGCCCGTTACCCTGTACAATACCGCAGAACTGTTGATGGCTTCCGCAAGTGTCCAGTGCATCCTGTCATGTACTACCGGCGCGCCTTCCCAGTCAGTGGTATAGACTATTCCGGGCGCACCATCCGCAAACCACGCATCCTGGGTAGCTCTGTTGTAAAGGTTTTCCGCCGCCCTGATGTAGCTGTCTCCCTCAGCCCCTTCTCCATAAGTGGAGAGCGCCCACTGTACAATCAGTCTGGCCCATTCGATTCCGTGTCCCGGTGTGGCGCCATATGGTTTAAACGGATCGTCCGGACGTTCTCTGTTACACTCCAGATCTGCTTTCCATTCCTTTGTAAAATGTTCCGGTATGCGCCAGTCATTCCCTTTCGCCCAGGAAATGACATGCCGCACAATCCGGCCGGCCCGTTCCCGATAGGTTTCATCTTTGAGTGTATCCGCCGCGGCCAGAAATGCCTCTACTGTATGCATATTTGCATTCACGCCCCGGTAATCATCCAGAACCGTAAATTCCGTATTCCATGTATCACCGGACAGCCCTTCTTCCTCATTCCAGAACTGCCGGTCATAAACGTCAATGGCTTCCTGCAGCAATTCTTCTGCTCCTTCCCGCCCCGCCAGATATGCGGAAGACGCCGCCAATATGACAAATGCATGGGCATAGCACTGTTTTGTGGGAAGAATGCCTTCATCCGGTGTGCGTCCCGCATACCAGCCGCCGTTTTGTGTATCATGCAGTTCACCCCGCAGGCCCTTCAGCGCTTCATCCACAAGCTGTTCGCTGCCTTCGTATCCGAGAAATGTACCCAGACTGTAGACATGAGCCATACGGCAGGTTATCCATGTCTCACGGTTGCGTTCTGTCCACGGTGTGCCATCATCTCCCAGATAGTAGGCACTGCCGCCCGGCGAAGGAAATCTGCGCCCAAAACGCAGAAGATCCTCTCTGATATCCTGCAGGAATCTTCTGTTTTCCGCTGTGTCAATTTCGTATTTCCGCTCCATGTGTTCCTCCTATTCCTGTTCCGCATCAGCCTTCCGTAATCCCTGCACCGGAAAGCTTCCCGTCCGCCTTCGCGTCCGCTCACCTTTCCCGATTCCTTCAGTCTGATGCTGTTTCCTGTTCCGCATCAGTCATTCATTACTGTTATCGTATCATATTCATGTCACACATGTCACCTTAAAATTCCATAAATCCACATCACATCATGCCGTATGTCCTTCCAGCCATGGAATTACATCCGCAAGCGAAGACAGTCTGGCCGCCGCCATTTTACAGAATTCCGCCCCGGGTGTCTTCATATCGGGAATACAGATCACATCAATTCCCGCCGCATATGCCGCCTGTATCCCCGCTTCACTGTCCTCCAGTACCAGGCAGTTTTCGGGCGGTTGTTTGGCGTATTCACATGCTTTTTCAAAGATATCCGGAAAAGGTTTGCCGCGCTTTACTTCGGCCCCGAACACCATATGATCAAAATATTCATGGATACCGTTCTGCCGCAGCACACCCTCCGCCCGCTGCTTTGTGCTGGAAGAAGCCAGCAATATCTGATACTGTTTTTTCTGCAGGTAAGACAGCAGTTCTCTGGCCCCAGGTTTCAGATCAACCCCCTGCTCAAAATATTCTTTTTCCCTTGCGGCAACAAATGCAAGTCCTTCCTCTATGGAAATGGGCAGCCCGCAAGTCTCTATCATCCGTTTCATATTATCAGTTTCCGTTTTGCCGCTGTAATCATGGATATACGCTTCCATTGAAAACGGCTTGTCATACATTCCGGTCAGGTCACGGTATAGCTGATAACTGATAATCTCCGTATTAATCAGCAGGCCGTCCAGGTCAAAAATAACAGTATTCTTCATATCACACACTCCTCCTATACGGGGATCTACCAGGTTTTTGCGCTCTGTTTTGTATGTTTTTCCCAGACACACCACCCCTGTTACACTATTATATTTCAGACATATTATTGTCTCCATCTGTATTGTATACGGCATTTTATCAAAAAATTCAGACTTGCTGCTTGTGAAAAAACGACATATAATAAAACAAAAACGACAGGAAGTGATGACGTGATAAAAAGCCGCAGTTTTGTACACACGGATGCATCCGGAAAAGAAGTGCCTGAAGAAGGGCTGCAGTTATTTGACCTGACTGCCAATGACGGTGATATCCACCAATATGCCGCCAGTTCCATCCCGTCCCACTGGCACAAAGAACTGGAAGTATTCGTTTTGCTGAAAGGCCGTGTGCAGGTCGGCGCCGGAGAGGCCATATACATACTGCAGGCAGGTGATGGCTGCTTTATCAATACGGAGGTGATTCATTCCTTTACCGCGGCAGTATCCTCCCCCTGTCATTTCCGCTCTTTTGTATTCCATGCGGATATGATCGGCGGGACACCTGGCAGCATCTTTGACAGCCGCTATGTGAGGCCGCTGCTGGAAAGCGGCGCCTCTTTTCTGAAATTCCGGAAAGAGACAGGAGACCATCCCTATTTTGAACAGTTTGAACGGGCGTTTGCAGCCTGTGCCGGAGAATACTACGGATATGAATTTGAAATCAGAGACGCGCTTTCCCATATTCTGCTGCATGCCAGATCAAAAGGGCAGGCAGCTCCGCCCCGTGCCATTTCGTCCATTCAGGAAGCGCGCCTGAAAGAAATGCTCATATGGATTGATCAGAATCCGGGAAAAGAATTCTCTGTCGCCGATATTGCAGGCACGGCAAATATCTGTCCCCGGGAATGTCAGCGCATATTCAATCAATATCTGCATGACAGTCCCATCGCCTATGTCAGGCGCAAAAGAATCTTCACCGCCGCCAAGCAATTATCTGACACCGATGAGCCTGTCACGGATATCGCCCTGAACTGCGGCTTTTCAAATCCGGGCTATTTTTCCAGACAGTTCCGGGAACTTATGGGCAGTACCCCCAGCGAATACCGCGCCGCCGTGAAAAATATCAGGACTGCCGTTTCCCGTTGATCGCTGTCGCTGTCCTGTCGTCGTATCACACATCGTCTATCTGGTCCACCAGAACACATGAAAGCTGTATTGCAGCGGCTTTCTCTCCGCGCCGTTTCTTTCTCCGGTTTGCATCCTGATGCGAAATGCTTTGCCGTCGTGTGTATTTATTTTCCGCCATTCTGACTCCCTGCCCCGCCTGATACTGCCAAACCTGTACACACTCCTGGTACTGGCAACCATCGGGGCTGTTCCTGCTTCGTCCCATTCATAGATATCAAAATAGCAGCACCCTGCGTCTTTCTGATAAATGGCGCCGTTTTTGCAGATATAGGCACTGTTTTGATAACTGCAGCCTGTTTTGCTCCCATACCTATGGTCTGCCAGTATCATGTCTGCCATTCTGCACAATCCGTCACAGGCACAACGTTTTCCCGGCGTAACCTCTGCCTGCTCCACTGTCTTTCCTGCCGCGGGATCATGGAGCAGTGCAATCACCGGACGGCCTTTTGTAAGTCCCTTCTCTTCTTTCAGCAGCTGTGACAGTTGCAGAGCGGCTTTTTCATAATGTAAGCCTGCTTCCGTTTCCTTGCACCATCCCATGTTCAGGCACAGCACATTCATGTAAGGCGTAACAGAAACACCTGTTATATAATTCTCCATTCCGTCCAGCTTATAAACCGGCAACCCCATACTGCGGCAGAAAGCATCGTATCTCTTATACGCTTCCTCTGTCTCCCGCTCTCTGTCACCGCTTCCCTGACACAGATAAATCCTGCCCGCAGGAACACCGCAGCTCTCCGAAAGACCGGTAAGCCATCTCCCTGCCTTCTCATATGCTTCCTCAGCCGCTGTATCAACAATATCTCCTGTAATAAAAATATAGTCCAAAGGTTTTGTTACTGTTATGTTTCCCAGATTTTCCATCAGATCTTTGATATCATAACTTCTTACCGGCGTCCCTGCGCCGGATCTTTCCCCACCGACCTCTACTCCAAAATGCAGGTCTGATATATGTAATATTCGCATACTTTATATAGCCCTCCCTTTTATACAGGTCGAGATACTTACCAGTTTTTCTGAAAATAACAGCAGGGATGTGAACTCCTCACATCCCCGTCTGTTTTTTCCTGTTTTTGATAAACCAGCCGATATACCCTACTCCGCAACTAATTATTGCAGACAACAAAATACAGGCTGCTTTCTCGTCAAATGGAATACAGACAAGACCGCTGATCATCTCTGCCATAACAATTACTCTTGCCCGTCTTCCTATTTTCTTTTTTTCTTCCACAGTCAAAGGCTTATTCTCCGAATCCAATGGCGCATTTCGAAAAATCAAAAGAAAAAACGGGATTGCCGCGCAAACAGTGACCACTGTTCGAAAGGGTACATCTGCCTTCATCCACAACAATGCTGCTATGAGCACTGTACAGGACAAAATATAACAACGCCCCGCCGTCTCTGCATGATATCCGCCTGCATCTGATCTCAGTAAAATGATCGCAGTCAAAAGTAACAGACAATACCAGGGAACTCTTAACCAGAATCCGATCAAGATACTGGTAATAATATTTCCACCCAGAATTCCCGCACTTTTTAAGGCATATGAATATATTTCCCTGTCCTCTTCCGAAATCGCTTGATTGGTTTCAAGAAAACAAATAAGCTTTTCTTCAAGCCCTTTCATCTTTATTTATTTCTGGTAAATTTCTTTAACCCTTCCGGCTCCTTCGGCTGATAATAGCAATAAAGGCAGCCTGCTGTTGCAATCTGACCAGCGATAACGGCTAACATAAACGCCATCATACTACTTCCATATTTTGCTAAAAATCTCTTCCATCTCATATTCGTACCTCCTGTTGTTCTTATCTTTTGTAAATGCAAAGTCTATTATATTATAATTTTCCCATCGCAAACACATGCTGTCACAATTTACCTGTTTATCTGACATTTTTAGCAATTTCAATATGCATATTTTAATTTACTGCATCATATAACAACAGTTTGACGCAGAAAATATTCTCTCCGTCCAGTAATTTGAGTTCCCCATGATAACGTTCCACTATTTCCTGAATAATCTGCAATCCCCACCCATGGGATTGAATATCTGATTTTGTGGTCAGATACTCCTCTCCGTTTCTGATACGGCAGCCATTATAAGGATTCTTTATTTCCAAATATAAATTCTGCCCCTGTACACAGATTCTGACATCAATCCATCTCTCCTCTTCCCCTACACCTCTCGTTGCCTCTATTGCATTATCCAACAGATTACCCAGACAGATACTCATCTCCTCTCCGTTTATTCTGCTGTCATGCGGTATTTCCAGACTGATCCTGAATTTGATCTTGTCTCTGCCAGCAATCTCAGCTTTGTAATTTAAAATACTGTCAAAGAAAATATTTCCGCTCGATGCCACACTCTTTTTGTCTGACAAAAATTGCAGATTTTCTTTACAATGCTGTTCCAGTTTGTCATATGCTCTCGATTCCAGCAGTATCTGCAAATAGATGTATTTCTGCTTCATATCATGGCGGAATTTACTTAATTCCATCCACAGTGCCTTACTTTCTTCACATTGACGCATATAATAATTGCATTGTTCCCGCAAAGATTTTTCATAAATCCGTTTTTCGGCAACTTCTTTTCCTTTTTCATACAGATAATAGGAGACAATATTGATAATCAATAAGATAACGATTCCCAATACTTCAGCCGCCTTTTTCAAAACTATATTGTCCTCAAAAAATCTGTCCATGGGAAGAAAAATAAAAAACACGACAATACAGCCGATGGGTACAAAAACGGCTTCCAGCCAGTCCCAAAACCCGGAATCTGTCTTTCTGTCCTTTTTCATAAACAATAAAATAAACTTAAGCAGACAAAACCATATCAATTTTGATGCAATCACTCCCAGAAAGAACTCTTCGTGATAAACCCTGATAAAATAAAAAACAGAATAAATCACAAGTTCTGCACACATCCCGGTTATATACAAGACAGCGATTATATATATTTTATATCCAACAGAATCCTCATACAGATAAGTAAACAGCAGATAAAAGAAAACGAAAAATGCCATCAGGTTTGTCCATGCATTTTTTGATAACACATAAATCACAAAATTGTAAATGACAAAATACAACAGCCATGCACTCACTGTGGACACGGGCGTCTTACCTTTGGAAGTCATGACTTTCTCTGCAAATATCCAATGAATATAAAGCATAAAGACTTCCGCAATTACAGTTACAATTATTAAAAACAATTCCATCCCCACTAATCCCTCTCCAATATCTCCATATACTGCCTGCTCATCATTTTCCGGTATCTTCTGCTGATGGAAATATCTATGCCGTCGTCCATGATAATTCTGTCATATTTCCATTCCCGAATGTAATTCACATTGACGTAATAAGACACCTGAACCCTGACGAATCTGACGCCGGCCGAGGCCAGCTCCTTTTCCACATCGCTTAGTTTCCCGTTAAAGAAATACAGTTCTTCTGCCAGGTGAATACGGATTTTTCTTCCCATACTCTCAAAATACATGATCTCCTGCAGAGGTATGCTGTGTCTGCATTTCTGGTAGGAAAAAGTAAATCTTTCATTTTCGGCCGGTCTCATATGCAATACTTTACGCAGAACCGTCTCCAACCGCTGCTCCGTCACCGGTTTGTCCAGAAAAGCAAACGGCTGTACTTCGATCAGTTTTTTGCAATACTGGTCATACGCAGAGATAAAGATCAGTACGGTCTGATAATCCGTTTCCCGGATAATCCTGGAAATATCCAGCCCGTTTATCCCTTCCATCTCAATATCAAGAAGCAGGATATCCATGTGCCCATACAGTCTGATCTCCTGCAGCAGTTCTTCCCCCTCTTCAAAAACATGGACTTCCATGTTTTCTCCCAGTCTCTCGGCAATCCTTAAAACCATGGCTTTCTGTTTCCTGACTTCTTCCACCATATCATCGCAGATGCCTATTTTAATCATTTGTAAAATAACGCCCCTTTCCCGGGAATCTCCCATTCTTCCCGCTTTTCCTTTATTTTACCGACTCACAGATGCAAAGACAAGTACAAAAAAAATGCTGTAATCGCTACGATTACAACATTTTTTGCCTTCGCCTGCGGCCTTTGCACCGCTCACAATTCAGCCGGCTTATCTATGACGCCTTCAGTCGCCTAACCTGACCAGTTCATATTCTCTCACACCGCATCCCAGAGCCTGTGCCGCCTCGATGGTATGCGCGCCGTTACGGGATTCGATCCGTTCCAGCAGATGTTTCCTGCCCGGGTCTTTGGATGCATATACCAGATCCAGACAGGCCTGATCAATGGCCACCGGATCGAGAGAAGCCAGGATTCCGATATCAGCCATGCACGGATCTTCTGCCACTGCACAGCAGTCACAATCCACCGACATATTTTTCATGACATTGATATAGACAATCTCACCCCTGAAATACTGAATCACGGAATAGGCCGCATCTGCCATGGCTTCCAGGAAAGAATCATGATCCGCTGTCCAGAAATGATCCGGATTGCCCACACCGTGGATATAGCCTTTCCCATAGGAAGATGCGACACCGATGGAAAGCTGCTTTAAGGCGCCGCCGTAACCGCCCATGGGATGTCCCTTGAAATGGGAAAGCACCAGCATGGAATCATATGCCGCAATATTCTTTCCCACAAAATTTTTCTGAATCGCCTTGCCGCCCGGTATGGCAAGTTCCAAATCCGGCCCTTCTCCGTCCAGAAGATCCACATCAAAATATTTCGTCCATCCGTGCATCTCCAGTGTCTTTAAATGCTTTGCCGTGGTATTTCTCGAACCTTCATAGGCTGTATTACATTCCACAACCGTACCGCCCACATATTCGATCATCGGTTTAAAAAATTCCGGCTTCAGGAAATTCTGATTTCCTTCCTCGCCTGAATGCAGTTTGACCGCCACACGGCCCTTCAGCTCTTTACCCGCTGCCTGATACAGCTTACATACCTGCTCCGGCTCGATGATGTCCATAAAATAAACTTTCGGTTTCATTGCCATACCCTCCTTTATCTGTCATTGTAGCAGAGAAAGGCCCTTTCTTCAAGCCGGATTTTACAGATGTGTACCGATCCAGTACCCCGGCCCCAGCAGCCAGCTTGTAAAAATCCCATACAAGATCACAGGGCCGGCAATGGTAAATATCTTGCAGCCAATGCCGAATACCTGCCCTTCTGCTTGTGTCAAGTTAGGAGCCATTAATTCTTGAAAAAATTAAATATTTGTCTACCTATTACGATTCTTTTCGCAAGCGGTATATCCTTGTCTTATTTCTTCCTATCGCTTCAATATCATCCATCACAGAGAGTATTTCTCTCGTCCTCGCCATGCTCAACCCCAGCAGCTCTGCGATATCTCTGGTTTTTGCTGTTTCATTCCCCTGTAAATACAATCTGATTTTTTCTTGATTATTCCTTGTTTTTATCGCTTGTTTTTTATCGCTTGTTTTTATCGCTTGTTTTTTATCGCTTGTTTTTATCGCTTGTTT
>CAJULA010000016.1 GCA_910587155.1 uncultured Lachnospiraceae bacterium
TCCTAGCTGGTTGTTAGGAATATCAACCATAAATACATTGTAGTAGAGTTAATATCGTGATTGAAAATAAATGTGTTCGGTGGTAATTCATAATAATAGGAAGAGATAGAAATGCTTTGTTTTTAAAGGTTTTTTAGGATTAAAAGGATTATGAATATCAAAAAAGTTAAAATAAAGTATAATTTTTGCAGGGAGTTCGACAATATACTTAAAAAATCAGGGTTTTGTAAGATTTTTCGAACTGTAAATCAAAGCGGAGGAATATTGAACAATATGTAAAAGTGTTGATTTTGCAGTGTATTTTAAGGGTGGGGAAATATTGTTAAAAAAATATCAATGTTCGGCGTAATTAAAATTAGTTTGCCATGCAAAGCAATTATCCTGTTTAATCTTACCATATAATGTGTTACAATACAAACAGTTCCCAGTATTGCAAAGAAAACGATATGAGTCAGTGAGCAGACTGTATGAAAAATCGGAGGTTATTATTATGATGTATCCATATGTTACACTTAATGATGATACAGAAATCACACATTCTGAAATGTTACCAGACGGTAGAGTAAAAGTATATATTGAAACACCAGATCTGAAAGATGGTTTTCATAATGCAACATGTTATCTGCCTGATTATATGTGGGAAGACATAAACGGATATTCTGATAAGGAGATGGAGTATTTTAAAGAGTTTGTCTGTAACAATGCGCATTTAATCATAGAATTTTCCAGAGAAGGAGGTATATTAAATGCCTCAAATTTTTAGGATCGGCTCATATATTATATATTTCTGGTCAAATGAGAATGATCCGCTGGAACCTGTCCATGTCCATATAGCTGAGGGAAAAGCGTCTGCTAATGCGACAAAAATCTGGATAACAAGTTCTGGTAAAGCATTGCTCTGTAATAATAATTCACGTATCCAGGAAAGAATATTGAGGAATATGATACGGTATATTGAAGCGAACAGTAAAACGATTATTGATAAGTGGTATGCACAGTTCAGGCAGATCAGCTATTATTGTTAAAAGATTAATCAATCTCAAAGTATTCAAGAATTAAAAATAAAGAATCTGTTATTTTCTTGTAAGACATTGGAGAAATAATTAAATGGGTTATCATGATATTTTTACAAATAAAGAGTTTATAAAGCAGGTGCAGACCATGCAAAGGGTTGCCACTATGATTGATACTCCCGCAATACAGGAAGCCATTCATGTAGCAGGAAGCCCGACTGTTCAACAAGCATATCAATCAACGCATACAGTAGAAAAAGCAATGGAACCGATTCGGGAAATGTATGTGCGGATTCAGGAAATGTTGCAACCGGTATTGGAAAGGACACAGTTAATCAGACAGATACATGAGAATTATCATTTGAGTACTTCTTTTCAGCAGTCAGCCAGTATATTAAGCAACTATCATCTGATGAATTGCTGTCCTGATGATTTATCAGATGATGAAGTATCAGAAAATAAAGAAGCTAACAGGAAAATCGTTACGGAGATTTTCAGGGCGGATGAAGAAAATGATGCCAATATACATAAAAAAGATACTGCCATTATTACATTGTCTCCGATCAATGATACCATATTGAAATATTTGTCTGAAAATCCAATGGCATTGTACCAATTAACGAGTAGAAAATTTGAAGAAGTTATGGCAGAAATATATAACAGGCTCGGATATAAAATAGAACTTACAAAGGCCACCAGGGACGGCGGAAAGGATATAATTCTCAGAAAGCCCGATATATTGGGGGACTTTATCTATTATGTGGAATGTAAGAAATATGCATCGGATAATCCCATAGGCGTTGGAATAGTACGTGAGTTTTCCAGTGTTATTAACTGGGACAAGGTTAATGGAGGAATTATAGCCACAACGTCATATTTTGCAAAAGATGCAAAGAAGCTGATCCTGGATTATAATTTGGGTTTTCAAATACAGATGCATGATTATGGTAAGATACAGGAATTGTTAAATCGGGTTGTATAATAAAGTTGCGTGACTGAATATAACGAAAATAAGCTATATTTTACACTCCCATTTGCATAAATCATTGAAAAATAGGTATTTCTTGATGGGGATCATATGGGAAGTATTGATTTTACTGGATTCTTTGCAAAAATCATACTAAAAATGTGCCATTTAAGGCTATTTGTGGAACCATAAAAATGAAAGCCAGTCATAATTGCGGCGAGGGTGTAATTAGTTTTGTGTCTTTGAGATTCTATTTACCTATAATTTCCAGCATAGGCCATTGCCAGAATTTCCAGTATTTACAAGGATTTGTGGGCTCTGCCCACACCCGGCCTCCGGAATAAGGATAAAGGTCATAGACACAAAAATAAGAACACTACCATTGCGGCTGGCTTTTGGGGTTAGATGAATTGTTTCATTGAATGCCATCTACATCTTGATTTATAGAAAGTATGTTTTCATCTTCATTATATGTAACGGTCACTCCATTTAATTACTCCATTTAATTGATTTAGTATTTCTTCTGGATAATAGTTAATCCCATTAATGACTATAATCGGATATTTATCATTCAAATTTTCTTTTTCGCCGTTTGATAATAATTCGTAATTTTCATATTTTCGATCTGGCATTAATTCTGCGTTTGATAACATTTTTTGATTTGCCTGTTCCAATTCATCTATTTTATTATTAAGTATTTTTCTATCTTCTTCAATATTAATAATATCATCTTCAGAATATGTTTGTACTGTTCCATCCCTAAATGTAACAGACATAAAATTTGAATTGGCATTTTGATTAATATTACTATTAATCATTGTTGATATTATATTACTTCCAACCGACAATCCAATAATACCTACAATTAAAGAAGAACATGCAGGAATTATAGCGGTTATCAATGCATTTTTTGTAGATGTTTTCATAAATATTCCTCTTTAAATTTTATTGATGTTTAAATTTTACTACAGCAAACGACATTTTACAATAAATTCCATTAAAATACTACACATATCGTCTAACGGTAAGATATTCGATTCCACTCGAAAATGAAAGTCCGACTCTTTCTATGGGTTTTCAGACAGTCATCACGACTGTCTTTTTTGATTGAACAAATAATTTTGAAAATGAAAGGATGGTGGCAACATGCCAAGGAAAAAATCGCAATCATTTGGCAATAAACCGTTGCCAGACAATCAGCAAAAAGGGAAAAAGGTAGACTTCTATTATAGTAGCTCCCATTTTGGAGAATTTTACACAACTGTATGATTTCATTGACAGGCAAATAATACACTGAAAAAAATTAAAATGAAACCTTCTTGACAATATATACAAATCAAGATATAATATGACTATATCAAAAACAGGAGGAATACAATGGAAGCAATCAGACCGTCTTCAGATTTAAGAAATCATTATAATGAAATATCCAGGCAATGCCATGAAGAAAGAAAACCCGTGATCATTACGGTGAATGGAAGAGGGGATACAGCAATATTAGGGTTACAGGATTATTACCAGATGAAATCAGAACTTGAATTATTGCGTACCTTGTCAGAAGCAGAAGAAGATGTTGCAAACGGAAGAGTGGCACCAATTCAGAGCACATTTGATGATATACGTAAGTCACTTTTAGAGAGGAAGTCCAATGAAGTATAAAATTATCAGGACGGATAAAGCGGATGAGCAGTTAAGGGAGATCATCTTTTATATTGCGGATGATTCCGGGAGTATAGATATTGCACTGAATTATCTGGATAAGATTGAAACCGCTATAAAGTATTTAGAAGATTTCCCCATGTCCGGGAACATTCCGAGGTATTCTATATTAAGAAAGCAGGGATACAGAGTTCTTATTGTAGAAAGGCATCTTGTTTTCTACAAGATAAATGAGGATGATAAGATAGTTACCATATATGCGGTTGTAGATAGCAGACAGGAATATAAAAATATGATATAGAAACTTGGCAAAATCTTAATTTTATCCAACACGTCGATCAAATTAACATCAAAAACCAAAACTACCAATGTATTTAAAACATACAGAGGTAGTTTTTTCTTTCCAATCCATGCCCATAATTCAAATAAATGCCAAACACAAGTTCGAAAAAGCTATTGACAAATACAAACATTAGTTCTATACTTAAATTTATCAACTAAATTCAAAAGACCTATCCAGGATCATGCTAACGGTGTTGGCGCACCTCTGATAATGGACAAGTCTTTATACATACACACAAATTCGTTGCCGAAATGGCTAGAATTTGAGCGAGCAAAAACGCTCATACATATTATTACATGTCTTTTGGCAATTTTCAAGCGTTTTCTGCATGTTTTCCATTTATAATTGTAGTTTTATATAGGAACATTTTTGATTTCTCACAATTTTAATAAGAAAATGGAGAAGGACTTATTATCTGTATGATATTAGGTTTTATTAAATAGATTTTTGTGCAAATAATTTGTCAATGAAATGTGTCTTTCAATAGTTGAAGGATATGCACTATAAACATGCCTTGTGACGCTGTATTTCGACCATATAGTTCTGTGTAGTGTTAAGAGACTTATTTGGGTAAATGGGAGTGTTACAGGGACGAGCAGAAAATAGCCCTCCATATTTTTAGAAGGGCTGAGAATTATTCCATATCCATTTGTGATAACTGGCGTAGCTGATTACGTTTTTCGTAGATTAAAGCTATTACTTGAACTTTCATATTGGCGTCATCAATCCAGAAATAAATGAGGAAATTCTTAACTGGTAAATGGCGTATTCCTTTTGTATGCCAAGGCTCTTCGTCAATCAGTGCTATACGCTGTGGATAATGTGAAAGTGATGCAATGGAATTTTCCAGTGTATCCAGTAACTGAAGGGCAGCATCGGGAGCTTTTAATTCATGGGTAACATAGGATATAGTTTCCTGAATCTGTTCCTCTGCATGGGAGGTAATTTTTACAGTGTAAATTTTATCCATTATTGTATCTCCCGCCTTAAATCTGCAAATACATCAGTAACAGGGCGTGATTGATCAGCTTTAGCTTGTAATAAGCCTTTTTCCATTATGGAGTTAAATTCCTCTGTAGTCATGGAATCCAGTGTAACAGGTTCTTTCGGCAATGACAGGGAAAAAGGAATGCTTTTGGTCATTATAATCTGTTTATATAATGCATTGATAACAACAGAAGCAGGCAGTCCGAGTTTTGACATAATAGATTCTGCCTGTTCCTTTACTTCTGGTTCGACACGTGCAAGTACATTTGCGCTTTTTGTAGCCATAAGAATACCATCCTTCTTTTTATTTGAGATTATTATACACTATTGTATAACAATTAGCAATACAAAATGCAAAAATTCGAAACTTCGTGCATTGATATCAAATGATTTTGGGCGACGAAAGAATGATCCAGCTAAAGATAGGAAGGCATTGGAGACTTATGTTGAGTTAAAAGGATATAAAAACGGAGAACATGGAGACAAGCTATGCCAAAATGGCACAGCTAAATCATCTCTTGATGAGATTGCAAAAGAACTCAATATGTCTAAGCGTAATCTCCAAAGAGCTTTGCGTATAGAGCGTAATCTTACTGATTCAATGAAAGAATTAAGTGTTTGGGCGAATATATATAGTTTTGTGATTGTGTGTTGATTATGTGATGGTGTATAATATTCTTAAATTTAATGGGTAGGGGATATTATATGGATAAGAAAGAGACAAGTATAGCAGTTATAAATATGATGTTAATGAAATATAATCTGTATCCTTTCATATCTGAATTTTGTGATAAGATAGAAATTACTGAAAGTGATTGTTTTTATGATAGCATTATGCGATATACCGGAACAGAAAGGCAAAGAGAGAAAGTAATGCTATGTAAAGAACAATTTGAGTACATAGATGCAACAATTCTTATGCCACAGACTAAAAATAAAACAGCGTACATTTTGTTAAAAACTGATTTGTCATTAGAAGCATCAATTAGAAAAATAATACATGAACTGATTCATTTGGTTCATAGGTGTATTATAACAAAGAACCTGACGTTGCCTAATTTACATGAGATTGAGGAACAAGGTGATTATAAACTGTTTTATTATTTTGACGAATTTTTAACAAAGAAAAAAGAAATTAGCATTTATTATGATTTACTCCACAAAAATAAAAAGATTGTTGATGATGACGTATATATAAATACTATGGCTAAAAGTTTGAACTTGCCAAAGAATCGTCAAATATTTTGGAATTTATGCGTGATGAATTATTTGCGATAGCCGAAACTATGGCATATATTAGTATTTTTCCTAATATTTTTCCTAATAATTTTATTGAAAATCAAGCTAATATAAAAGATATTGAGGATATTACCAAAATACTGATTAAATTTGATTCTATTGATGCTTTTCTAAATAATTTATCTGAATTTGAAGCAACAATAGAAATGCTAGAGAATTATTATTATACCAGCCATCAAAATTAAAATGGTGGCTGGTATTTTTATACACTTGACGTACAAACATATATTCGGTATAATTGCATACACAGAACATATGTTTGATGAAGTAACACAACAATTCATCGTATTGGCAGTACAAGAATTGCGAAAGTTTGGATGTGCAAAATTTGCATATCCGAAAATTGTAACAATTAACATACAACACACAGATTCAAAATTTCATTAGTAAGTGAAAATTTAATAGTGAGTAAGATATTGTTTATGGATTTAGAGCAGTTTCAGAAATGGGATTGCTTTAGGTTTTATTTTTGTTACGGATTTTTTGATTATTTCTAATTTTTCATTGTTTTTGTGATTTTATATGTTTTTCGCAAGTTTGAGAAAAATGTGTGGGTTGGATAGAGAAGTAGAGAGTACAAGTAAATAATAAAATTTTTCATCTTTTTAGAAAAATTAGAAAAACCTTATTATTTATACTTTGTAAAAAAATAGAGAAACAGGAAGTAGAAAGCAATAAAAAAATGAAAGGAGACAAATATTATGAGTAATTTAAAAGCAAACAGGGTTATTGCACTTAAACAGGTGGGAGTTAATAAGAAGTAGGTCGAAGAGTATCGTAAATCAAGTAGAAAATTTTGTACAGTATAGAGGGAGAGAAGGTAAATTGATTACGCAAGAATTATTAGAAGAAGTAAAAATTCTTGCGGATATACGCAGAAATATGGGAGTAGAAATTTTGGGCGTGCTTTTTGAGGATAATCTTATCGTGACATTTATTTTTTACGTTAATGACGATCCCAAAGATGCTTTTTATGAAAAGAACTGCTTTATGAGTTCATCTGATTTTGAAAAAGAAGTTGATAGGCAGATTGCGCCTATTTTTATTCCAGATACGGAAGCACCGAAACATGTGATTTACAAGGGTGGTCATGAATTAGAAATTTATTCAGTTAATGAATAAGTAATGGGGAATATAACAGTAAACCAATAATAATAGACATCTCTACCTAATGAAAATGAAAAGAGAAGTAGATTGTGATATGCAGATTTATGATGTAGTTATAAAAATGGAGGATAAGGATATGAAAAATATAAATTCACCGCCAATATGAATTAGAAAATTGGAAAAGTGAGCAGAGAAAGTATTAATATCAAATATTTTAAAATTTGGAGGATATGAAAATGAAAGAAGAACAGAATGAAAACGGGGCAACAAGAGAAGATGCTAGAAAAATCTTGAAAAATGGAATTTTGGACATGAGTGTTGCAAGACTTATCCAAATGTCGCAACTTGGTTTGATGGGGAATATTATTTTATCGAATAAAAAGATTTTTGTACAGAATACATACAACCGTATCAGCTATGATGAGGAAAGTAATGTTATTACATTTTCTGCTAATGAATCACAAAGTAGTAGTTATGGTGCAATTTCATTTTTCGTAGGTGCTATTACAGAAATTTCAGGCTATGAAAATGCAGACTGTCCAGAAGAATTTCTTAATGTAAACATAAAGCTGGAAGATGGTATGACAATTGCAATTAAAATTTTGTACTAAAGCGAAACAGAAATGTGGAAGTAGTTAATATAGGCAGTATCAATTCGATGCTGTTTATACATAAAAATAATTAAAGGAAAAGGAGACAAAACCATGAAAAATCTTAAAGTAACTTGGAAAGGTATTACACTACTAATTATGCACTCTTGTCAGTGTGTAAATCCGCTTCATCCAATTTCAAAGGAAATTAGGAAATTGAACGATAAACCAAGAGGACAGAAACTTACAGAGGAAGAATTGGAAAGATTATCTGATCTTGAGTGGGAAGCTGGCGCATATTGGCAGGATGGGATTGGCCTCTATATACCCGGAGAAAATATTGAGGCGACTCTTCGCAATGGCGGCAAATCATTTAAAAAGGGAAAGGATTTTGAAAAATATGTATCTGCAACAGATTTATATGTTCCGCTTGATTATGGTGAGAACCTTTCAAAAACGGAACTTATTAAAAGATACGAATATCGGGATACAAGACCAATGGTTGTAAGCAGAGCAAGAATTTTGCGGACAAGGCCAAGGTTTAACCAGTGGAAGATCATATTCAATCTCATATATGATGAAGAAAAAATTGACCTTGATACGATTGTAAATGCTATGACTTATGCAGGCTCATATGTTGGACTTTGCGATTCTCGCCCAAAATATGGAAAATTTTGCGCGACAATTGAAGAAATTAACTGAAAATATAGATTAAGCTATGCGCTATATGCTGGGATTTGTTTGGTTGAGCAAGGTTAGGTTCCGCTAAGCTTAGGTGGGATAAGTTTTGTTGTGTTAAGCATTTTAAGTTATGCTTCGTTGTGTTCTGGTGAGGTGGGTTAAGCTCAGTTAGGTTAGGCGTTTTATGTTTTGCTATGCTCGGTTTCGTTACGTTGGGCTAAGTTGCGATAAGATGAGTTGGGCTAAGATTAGTTATGGCATGGTTTGCTTGGTTAAGTTAAGGCAAGTTAAGCGTTATATGACAGGTTGTGTTGCGTTGTGTTGTGTTCAGTTCCGCTACGCTGGGTTAGGATGGGTTAAGTTAGGCATTTTGAGTTAATAGAAAATTCTACAAGAAAGGTAAATTGTAAAAATGGATGAAATTATTGAAAATCGTAAAAAATCAGAAGTTTTAGCAGAAAAAATAAATGAACTTTCTTATGGGGATTTTATTTCTCATGAAGAGATTGCTTCATTGATTGAAGAAGATTATCCGTCAAATAAGTATACAAGTACAATCGCTAAAGCAAAGAAGTTATTACTGAAAAAGCATAATAAGACGCTTGAATGTGTTATTGGCGATGGATACCGGATTATTAGACCAGGTGATTTTGTGCAACAGTCATTAAAACATTACAAGCGTGGGTTTAATGAAATGGGAAAAGGCTATGACATTTTGGAACATGCACCAATAAAAGATATGTCAAAAGAGGAAATAGAAACATATCGGCGGGTGCACGACAGGGCAATTACATTACAGGCAGCTATGAAAGGTGCATCTGTGGAACTAAAAACTTTAGGAGAGAAAAAACATCCTATGGCACTTGAAAATATTAGGAATAATTAGGATAAGTATGCAAGCCATTTCGGAGCATATCTTCACCACAAGCATATGTTCCGGGATTGGCTTGCCTACCTGAAGCAAAACAGCGCGGAGATTGAAGAAGTTTAAATAATTGAAATGCATGTGGTGTAATAAAGAGAAATAATATTGTGGGTGGAGCATTGTTGTTGTGATTTTTGGTTTTATTTGTGGAGGTAGATTAATTATGGGTAAAGGGACAAACAAATTAAGAAGAGTAAGGATTTACAAGCTTAGTACATTTGACACATTTACTGATGAGGAGCGCGCATTAAATGAGTCATATAAGAAAGCAAATCCAAAGGATAAGATATTACTAATGAAAATAAGGGATGACAAAATTGCATCATATGAAGGTATAAGAAAAATCGACAGAAAGAAATTGTATGCCTATGAGTATAAAGACGGAAAACCAATTGAAGGAACTGAAACAGAAAATATAAATAATCAGATAGCAATGTTTGAAAATGAAATGGTACGATATACCGAAAATTCATTAGATGATTTTCCGCTTATCACAGAAATCGTATATATGAAGATCGCTAATCAGACATTGATATTCAAACAGATACTTGATAGAGGGCTGCTCATTGATGATAAGAAGTATGTTTTCTATTCTTCTACCACTAATCAAATGAAGAATGGCGAATTTGTATTACTGGAAGAGGATTTTTACAACAAGAATCAGGGTAAATTCATGTGTGGTCTGACAAATAATATCATCAATGAAAAAGGCGGATGTAACAGTGGTAAATATTTAGCATACAAGGGACTTCCGTTGTCTGCCTCAATTGATCCAGAGAAGTATTATATTGACATTGATAAATGTCTTGTGGTTCTTGATTTCGAAACAACAGTTAATGAGGAAGTAGAAGCTATTGGTATTGATCACATAAATCATGAATTTACAGGTATCGAACGCAGGAGAGAGAATGTTGAGATACCTCAGACAGATGGTGCAGGAATGTTTCTTCCAGGGTTGCTGCCAGCATCAGCACAGATAAGATGTGGACATTTAAAAGGTGCGATATTCCCGTTCGATTTCCGTAAATTTCTGATGCTGGATGAAGTGGAGGGTATAAAGCAAAGTCCGATAATACGTGATGCATGGGGAAATGAACACAATATTATAAAAGAGGATATATAGTTTATTTTTACAGCGTCACAATTGAAAATGTGGAGATATTACGATTCATGGGAAGAATACAAAGAGGTGTTTCATAAGAACGATATGCGCATTACAATAAATAAGTTTGCTGATACAGAGCCGAAGGGGTATGCAAAAACAAGCTATCAGTTTATACAGACTTTATCATCAGAAAAACTTACAGATGAAAAGATTGCGGAACTGTGTGCAGATACAATAGGATATCTGGATAAAATGAAAAATGATTTAGACACAATGATAAAGATTGCAAGTAAAGATGATGATTACATAACACTGGCATTAAAGCAGTGTAAAAGCCTTGTATATGATGAATTTATTCAGAGCAGGTTAGAAAGTAAGTTCCAGAGTGAAAGGGATGATGCACGGGGTAACAAGCTGATTTTAAAGGATTCTTTATACAGTTACATATGTCCTGATTTGTATGCATTTTGTACATGGTTGTTTTGTGGCATAAAAAATCCGGCAGGTATTATTCCGCGCGATTATGTGTATAACAGTTTCTTTAATGATAAGCCGTATGAAGTCGTGGATTGTCTTAGGAGTCCGCACTTGTACATAGAACATGGTATCCGTAAACTTGTCAAGGGTGATACGTTAGAAATGTGCAAAGAATGGTTTAATGACTATGACACAATAGTGAGCAGTCATGACTTGTTGTGTAGGTTATTGATGTTTGATGTAGACGGTGACGAAGTGTTGCTGACTCCAAATAAAACTATCATTGAATGTGTTCTGGATGATATTGTACCGCTTTATTATGTTCCGTTTGAGCCGGTAAAATCAGAAGTTTAATGATGCGGTTTACAAAGCGGTTACCTCTTGTATGGAGAATACCAGTATTGGTGATATTTCTAATGTTATGACAAAGAATTACAATAACCCTGATACAGATATGGAATTTAATAAGATTATGTGCTGCTATAATAATCTGTCTATAGATTATCCAAAAACGCAGGATATTGTAAAACTTGGGATATATGAAACAAAGTATAATGATCTCAAAGCAGAGAATAGTCCGTACTTTTTCATATATGCAAAGGGTAAAAGTAAGAAGTCATGTAAAGAACAAGGTGACAGTAATGCAGACAGAATATGCAGGTATATCCATAAACAGACAGGAAACAAAAACTATGCTTGGAAGGATTCAGAAAAGCGGTTCAATCCGTCAGTTCTGTTTAATAATGAAAGTCCTGTTAAGATAGATGCAGAGAAGTATCGGAAATTAGAAAAGGTTATGTTTATGCTAAAGATGAAAGAACGCAGCTTAGTATTAAGTATAAAAGAAGCTGCAAAAGAATTGAGTAGATCAAAAGGATTAGAAGATAGAATTAGCAAATATGATGTGTTTTACCATATGTGCGAGAAACTAATCATGAATGTATTTGATAACAGGGAAGAAGCTGCTGAATATCTGCTTGATATGGAATATCTGCAAAGAGAAAATGAAAACATGAGTAAAAATATTTTATGGAATTGTTTTGGTGATCTGGTTTATACGAACATATGCAATAATTTATGTCTTGGAAATGTCAAACAGCGCAGAATGCATTATAGGACAGACAGGAATGAGCTGATACAGATAGAAAGTAGGGCAGTAGAGATTTTTAAAAGCATGACGAATAATCCCATTACTATATATAAGGAAGAAATAGAATGGTTGGATAGTCTGGAGCATAGACGTGGGTGTAGTCTTGACAGGGAACTTCTCTATATATTGCTTGTACTGCAAAAACGACATGAGGGTAAGGCAAGGGTATATATCAATCAAAAGAAACAGATTACTTGTAACACAATTGATAAATGGCTGGGCGATGGTGTATGCATATGTAGAAAAGGATTGGTACGTTTGGAAAAGAGAAAGTATATATCACTTGCGACAGTATCACACAATTACTATGAGATTGAAGTCAATGTACCAAAATTTGATGTGCTGAATCCGGCATATGATGTCATTCAAAAAAATCCATTAATAGACTTCTATAAAAATAATGGCGAAAGAAAAATTAGCAAGTGCGTCATATGCGGTCGGGAATTTATAAAGGCAGGAAGTGCAATAACCTGTAGTGATAATTGCAGCAGGGAGAACCGTAGGAGAAATAACAGTAAATACAGCGCATAAAACTTCAGACTTTCTGGTTTGTTGAGACATATCCGCAAAGCCTTGAAAACACGGACTTTGCGGATATAGAAATAAAACTGTCAGTCAGTAGTTGGGAAGGGAATAAGTTCTATGCAAATATTTTATAAGAGATATTGGAAGGAGGTAACATGAACGAAGATCAAAAAGAACTTCGAGAGAAGTTACAGGTTATTATTTCAAAAGGTCTGGTTGCAAAGGCAATAGCATCTAAGACTGGAATTGCAATGGATGTATTGTCGCGATTCAAGAACGGATATATTTGTCTGTGCGCATCTGATGCATCCAGATTGGAAACTTATCTTGATAAAGTGATAATACCATAGCATTTAAGGTAATAATACACCCAAAAGGTGTGTTTATTATAAAATTCATTGTTATTGTTTGAATATCGGCGCAAGAGGGCTGAATAGAATTGTGGAAGATTACTGTCGAACAACTCAGAGCATACCTTCAAACAACATCCGTAGAAGCACCTGCGTCATTATCTGGATACCGATCATTTTTAAATGCGGCCGGAGCATCAACAGATGCGCTCAGATTGAAGACGGTTCTCCTGACTTCGGCTGTTTCATTGGGATTCAGTCTTGCAATACAGGCGGCTGTTACTGGGATATCAAAGCTGCTCAGAATGCAGGAGGAGGTGTGTGAGAGTGCTGAATCAGCAGCCAACGCCTACAAGGAATCGGCATCATCCATCGAAGATTATGTAAAACGCTATCCCGAATTACGGGAAGCACTTATTAAAGCAAAAGGAAACGAAGAAGAAACCTATAACATAAAGAAACAGCTTCTTGAACTCCAGACGGAACTGAATGATAAATTCAGTGAAGAATACGGAGCAATTAATCTCGTAACTGAAGCCTATAAAGACCAGACAGATGCAATCAAGGCATATAATAAGGAAGCGGCACAAACATTCCTTAATGAAAATGAGAAGGGTATCCGCGATGCAGTCAGTCAGATGACAAAGCAGGCGCATTATACCCTTTCTGATACAGGCATAGTCTCTTCTTCTGATGAAGGTCGCATATTAAAAGAGATTGCTGAAAAATATGCAGATCAGGGTGTGAGAATACTGGATGAAATGGGGGACGGCAGTACATTTTCCATCCATCTGGAAGCGGATGCGCAGTCGGCATATGATACAATTAATGCATTTGAAGGGGATATCCGGGATAAAGCCAAAGAACTTGGTGACGAGCATATGTTTGATGACATACTCGAAATATCATCCGGGGAACTTTCCAGTGCAAAAGAAGTAATAGACAAATACGGTGATATATTCAGACAGGCCCTTACTGCACAGATAGCTTCCGATGACAACAAGGCGGGAGTTTATAACAGTGCATTAAAAGCCGTGGAAGAATATAATGAAGCCGTAATGAAGAGCGAAGACCCTTACAGTGATGAAAATGTGGCATCGGCAAGGAAGAATCTTGAAACCATCAAAGAATCCATCCAGTCCAATGAAAAGGAATGGGAACAGTACTCTTTTGTCATGGATGATGTATTCGCTCAGGCGGATACAAAGCTGATTGATTTTAATGAAAAACTGAAAAACAGCACTGAATTAAAGCGGTTGGCCGAAGATTTAAGCGGTATGGATGCCTTGGACGTGCAGTCATTGAATCCGGGAGAAAATGCGTCCTTCGATAAACTGAAACAGTCGACAGAACAATATGGGCTTGAAGTGGATGAACTGATCGAGGCATTGATAAGGCTTGAATACATACAGGGTAAAATCCAAAGTGAAAATACGGAAAAAGTACCCATTGAATTCGATCCGCAATCCTTCTCCGAGGCTGTCGAAGCGTTATCATCCCTGCAATCAGTTTACAATGATTTTTACAACAATGTAAAAGATAACAATGATTTCACTTTTGAAATTTCTGACATAGAAAATCTCCGAGAGGCATTTGGGGATACATGTGCGGAATTTGAGAATTTCGAAAAACTGGCAACGTCCGCTTCCACAAGTGCGGAAGAATTACAACAGAGTTTTGATACGCTTGCCACCCAGTATGTCATTGCTTCTCTTGACGGTCTGAATGAATCCACAAGGGAACAGATTATCAGCCAGCTTGAATTACAGGGGATCATCGGCTCATCCGAACTGCTGACAGAAGAACTTGCCAGTGCATACGGAATACTGTCAGACAACGGGTATACTCTGGCAGATGCGACAAATACCGCTTACTGGGAACTTTTAAATGAAGCGGATGCCAGTGAAACGGCAAAAGGATCATTGTATGCACTCGCGGCCGCTGAAATTGCCTATAATAATACGGAGCTGGATGTTCAGGACAAAATATCCAAGCTTGGACAGCTTGCGCAGGCATATGGCGATACTGCATCTGCCGCCATTGCAAAAGCAGCCGCTGATCGTGTTGCCATGGGGCATGGAGACTATGAATCCGTCTATGCAGACCTGATGGCAAGCGTAAACCGGGCGGCACAGACTTCCACTCTGAAACTCGGGCAGTCTTCTGCCAATGCATCAAAAGGGAAATCGGGTGGTTCCAAATCCAAAAAGAAAACAGAAGAAGAATTCGACTGGATTGAGAAGAAGATAGAAAATCTGGAAGATGAGATATCCCGGCTTGATAAAGTGGCAGATTCCGCCTACTCTTCCATTGCCGAAAAGAATGAAGCACTTGCAGAAAGCATGGAAAAGATCAATGAGGAAATAAATCTCCAGCAGCAGGCATACGAACGGTATATGCAGAAAGCAGAATCCGTCGGACTGTCTGATGAGTATAAAAACCTTGTCAGGGACGGGGCCGTAGATATTGAGTCCATTACAGATGATGACCTGAAAGAGGCAATCAAAAACTATGAACAATGGTATGACAAGGCAAAGGAAACGCAGGATAAAATCAATGACCTGTATGACGATGCAAAAGACAAACACGTAGCTGCTTATGAATTAGAGGCGGATGAACTTGAAAAACTGCGTGACAACCAGGCGATCACCGAGAGGGAATACCTTGATAAGATGCTTGCTTTGTATGAGAAATATTATGTGGATCAGGCTGACTTTGCCAATCAGGCAAAAGAAGCAAAGCTGAAATATCTAAAAGAAGAGAAAGCATATCTGGAAGACGTGGCAAATGCTGCCGCCTCCCTCCTTGATGACCAGATCAAAGAGACGGAAGATGATAAAGACAGGGCACATAAGGTTTATGATGACCAGATAGCCGGTATTGAAGATACCATCAAGGCAAGAGAGAAAGAAAAAGACGCCATTCAGGATCAGATTGACGCACTCAAGGATGAAAACGACGAACTTGACAGGCAGAAAACATTACAGGAAGCGCTTAGAAAAGAAAGTGAAGCCCTTGCCGCTCTGAAACGGGCAAAAGCCCAGCTAAATAAACTGCTGTACAAAGACGGCCAGATGATATGGACGGCAGATGATACCGCTGTCAAAGAAGCCAATAAGAACGTAGAGGACGCGCAGGATGCGGTTGATAAAGCGGAGCGTGACATACAGATCGCCAATTTGCAGGCGCAGATTGATCTGATTCAGGATGGTATAGACGTCCTAGAAGATCAGAAGGCGCAGTTGGAAGCCCTTGCCGATGAATCTGACGCCTTCTTTGACAAAAAGATTGCAGACATGCAGGAATACCAGAACGAATGGAAGAAGGCACTGGAAATCGAGGAACGTGCCATTGCCCTGACAAATCTGGAGTCCATGTTTGGAAAAGATGCCGTGGAACAGGTACTTGCCCATAACATAACGCTCCTTACTGACTGGAAACAGGAATATGTGGATACCATGGCGGCAATAGACCTTGCATCCGGTGAATCCGTCGGACAGATCACTTCCAGATGGGGAGAACTGGCAGGCGTATCCGTTGACATGGACAATGCGATGCAGTTATCCGGAAAGTCCATGGAAGAGCTGTCAGGGAAAACAGAAAGGCTGGGAACGGCTGTCAGTGAGGCGGCGGATGCGTCAGAACGAATCGGCATGGCACTGAGCATGACGGACACTTCTCATGTAAGCGAACAGCTCCGGAATACGGGGGAAGCGGCAGATGAAGCGCAGAACCGGATAAACGGTGTCACTGAAGAACTGAACACCCTTGCCTCCGAAGTACAGAACTATTCCATTCCGGCCATCAATTCGGAACAGTTTACGGCATCACTTGGTACAGGAGAAGATGCGGGCGGCATACTTGGCGATCTCCATACTTTTGTCGAAAGATTCAGGGAGATATGCGGTTCCATCCCCTCCATCTGGACGGACGTCATGTCATCCATAAGCGGGGAAGGCGGCATTACAAACGGGGAAACCGTAGGTTATGGACACCTCTTTAAACCCCTCATCAATGCCATGGATGCAGCGAAACTGGAAATAGATGCAAAGTTACGGGAATATGCGGATGCATGGACGCAGTTTAATACAGACCTTGGCGGTATTATCGGCGTAGGAGCCGGAAATTCGGATGCGGGAACCAGCAAGGCAGGCACACTCAAATCCCCGCTTTCGTCCAAAAAGGATGACAGACATTCGGGGACGGATACCATAGTGGGTACGATAACCGCCGGAGGGGAAGCATCCGCGCAGGCACTGGATGAGGCATGGATTCCCGGTTTTGAGGGTTTTGCCGTCTCCATTGACAGTATATGTGAATCCGTATGCTCCATGGTTGAGGACATGGCAAACGATGTCATTGACATGGTAAACCAGGCATTAAAGGCATTGAAGGAACTGGAAGCGAAAAATACCGGGGCATATAAGATCAAAAAAGCGGGGAGCGGATATTCTTCCCATGCCATAGGCTCTGCCCATGCAGAAGGGACACTTGCCTCTGCTGACGGAAGTGGCACCATTACCAGAAATCAGGAGTCACTTGTCAATGAACTGGGGAACGAAGGACTGGTCAGGGACGGTGTACTCCATGAGATTCAGGGAGGCGCACAAAAGATATCCCTCAAAAAAGGCGACATTATTTTCAACCATAAGCAGATGGAAGAACTGAAGAAGCATGACCGTGTAACATCAGGCGGAGGACACGGGAGACTGATCGGTTCCTTTGCATCCGGGACTGTTGACAACTCCAAAGTGGGTATACTGGATAACCATATCAGGGACACATGGAATGACGGGGATTTCCGGGAACTGCTAAACCATGTGGAACAATTGAGAGCTGGACAGCGTATCCTCATCGGACAGAATAATACGGCACTGAAAGACAGGGATGGAATACCTTATCCAGAGGGTACGGTCATAAAGCCAAACGGTAATATATATTTCCCAGTACCTGATAATGATCCTATAATATTGTTACAGAAAAAATTTGAGGAATATATGCTGGGGAAAGGCGGTATGGAAGCAGTATCCAAAAGCCTGATGGCAGACCATAGCAAACAGATGGAAAACATGGTAAAACAGATCACGGAATCGAATGTAATTACCAATAACAATGTGCAGCCGGTCATCAACATGGGAGGCATCAATATCACCTGTCCTGGCGTGACGGATGAACAGATCGTAAAACAGGTAAAAGTTACATTGGAACACGAATTTTGCGGACTGGCTATGCACGCTTATCAGAAAAGTATGATAAGCAGGTAATGCCACGAAAGAACGGCGGCATGGCAGGACATAAATGCAGCCGCCTCATAAAAAGAAGGAAAGACGGGATATCTGTAACATTTATAAATTAAGGAATAAAACGGAAAGATTACGGAAATTTTGGAGAAATACCGTATTATAGTAACCTGTTGATGTAAGGGCATGGATATGGGAGCGTGCCCTTACATAATATGAAATGATGGATTGTGAAAAAGAGAATATAAAGATATGAATAGATATTGATATCTATAAGATAAAAAATTTTTATGAAATGGAGTGTGATTTTGTAAAAATGATGGAGACGAAGAAATTAGAAATGCCCTTTTGGTATAAGCTGACATTAACAGTTAAAGAGGCGGCTGCCTATTCAAATATAGGGATCAACAAAATAGATGAGCTATTGAAACAGCCTAAATGCGACTTTGTATTGTATGTCGGTAATAAAAAGTTGGTAAAAAGGAAAGAGTTTGAACAGTACATATCAAAAAGTTTGGAAGTTTAGAGCATGATTTAGGTAGAAAATTCAATTTGATTATTCCAAAATGCCAGGAGATATGCTATAATAGTAACTTGTATCAAACTCTTTTTGTTGGAATACAGCAGAAAGGAGTTGATTTTATGGGTAAAGACTTGAAAGGCAAAGAACTTGGAGTCGGTATCTGTCAAAGAAAGGATGGTTTATACACAGCACGATTTGTAAGCAAGAGAACTGGTAAATCAGTTCAAAAATATTTCCCGAAACTACAGGAATGCCGTAAGTGGTATGCGGATGCAAAGTTTGAGGATGAACATGGTGGTATCAATGCGTCCGGGGATATGACAGTTACGGCATGGTTTGATTACTGGATTGAAAACATCAAAGGTGACAGCATAAGACCAAATACAATTAGAAATTATAAAGAACGGTTTGAACATAATATAAAGAAGTGTATCGGCAATATGATACTATCAGAGGTAAAACCGATGCATTGTCAGAATGTTCTAAACCAGATGAAGGACGATTACAAGTCATCGACCATATATCAAACGAGGATTACCTTATATTGTATGTTCTCTGATGCGGTTGAAAATGATGTAATCTATAAAAATCCAGTGACAAAAGGAATAAAGCATAATATCGGGAAAGAGCCTAAGAAAGTTAGGGCATTAACTATTGACGAACAAAAGAAGTTCCTTGAAGTGGCAGAGAAGAGCAGTAATTATAATCAGTTTGCTTTTATTTTGCAGACAGGATTAAGGACAGGTGAGTTAATAGGCTTGAAATGGTCTGATATTGATTGGGAGAAGCGAGTTATACACATACAAAGAAGCATGGAGTACAGATACAGTGTTGGTGAATGGCGTATTGGAGAGCCGAAAAGCAAATCAGGCTATCGTGACGTACCTTTAACAGAAGAGGCGGTTGCAATTCTGAAAAGACAGAAAGAGAAACTTAGAGAAATCAAAGTAATCAACATGCAGTTCAAAAAGCATGTATTTCTTTGCAGGAAAGGCGAACCAACAAAAAATTCAGCTTATGACACCTCATTATTCAAACTGTGTGATAAAGCTGGTATAAGACGTTTTTCAATGCACGTTTTAAGACATACGATGGCAACACGCTGTATTGAAGGTGGTATGCGCCCTAAGACATTACAGGTGATTTTAGGTCATGCTAATGTAGGTATTACAATGAATCTGTATGTTGATGTGACCGAGGAAGAGAAGTTCAAAGAGGTAGAGAAAATAGAAAGTGCCTTAAAAATTGTGTAGTAGATTGTGTAGTAAAAATATAGAGAAAGGCGAAAACCCTTGAAATATAAGGATTTTCGGACAGGTATAACAAGATATGAAACTAGGCATAGTAGGTTTACCCAATGTGGGAAAGAGCACTCTGTTCAATTCCCTGACAAAGGCCGGCGCAGAGTCGGCCAATTATCCGTTTTGCACGATAGATCCGAATGTGGGCATCGTGGCCGTACCGGATGAGAGACTCAGGCTCCTGGGGGAGATGTATCACTCCAGAAAGGTGACACCGGCTGCCATTGAATTTGTAGATATTGCAGGGCTTGTAAAAGGGGCATCCAAAGGGGAGGGGCTGGGCAACCAGTTTCTGAGCAATATCCGGGAAGTGGATGCCATCGTACATGTGGTCAGGTGCTTTGCGGACGACAATGTGGTACATGTGGACGGCAGTGTGAACCCGCTGCGGGACATTGAAACCATTAATCTGGAATTGATTTTTTCCGATCTGGAAATACTGGAGAGACGGATTGCCAAAGTGTCAAAAGGTGCCAAAATGGACAAGGGAATGGCGAAGGAACTTGCCCTTCTTAAGCGGCTTCGGGATCATCTGGAAGGCGGCAGCCTGGCGCTTGGATTTGATGTGGGAGAAGATGAGGACGAGTCTGCCATGTTTGACAGCTACAATCTGTTGACGGCAAAACCGGTTATTTTTGCGGCTAATGTAGGGGAGTCTGATCTGGCGGATGACGGCGCGTCCAATGAAGGCGTGTCCGCAGTGCGTGCTTTTGCACAGAAAACGGGAAGCGAAGTATTTGTCATCAGTGCGCAGATCGAGCAGGAGATTGCAGAACTGGATGAGGAAGAAAAGGCCATGTTTCTGGAAGAGCTGGGGCTGGAGGAATCTGGACTGGAAAAACTGATCCGGGCCAGCTACCGGCTGTTGGGGCTGATGAGTTTTCTGACGGCGGGAGAGGATGAGACAAGAGCCTGGACGATAAAGATCGGCACAAAGGCGCCCAAGGCTGCGGGCAAGATTCATACGGATTTCGAACGGGGCTTTATCAAAGCGGAAGTAGTCAATTACAAAGACCTCCTGGAACAGGGTTCGCTGGCAGCGGCCAGGGAAAAGGGACTTGTTGGTATGGAGGGGAAAGAATATGTAGTAAAGGACGGAGATGTGATTTTGTTTAGGTTTAACGTCTGATACCCGGTCGGATGATCTTATTGTCCGCATTTTTTGGAAAGGGACGAGCATTTTCATGAAAGAGATAATGGATGTGACGGATATCGCATTTCCTCATCTGCATCTGTATCTGGAACATGTGCCAAAGACCGTTACGGTGTTTGGGTTTCCCATCGCTTTTTATGGTATGATCATCGGCCTGGGCGTGATCGCCGGTGTGCTGATGGCTGCCCGGGAGGCAAAAGTGACAGGGCAGAATCCGGATATTTACTGGGATTTTTCCCTGTATGCTGTTTTTTTCTGTATCCTCGGGTCCCGCATATACTATGTGGTTTTTTCCTGGGATATGTATAAAGATAATCTGTGGGAGATTTTTAATCTGCGCCATGGCGGACTGGCAATATACGGTACGGTCATTGCCGCCTTTCTGACAGGTGCGATCTACTGCCATGTAAAGAAAGTGCAATTTCTTCAGATGTGCGATACCGGGATTATGGGGCTGATTCTGGGACAGATTATCGGCAGATGGGGGAATTTTATGAACAGAGAAGCCTTTGGGCAGTATACGGACAGCCTGTTTGCCATGCGCCTGCCCATTGATGCGGTGCGCCCCTGGGAGATTTCGGCTGATATTTCCGCGCACATTGTGGAAGGGACTAACTACATTCAGGTTCATCCTACGTTTCTGTATGAGAGCTTGTGGAACCTCCTGATACTCTGTCTCCTGCTGGCATACAGAAAACGGAAAAAATTTCAGGGCGAGACAACACTTCTTTATCTGGGCGGCTACGGCCTGGGAAGATGTGTCATAGAAGGATTGCGCACGGATCAGCTTCGGATCGGTCATACGGATATTGCGGTTTCCCAGGTACTGGCAGGAGTTCTTTTCCTGTTTGCGGTCATTGTGGAGATCATGGTAAGAAGAAATTTGCGGAAGAAACAGGAGAGCACCTGATCCGGGTGCTTTGCCTGTAAAACAGTAAACGGCAAAACTGCCGCAGCTGCTGTTGTGACTTTTGGTCGGCAGCGCGGCAGTTTTGCCGTATCTGTTTTGTGCAGGCATTTTACTGATCTATACGGATTCATGGAAGGTTCTGGAAATAACGTCTGCCTGCTGTTCAGGAGTTAACTTGATAAAGTTTACCGCATAACCGGAAACGCGGATGGTGAGCTGCGGATAATTCTCAGGATGTTTCTGTGCGTCCAGCAGAGTGTCTCTGTTCAATACATTGACATTCAGATGATGTCCGCCCTTTGTTGCATAACCGTCCAATAATGCTACCAGATTATCTACCTGTGCTGTATTCGCTGCCATATACTTGCTCCTCCTTATTAATAATAGTAATAGTTATTGTTTATGTCTATATCATAGCACTGTATGCCGCCCGTGTCCAGTGTTATTTTTTTTATTTTTGTATTTTTTTGGAAACATTATTACAATTCACACCCACGCCGGACTTTGCACGTATTTATGGTCATATGGTGTGAATTGCAACAGTCGATGTACCTAAAATGCAGGGAAACAGGCATCTGGAGACTGCGCATATAAAAAAAGTCATAACCTCGGATTCTGCTCATATATTGAGAGTAAGAGGTGAAGGATATGAGAGAAAGGGAAGGGGTACTGGGATTGTTTCCCGATTATCTGAGGGGGATATGGGAACATGTTCTGACACAGTCAACAGGGCTGCAGGAGATCCGTCTGCGGGCCGGCGGGCCGGTGCTGTTGCGGATTTCCCGCAGGGAGTGTTTTCTTACCAAAGACGGCAGTATTACGCATGATCTTTCCGGAGCATTGTCTGTTGGCAGAAAGGAACTGGACGATATCCTCAATCATATCTGCCGCTATTCGGTTTATGCGTATGAAGAGGAACTCAGGCAGGGATTTCTGACTGTTCCCGGCGGACATCGCATCGGTGTAGCCGGACAGGTTGTGACTGACACAGATGGCAGTATCAAAAAACTGAAACATATTTCTTATCTCAATATCAGGATTGCACATGAAATTCTGGGGGCCGCGGATGCGGTTATGCCTTTTCTGTATGAAAAAGGGAAATTTTTGAGCGGCATGATCATTTCCCCGCCGGGCTGCGGTAAGACAACCATGCTGCGTGACATTATCCGACAGGTGTCGGACGGGAATCCTTATGGAAAAGGGCAGTGTGTGGGGGTGGTGGATGAACGTTCCGAGATAGCCGGCAGTTACATGGGAATTGCGCAGAATCATGTGGGGATACGGACCGATGTACTGGATGGCTGCCCCAAAGCGGCAGGCATGATGATGCTGATTCGTTCCATGGCACCCCGGGTGGTGGCCGCGGATGAAATCGGAAGCCGGGAGGATGTACATGCCCTGCTGGAGGCATTACGGTGCGGAAGCAGCCTGATAGTTACGGTCCATGGCAGCAGCATGGAAGAAGTAAAAGAAAAACCGTTTATGAAAGAACTGCTGGCACAGCGGGAATTCAGACGTTTTATCGTGCTGACAGGAAAAAAAGAGAACTGTGCGGTGGCGGGAATATTTGATGAGGATTATGCCTTATGTTCCGGCTGATGGGAATGGGGCTGCTGCTGCTGGGAACCGTTGGGTACAGTGCCTGCTGCTGCCGGGAGATGCGCGCGCGTCTGTCATGTCTTTGTGAGATGAAACGGATGTACGAACTGCTGTACAGCCAGGTGGGATATTGCAGGGCTGATTTTCCGGAGGCCTGCAGAATGGCATCTGCCAGTGTGGCGCCTCCTTTTTGTGAGATGCTTCGGGATATGGCAGAGGAAGCGGACCGCAATACGGGCAGGTCATTTCCGCAGATATGGGAAATGCAGGCGGAAAGCTGTTTTGCCAGACTCCCGCTGAAAAAAGAGGACAAGACGTTGCTGACAGCGTTTGCCCGCAGCCTGGGTTATGCGGACAGAGGGCTGCAGGAGCAGGCGATAGAAAACCAGAGAACGGCTCTGCATGAGAAAATCAGAGAACTGGAAACACACAGAGCGGAGCGTGAAAAAATGGTCATGAGCTTCGGCCTCATGGGCGGCCTGCTGCTCGTTATCGTGTTATTATAAAAGACCGGGAGGAAAAAATGGGCGTCAGTCTGATTTTTAAAATTGCGGCAGTGGGGATTCTGGTGACGATCCTGAGCCAGGTACTGAAACATAGCGGAAGAGAAGAACATGCCTTTCTGGTAAGCCTGGCAGGCCTGATCCTGGTACTGACCTGGATCGTTCCCTACATATATGACCTGTTCGAAACAATCCGCAGCCTGTTTCAATTATAAGAGCCGGCGGCCGGAATACAATCCGCGGGCAGAGGGACTGGAAGGAGGTGACGGAACTAAAATATGGAAATCATCAAAATCGGAGCGATCGGTATTGTAGGAGTTATGCTGGCCGTATTTTTCCGGACGATCAAGGCGGAATATGGTGTTTATATCGGTGTATTGACCGGGCTTTTGATCTTTGGCTGTACGATCGGCAATCTGACAGTATTTATGGATGAGATCACGATGTTCCAGTCGATTCTTTCGGCAGACAATGGCTTTGTGGCCATTTTGCTTAAAATCGTGGGCATTACTTATATCTGTGAATTTTGTGCCGGCATATGCAAGGATGCCGGATATGGCGCGGTAGGCGGGCAGATTGAGATATTCGGGAAAGTGATGGTGCTTCTGACCGGGCTTCCTATTCTGCTCTCCGTGATTCAGACAATACAGAATTTCAAGGGGTAAACTATGGAGCTGACAGAGGAAATCAAAGGATTGAATAACCAGATAAGCAGTCTGTTCCCAGCCTATCAGATTGATCTGCCAAAGTTGTTTGAACTGCTTATTTCCGGCAACGTGACAGAAGCGCTCAAACTGTGTTTTCAGGATCTGGCGGGAGCGCTGCAGGGAGAGGTGGGCAGCTTTACGGGAACGATCGCCATGCTTCTGGGAGTGGGGATTCTGGCAGCCCTTTTGATGAATCTCACGGATCTGTTTGAGAACAGGCAGATTGCCGATATCGGGTTTTATTTTGTCTATCTGTTTCTGATCCTTATTCTGATCCGTATCTTCGGGACAGTTTCCGACACGGCGCAGGGGCTGATATCAGATATGCTGCTGTTTTTGAAGCTGTTTATGCCGGTCTATTTTCTGGCCGTGGGAGCTTCCAGCGGGGTGACGACGGGGCTTCTTTCCTATCAGCTTATTTTGCTGGTGATCTATATGATGGAGGCCGCGCTTTCCGCATTGCTGATGCCGATGATACGGGTGTACATCTTTCTGACCTTTATGAACGGACTGTGGACGGAAGAAAAACTACAGATGCTGCTGGATCTGATCAAGCGTATCATAGGCTATTTCCTGAAAATTTTTTTTGCGGTCATCACAGGCATCAGTGTGATTCAGTCGATGATAACGCCTGTTATAGATTCAGTGAAAATGTCGGCGGTACAAAGGACCGTATCGCTGATACCGGGTATCGGCAATGTCAGTGACAGTGTGGCGGAACTGGTGATCGGTTCCGCCGTGCTGGTGAAGAACAGCATCGGCGCTCTGGCCGTTGTGCTGCTCGTTCTGCTTTGCGCGCTGCCGGCAGCCAAGATATGGCTGCTGGCCATGGTACTGAAATTTTCAGCTGCGCTGACAGGGATCGTCAGTGACCGGCGGATCACGTCCTGCATGGATCGCGTGGGGGAGGGCAGTCTGCTTGTTTTGCGTATCCTGTTGACGGCCAGCGGTCTGTTTTTGATTATGATAGCCATTGCGGCCATGACAACGAATCGGGGATTCTGATGGAAGAATATATTATGGAAATTATGAAACGGACCAGTGTTTTTATGATACTGGCCCAGGCGGTGATTCATTTCCGCCCCAATCCTTCCTATGAAAAATATTTTAAATTCCTTGTGGGAATCATGACAATTGTGATCTTGGTGATTCCACTGCTGGAGCTTTTGCACAGTGATATTGGCATCCGTTATAAGGCATGTATGAATCATTATACGGAGACCCTGGCGGAGATGACGGAAGATAAGCCTGAACTCGCCGGACAGATTCCGGCACCCGGAGAGATTTATCTGGAGGAGATCGGGCAGGAGATTTGTGCAAAGCTGGAAGAATATGCATCAGAGCAGGGATATCGGATCGTCAGAGTCAGCCTGTCGGATCTCGGGGAGGGGGCTCCTGGAGAGGGAGAAGACAAAGACGGATATCGCGTCCGGATACGGATGAGCAGGGGAACAGAAAAAGGGCAGGATAATACAGACATTACAATAGAAGAAATCCGGATACGGGAAGAGAAGACAGGAGCGGAGCGGGAGGCAGTAGCGATGTTTCAGACGGCCTTTGCCTCAATACTGGAAATCAAAGAGGACAGACTGGAGGTAGAGATTATTGAGTGAAAAAAAAGAAAAATTTATTATTTTTGCCCTGGCGGGCATACTGCTTCTGATCGTCTGTCTGCCTGTAAAAAAAGAAGAGAATGGTATACTGACTAAGAAAAAAGAAGCCGGATATGCACGGGAAACACCGGCTGCGGATCAGAGCACGACTGCCGATGGAGAGGCTGTCCGGGAGGAAACGGATTATGGCAGGGCACTGGAAAAAGAATTGGAAGAGCTGCTTGGATGTATGGAAGGTGTGGGTCAGGTCAAGGTGATGATCACGCTGCAGTCTGGCGGGGAAGATATCGTGGAGAAGGACAGGCCTGCCAGCCGTATGAATTCCTCGGAGAGTGATTCTGTCGGCGGCAGCAGGAATACAAGTGAGATGGAGAGCGAGGAATCCACCGTCTTTATTACCGATGAGCAGGGCAGACAGATTCCCTATGTACGGAAAAAACTCAAACCCACGGTAGGCGGAGTGGCAGTGCTGGCAGAAGGGGGAGGAACGGAATCGGTAAGAGTCAATATAAGTGAAACGATTCAGGCATTATTTGGGATCGACGCGAATAAAATTAAAATAGCAAAAATGAAAACGGCAAAGTAAGGGGAGAATATCGTGAAAAATGTACTGAAAAAGAACCAGATTATGATTACGGCACTGGCTATTATGATCGCAGTGGCAGGGTATCTCAATTTCGCGGGAACGAAATTGAGCGATGAGGAACTGATGAATGTTTCCGGGCAGTCAGTGATTGCGGAAAACGGAGAAGAACTGACCCTGGAGGACGGCATTGTGACCGATGATATGGATGCGAGCGCTTCCCTTGAAATCTCAGACGAAGACCTGGAACTGGCAGACGGCATGCTGACAGCGGATGGAGTATTGACAACGGAAAACGGTACGGATCAGACCATCGTACAGGATATCGAAAGTCTTGATACGGATGATATTACGGCTTCTGCCGACTATCTGAATGAAGAGATGACAGAAGTGGCCCAGGGCGAGGTGTCCGCGGAAGATACGCCGGGCGAAGCAGTCTTTACCTCTTCCACAAATGTGACATCTATGTCAGGTGCCAAACTGATGAAAGAACAGACAAGAGCAAAGAATAAAGAGACACTGTTAAATATCATCAACAGCACGGGTGTTTCCGAACAGCAGAAGCAGAGTGCGATCGAAGGGATGATACAGCTTACGGATATTGCGGAAAAAGAGACTGCGGCAGAAATCCTGCTGGAAGCAAAAGGATTTGAGGATGTGGTGGTGAGCATCAGTGAGACAGGTGTGGACGTGGTGGTAAGTGCAGAGACACTGACAGATGCCCAGTGTGCGCAGATTGAAGACATCGTGACAAGAAAGACCGGAACCGCGCCTGAAAATATCATTATCCAATGTAGCAAATAAAGGAAAGTTATGGTATACTTCTATGGAAAACGACAAACAAAAACTGTCGTTTCCGACAGCCCTCCGGGGGGCAGGCCTGCCCGCCGGTCTGTATCAGCCGCAAGCGGCAGGCGGCTGATACGGACCGACGGGTTTATATCCGCAGGCGGCAAAACAATAGAGAAAGAGGAAGAAAACGTGAAGAGTGATTATACAGAGGAGATTGGCAGGAGAAGGACATTTGCGATCATATCGCACCCGGACGCGGGGAAGACTACGTTGACCGAGAAGTTTCTGCTCTACGGCGGAGCGATTAATCTGGCGGGAAGTGTAAAGGGAAAAGCCACGGCCCGGCATGCGGTATCGGACTGGATGGAGATCGAGAAGGAAAGAGGAATTTCCGTTACCTCTTCGGTCCTGCAGTTTGTGTATGACGGATACTGTGTGAATATTCTGGATACGCCGGGACATCAGGATTTTTCCGAAGACACATACCGGACACTGATGGCGGCGGATTCGGCGGTGATGGTAATCGACGCCTCCAAAGGGGTGGAGGCTCAGACGCGGAAGCTGTTCAAAGTCTGTGTGATGCGCCGCATTCCCATCTTTACCTTTATCAATAAGCTGGATCGGGACGCCAATGACACATTTGAACTGCTGGATGAGATCGAAAAGGAGCTGGGGATCGCTACCTGTCCGGTCAACTGGCCTATCGGCAGCGGAAAAGGATTCAAGGGCGTATATGACAGGGAGAATGAACGAATCATTACTTATGAAAATACCGAGAAAGGAACAAAAGAAGGAGAAAGCAGAGAAATTCCCGTCAAAGAAGAGGGACAGGCTCTTGCGGTGATTGGACAAGAGGCATTTGCGCAGCTGCTGGATGAGATTGAACTGCTGGACGGAGCCAGCGCGCCGTTTGACCTGCAAATGGTGCGCCGCGGAGAACTGACTCCGGTATTTTTCGGTTCGGCGCTGACCAATTTCGGTGTGGAGATTTTTCTGCGGCATTTTCTGGAGATGGCTACGCCCCCGCTGCCCCGCAGGGCGGATGTGGGCCTGATTGATCCGGCCGGCCGGGAGTTTTCGGCTTTTGTATTTAAGATTCAGGCCAATATGAACCGGGCGCACAGGGACAGGATTGCTTTTATGAGGATCTGTTCCGGCCGCTTCGACGCCTCGGCAGAGGTGCGCCATGTACAGGGAAACAAAGTGATGCGTCTTTCCCAGCCCCAGCAGATCATGGCCAGTGAGAGAAAAGTGGTGGATGAGGCCTATGCGGGGGATATTATCGGTGTGTTTGACCCCGGTATCTTTTCGATCGGAGATACCGTCTGCAGCCCGAAGGAAAGTTTTGCCTATGAAGGGATTCCTACCTTTGCACCGGAGCATTTCGCCCGGGTGCGGCAGATTGATACGATGAAGCGCAAGGCATTTGTGAAGGGCATTACCCAGATCGCACAGGAAGGGGCCATTCAGATCTTTCAGGAACTGAGTGCCGGAATGGAAGAGATTATCGTGGGTGTGGTGGGGGTTTTGCAGTTTGATGTGCTGAAATACCGTCTGGAAAATGAATACAATGTTGAAATACGTCTGGAAAATCTGCCTTATGAGCATATACGGTGGATCGAGAATCAGGATATTGATCTGGAAGGGCTGAGCGGCACTTCCGACATGAAAAAAGTAAAAGATATGAAAGGCAACCCTCTTCTTCTGTTTGTCAATTCGTGGAGTGTGGGTATGACTCTTGACCGGAACAAAGGGCTGATCCTTTCGGAGTTTGGACGTGATTAAATGAAAAAATTGCTTGCATGGCTTTGTTTTGTTTCTCTGCTGCTCACCGGATGCAGCGTCAGGCTGCCTGACGGCGCAGGCATGCAGGAGCAGGCGGAAGAAATGATGGATAGTCTCACCGGGGCGGCGCAGGAGATAGCCGGCGGCAGTGCGCTGGAAAGTGAGGATGTGGCGGGTACGGAGACGGACACAGGGCAGGAGGGGACCTTTGAGGCGCGGGAGGACATGCCCGGGGCCGGCGGGGAAACCGACCCGGCCGGTGAGGGCGACCGGCCGGATGAGACGGACAGCCTGGAGCAGGATGGCGGGTTTTATGAGGATGGCTGGGCCTATACACAGCTTTCCGCCGGGGAACGGCAGCTGTATGAAGTGATTTTAAAGGCCCTGCCTGCCTGTGAGCCTGATGTGTCTGTTGATCTGGTGGAAGAAGAGGCGTTTGACAGGGTTTTTCAGTGTGTGATGAACGATCATCCGGAAATTTTTTATGTGGATGGGTATACGTTTACCAGATATACAAAAGGGGATCAGGTGATGGGCAACTCGTTTTCCGGCAGTTATCTTTATGACAGGGAAGAGATTGCGGAAAGGACGGGGAAGATAGAGGAAAAGGCGGAGGAGATACTGCGCGGCATGCCAGATGGCAGCGATGAGTATGAGAAGGTAAAATATATTTATGAATATCTGGTGGCTCACACGGAATATGTAAGGGGCTGCGTCGATAATCAGAATATATGTTCTGTTTTTCTGAACGGGGAGTCGGTGTGCCAGGGGTATGCCAAAGCGGCGCAGTATCTGTTTGGCAAATCCGGGATAGCGTCGATTTTTGTCTCCGGAAAAGTTGGGGACGGAGAGGATCATGTATGGAATCTTGTGCGTATAAACGGGGCATATTATCATGTAGATATTACATGGGGGGACGCTTCCTACGTGAGCGGGGCAGAGAGCGGGTTTGACGGAAAGCTGCCGCAGATCAATTATGAGTATCTGTGTGTGCCCGACAGCCAGCTTGCGCGCACGCACACCATTGATAATATCGTTCCGGTTCCGGTCTGTGACAGTATGGAGGCCAATTATTATGTCCGTGAAGGGGCTTATTTTGAAACGGCGGATATGGAGAAGGCAGCGGCGTTGTTTGATAAGGCTTACGAGGACGGTACGGACTATGTGACGCTGAAGTGCGCAGACAGCGCCGTTTATAAGGAGATGGAAGAACGCCTTGTGGAACAGCAGCAGGTATTTCGCTATCTGCAGACGCAGGATGGAACCGTGGCATATACCACCAATGAAGAACAGCTCCATCTCAGCTTCTGGCTCTGACTCTAAGGAAACGCTTTCATCAGCGTTTCCCTAAATTCTTGTCAAGTAACGGCAACTTTGTTATAATCATTAATAATTTAGAGAATTCCGAGAGAGGAGAGACTGATATGGAAAAAGTGGCGGAACGCAGCATAGGATTGCAGGGGGAGGCGGGATCAATCGGTGAAGTCAGGATCGCGGATGATGTGGTAGCTTCCATTGCCGCTCTGGCGGCGCTGGAAGTGGACGGCGTGGCTTCCATGGCGGGCAATGCCACCGATGAGCTCCTTTCCAGAGTGGGCGTCAAAGGTACGGGCAAAGGTGCAAAAGTGGAGGTTATTGAGCGGATTGTCAGTGTGGAGATGGCCGTCAACCTGAAATATGGCTATAATATTCCGGCCGTTTCAGGCAGAATACAGGAAAAGGTAAAAAGTGCGGTCGAGACGATGACAGGGCTGACAGTATCGGATGTAAACATTCGCATCGCAGGCGTGGTCATGAATGGATAAGGACAGAACATGGGCAGAAGAGAACTGAGGGAACAGATATTCAAGCTGCTGTTTCGGATTGAATTTAATAAAAAAGAAGAGATGCCGGAGCAGCTGACATTGTTTTTTGAAGACGGCGAAGAGGAGATGTCGCAGTCGGACAGGCTGTATATTGCAGGGAAGTATGCGGGTATTGCGGACAGACTGGCTTCCATTGATGATCTCCTCAATGAGAAGGCGGAGAAATGGACGACGGACCGGATGGGCAAGGCGGAGCTGACCATCCTGCGGCTGGCCGTCTATGAAATTTTGTTTGATGAGGATGTTCCCAATGGTGTGGCGATTAACGAAGCGGTGGAACTGGCAAAAAAATTTGGCCAGGACGGCGCCGGTTCTTTTGTAAACGGTATCCTGGCCAGATTCGCGGGCAGGGAATAGGAAAAATGAAACATGTATATTCCGTAACGCAGATAAATTCCTATATCCGGAATATGTTTACCCAGGATTTTATGCTGCAGTCCATACGTATCCGGGGTGAAGTAAGCAATTGCAAATATCACTCTTCCGGGCATATTTATTTTACGCTGAAAGACGGAAAGGCAGCCATGGCATGTGTTATGTTTGCCGGGAACCGCAGCGGTCTTGCTTTCCGTATGCAGGAAGGGCAGCAGGTGATCGTGGACGGCAGTGTGGACGTATATGAACGGGACGGCAGGTATCAGCTGTATGCCAGAGAGATCACCAGGGACGGTGTGGGCCTTTTGTATGAGCAGTATGAACGTCTGAAGGCGGAGCTGGCTGAGCTTGGCATGTTTGCACCGGAGTATAAGCGGCCCATCCCCCGCTATGTCAGGACGCTGGGCGTGGTGACCGCGCCCACGGGCGCAGCCGTGAGGGATATCATACAGATTACATCCCGCCGCAATCCCGGCGTGCAGATCATCCTCTATCCTGCCATTGTGCAGGGGGATCAGGCGCAGGCCAGTATTATCAGAGGCATCCACGCGCTGAGTACTCTTTCGGTGGATGTCATTATCGTGGGACGGGGCGGAGGCTCCATCGAGGATCTGTGGGCCTTTAACGAACGGGAAGTGGCGCAGGCTATTTTTGACTGCCCCATTCCCGTCATATCTGCAGTAGGGCACGAGACGGATACCACCATTGCCGATCTGGTGGCGGATCTGCGTGCCCCCACGCCTTCGGCAGCTGCTGAGCTTGCCGTCTTTGAATTATCCGCGGTGGAGGACAGAATGGAAGAATATGCTGCGGCGCTGCTGCGGGCGATGCTGGAGCGGTGCGGCGGGTACCGGAGAAAGGCGGAGATGATGGCAGCGCTGCTTAAGGTGGGCAGTCCGGCAGGACGGCTGAAGCAGAACCGGATGTATGCGCTTCGTCTGGAAGAGAGACTGCAGGCGGCCATGCGGGACAGACTCCAATGTGCGCGGCACCGGTTCGCGCTTTGTACAGAGAAGCTTAAGGGCCTTTCCCCGCTGGATAAACTGAGCCAGGGGTTTTCCTGGGTTATGGATGAATCCGGGCGGGGTGTGAGTGATGTGGAACTGGCGGAGCCGGGCCGGATTCTGACGATCCATATGAAAAACGGTATTGTCAGAGCCAGAGTGGAAGAAAAGGAAAAGGTGATACGGTGAAGAATCAGACACTGGAAGATGCGTTTGGACAGCTGGAGGCAGTGATCGGACGGTTGGAGTCAGAGGAAATCCCGCTGGAAGAGGCTTTCAGAGTTTACAGCGAAGGAATGGAACTGCTGCAGTTCTGCAATGCCTCCATAGACGCGGTGGAAAAGAAAGTACTGAAAATCAATGAAGACGGTGGACTGGATGAATTTTAAGGAAGAACAGGAAAGACGGATCAGAGAGGCGGAGGCTGTGATACAGAGTTATCTGCCGAAGGAGTGCGGATACCAGAGGACGGTGCTGCGTGCCATGAACTATTCCGTGCTGGCGGGCGGCAAGCGCCTGCGGCCGATTCTGATGAAGGAGACTTACGAACTGTTTGGCGGCAGCGGCAGAGAGATTGAGCCGTTTATGGCAGCCATGGAAATGATACACACCTATTCCCTGGTACACGATGATCTGCCGGCGATGGACAATGATGAATACCGGCGGGGGAAAAAGACGACGCATGTTATGTATGGAGAGGCGATGGCGATTCTGGCCGGAGACGGCCTGCTGAATCTGGCTTTTGAAACGGCGGCCCTGGCTTTTACGATGGGAGGCGATCCGGCGAGAATTGGGAAGGCGCTGTTGGTGTTCGCGAAGAAAGCGGGTGTTTTTGGTATGATCGGCGGTCAGTGTGCTGATATCGAAGCGGAAGATGCGGCCGGCGGGATCACGGAAGATACCCTGTTATTTATTCATGAGCATAAGACGGCGGCACTGATCCAGAGCGCTATGATGACGGGTGCTATTCTCGCCGGGGCATCGGATGAGGATGTGGCCAGAATCGAAAAGATCGGCTATGATATCGGGGTAGCCTTCCAGATTCAGGACGATATACTCGATGTGTCGGGAACCATGGAAGAACTGGGGAAGCCAATCGGCAGCGATGAAAAAAATAATAAGATAACATATGTCACATTAAAGGGGATACAGCAGGCCCGGGCGGATCAGAAGGCTCTGTCGGAGGAAGCGATAGAACTGCTGGCTTCTTTTGATCGTCGTAATCCCCACCTGGAACAAATGATAGAGACTCTGGTTACGCGGAAAAAGTAAAAGGAGTACGGATATGCTGCTGGAGAAGATAGGCAAAGAGAATGATATCAAAGAAATCGCAAAGGAAGACTATAAAGCGCTGGCGGAAGAGATCAGGCAGTTTCTGATCCGTAAGATCAGTGTCACCGGCGGGCATCTGGGATCCAACCTGGGAGCAGTGGAACTGACGATGGCTCTGCATCTGAGTCTGGATCTGCCGGACGATAAAATCATCTGGGATGTGGGACATCAGGCCTATACACACAAGCTTCTTACCGGGCGGCGGGAAGGCTTTGAAACACTCAGGAAATATGGCGGTATGAGCGGCTTTCCCAAACGCAAGGAGAGTGACTGCGACTGTTTCGATACCGGACACAGTTCCACTTCTATTTCGGCGGGCCTTGGCCTGGTCAAAGCCAGAGATCTGGCGGGTGAGAGCCGTACGATCGTGTCTGTCATCGGAGATGGTTCCCTGACGGGCGGAATGGCTTATGAAGCGCTGAACAACGCGTCTCAGCTGCGGACTAATTTTATCATTATTCTCAACGACAACAATATGTCCATTTCCGAAAATGTGGGCGGCGTATCCAAGTATCTGAATAATATAAGGACGGCTACCGGCTATCTGGATCTGAAAGAAGGCATATACAATGCCCTGCAGAATATGCCGAGGGGGGAGCAGATTGTCCGTAATATCCGGCGCGCCAAAAGCAGTGTCAAGCATCTGGTGATCCCGGGCATGTTCTTTGAAGACATGGGCATTACCTATTTGGGGCCGGTGGACGGGCATAATGTGGAAGCCATGATGAAGGTGCTGCGGGAGGCCAAGCGCTGTAAAAATGCAGTGCTGATCCATGCCATTACCCAGAAGGGAAAGGGATTTGCGCCGGCAGAGCGCCATCCGGCCCGCTTCCATGGAGCGGAACCCTTCGATATTGACACGGGCCTGCCTTCCAACCCCAAATCGGCCCCCAATTATACGGATGTATTTTCCACGGTTATGACCAAGCTGGGAGCCAGGGATGAGAAGGTGGTGGCCATCACGGCGGCCATGCCGGACGGCACCGGACTGAAACGTTTCCGCAATCTGTATCCGGACCGTTTTTTTGACGTTGGCATTGCCGAGCAGCATGCCGTTACGTTTGCCGCCGGGCTGGCGGCGGGCGGGATGAAGCCGATTGTGGCGGTCTATTCCTCTTTTCTTCAGAGAGCCTACGATCAGATACTCCATGATGTCTGTATCCAGAATCTTCCGGTGGTCTTTGCCATAGACAGAGCCGGCCTGGTGGGCAGCGATGGAGAGACACACCAGGGGATTTTTGATCTCTCTTATCTGTCCAGTATTCCGGGAATGCATATTATGGCGCCAAAAAATAAGTGGGAGCTTTCCGATATGCTCAAGTATGCGCTGACGCTGGGTGTTCCGGCAGCTATCCGTTACCCCAGAGGCAGTGCGTTTGACGGCCTGCGGGAATTTCGCAGACCCATGGAATACGGAAAAAGTGAAATAGTATACGAAGAGGAAGATATCGTGCTGGTCGCGGTGGGCAGTATGGTGAGGACAGCGGTGGAAGTGCGCAGAAGGCTGAAGGAGACCGGATATGCCTGCAGCCTGGTCAATGCCCGTTTTGTCAAGCCCATCGACGAAGAGATGATCCGGGAGATGGCAAAAAGTCATCGGCTGCTTGTTACGATGGAAGAGAATGTGGCCAGCGGCGGATTCGGAGAAAAGGTAAGAGAATATCTCGACAGTCTTCCTGCGTCCTGTCGGCAGTGTGCCATTGCCATACCGGATGAATATGTGGAACACGGTAACGTAGCCATATTACACAAGGAAGTAGGGATCGACGCCGATTCGGTCTATAAAAGAGTCGTGACAGCCTATATTTCCGAAGGCGGTCGGCGGGAATCTGCGGAACTGGAATAAAAACAGCAGATTCCCGGGAATTTACGGAACTGGAATATTATGAAAGAAAGACTTGATATTCTTCTGGTGCGGCAGGGACTGGCCGCTTCCAGGGAAAAGGCAAAGGCTGTCATCATGTCGGGCAGTGTGTTTGTCAACGGACAACGGGAAGATAAGGCCGGTTCGCTGTTTGCGGAAGAAAAATGTACCATAGAAGTCCGTGGCGGCGGACTGAAATATGTCAGCAGGGGCGGGTTGAAACTGGAAAAGGCGATTGCGGAATTTTCTCTTACTCTGCAGGACAAGATATGCATGGATATCGGTGCGTCCACAGGCGGGTTTACGGACTGCATGCTGCAAAACGGGGCCGGAAAAGTGTATGCCATAGATGTGGGGCATGGGCAGCTTGCCTGGAAACTGCGCTGTGATGAACGTGTGGTGTGTATGGAAAAGACCAATTTCCGTTATGTGACCACGGAGCAGATAGCGGATACCCCGGCTTTTGCATCGGTGGACGTCTCTTTTATTTCTCTGTCCAAAATACTTCCTCCTGCCGGAGCATTGCTGGCCGCCGACGGTGAGATGGTGTGCCTGATTAAGCCTCAGTTCGAAGCCGGAAGAGAGAAAGTAGGCAAAAAGGGAGTAGTCAGAGAACCGGCGGTACACAGAGAAGTGATAGAGCGTGTGTTTAGGCTTGCCGTGCATTGCGGATTTGCCCTTTGTCACCTCACGTTCTCGCCTGTGAAGGGACCGGAAGGCAATATCGAATATTTGCTTCATCTGAGAAAGGAGCCGCAGCAGGCTCTACGGGAAGAGACATTGTGGGAAGCCGGGGATGCGGACAGAGCGTGGATTGCCGATGTGGTGTGTGCGGCACATGATGCGCTGGACCAGTGAGAGAGGGGAAAAGGGGTATGAGACAATTTTTTATCATAACCAATCCGTATAAAGATCCGGAACTGGCCACTACGAATGAGATCACGGACTTTTTACGCAGCAGAGGCTGTGGCTGTCCGGTCAAGATCGCCCGTCAGATACAGTCCGGGAGCCGGACATACACCGATGCGGCAGAGGTTCCCGCGGGGACGGAGTGTATTCTGGTGCTGGGCGGGGACGGCACATTGATTGAGGCGGCCAGGGATACGGTGGAGCTGGGAATCCCTTTGCTTGGCATCAATCTGGGCAGTCTGGGATTTCTGGCAGAAGTGGAGAAGGCAGGCGTCAAACATGCGCTTTCTCTCCTGATAGAGGATCATTTTCATACGGAAGAGAGGATGATGCTGGACGGACAGCTTTTCCGGGGGGAGACGTGTATGGACACTTCGTATGCTTTGAATGACATTGTCATTACGAGAAGCGGATCTATGCAGATCATTCATTTCCATATTTATGTGAATGGGCAGTTTTTGAATGAATATAATGCGGACGGTGTGATCCTCTCCACGCCCACAGGCTCCACAGGATATAATATGTCTGCAGGCGGGCCGATTGTAGAGCCGGGAGCGAAGCTGCTGGTCATTACTCCCATCTGCCCCCATACCCTGAATACGAGGAGTGTGGTGCTTTCCGGAGAGGATGAAGTGGTGGTGGAGATGGCAGCCTGGAAGAAGGATGTGCTGTTTCGGGCGGAAGTCAATTTTGACGGCGGACATGCGGCCATGCTCAGGATGGGGGACCGGATCAGGGTGGCCAGGTCACAAAGGACAGTAAAGATTGTGAAGATCAGCCAGGTAAGTTTTCTGGAAGCATTACATAAAAAGATGAGTGAGAAATGACATGAAGAAAGAAAGACGCAAGGAAATACTTCGCCTGATCCGCGAGCATGAAATAGGGACACAGGAGGAGCTGGCGCAGTATCTGAAAGAAGAAGGCTATGATGTGACGCAGGCCACAGTCTCCAGGGATATCAGGGAACTGAAGCTGTCCAAGATATCCTATGGCGGCAGGCAGCGTTATGTGCCCTTCCATCAGGAAGAAGCATTGATGGGGGATAAATATGGGCGGGTGCTCAAGGAAGGCTTTGCTTCCATGGGAATGGCGGAAAACCTGCTGGTTGTCAAGACCGTATCAGGGATGGCGATGGCAGTGGCGGCCGCACTGGACGCCATGAAACTGGGCGGGATAGCCGGGACCATAGCCGGAGATGATACGATTATGATGGCGGTGCGGACGCGGGAAGATACGGAAAGTGTCATGAGGAAGATCGAGGAAATTATAAAGAATGTTAAATAGTTTACATGTAAAGAATCTTGCTTTGATAGAAGAGACAGAAGTACACTTCGAAAAGGGGCTGAATATCCTCACCGGGGAGACCGGCGCAGGCAAGTCGGTCATCATCGGTTCCATCAACCTGGCTCTGGGCGCCAAGGCGGACCGGGATATGATACGCACCGGAAAAGAGTATGCCCTGATCGAGCTGATATTTACGCTGGATGATGAGAAGCAGAGGGAGCGATGCCTGGAACTGGATGTAGAACCGGAGGATGATATGATCATCATATCCAGAAAGATTACTGCAGGGAAGAGCCTGTGCCGTGTAAACGGCGCGGCGGTGACAGCCAGACAGCTGAAGGAACTGGCGGAGGTGCTGATTGATGTCTATGGTCAGCATGAGCACCAGTCGCTGACCGCCAGAAAGAAACAACTGGAAATTCTTGACAGTTTTTGCGGTGAGTCCTTAAAGCGTATAAAAGAAAAGGCTTCCGGAGAATATAAGCGGTATATGGAGCTGAAGAAAGAATGGGAAGAGTCTGACTTAGACAGCGAAAGCCGGCAGAAAGAGTGTGCTCTGATCGAATTTGAATGCCATGAGATCGACGAGGCGCAGCCAAAGCCCGGCGAGGAGGAAGCGCTGGAGAGTGCGTATCGCAGGATGGCAAATGCCAGGAGGATTCTGGAAGGGGTCTCCCTTGCCCGACATCTGCTTGGCAGTATGGAGGAAGAGAGCGTTTCTGATCTGGCCGGCCGGGCACTGCGTGAGATGAAGGCTGTAGAAGGGTATGACAATGCGCTGGCCGGGTATACGGCCCGCCTTTCTGAGATTGAAGAACTGGCAGCGGATCTGTGCAGAGAGCTGGCAGACTATGAAGAAGGACTGGAATTTGAACCGGAAGCTTTTACGCAGGCGGAGAGTCGCCTTGATGTACTCAACCATCTCAAGTCCAGATATGGCGCCACTCTTTCGGATGTGCTGGCTTACCGGGAAGCGCAGGAAGCACGGCTGGAGAAACTGACTGACTATGACGCCTATCTGGAAACACTTTCCGCAGCGATGCAGGCAGCCAGGGAAAAGCTCCTGGCGTCGTGTGAAAAAATTTCCGCGATCCGGCAGAAACAGGCGAAGGCGCTGGAAAAGAAGATGACACAGGCACTGCATGATCTGAATTTTATGGAAGTGAATTTTCAGATCCGGCTCAGCCAGGATCCGGACCGGGCGGGAGCGAAGGGGTATGATGAGGTGGAATTTCTGATCTCCACCAATCCGGGAGAGCCGGTGAAGCCTCTGGGAAGTATTGCCAGCGGCGGGGAACTGTCCCGTATCATGCTGGGGCTGAAAACGGTAATGGCGGAAAAAGATGCCATTGACACGCTGATTTTTGATGAGATTGATGCGGGGATCAGCGGCAGGACCGCATGGCAGGTTTCCAGAAAGCTGGGGATATTGGGCAGAGAGCATCAGATCATCTGTATCACCCATCTGCCACAGATTGCAGCCATGGCAGATCTTCATTTTAAAATAGAAAAAAAGCAAAAAGGAAATCAGACCAGGACAGACATTTCCATTTTGGAAGAGGATGAGAGCATCAGGGAGCTGGCAAGACTGCTTGGCAGCGATCTGCTGACAAAGGCGGCTCTTTCCAATGCCAGAGAAATGAAAGATTTGGCAAGAGATACAAAACAATACTAAAGTAAAATCCATATTTCCTCACATACTAAAAAAGCATCCCGACAGGAATGCTTTTTTCTGTATATCCTATGGTTTAAGTATGAAAGGAAGTGATCATATGGAGAATAAGAAGAAATACCGACGGATTTTATATATATTGCTGGGAAATGCACTCTGTCTGCTCGCGTGCGCCACCTATCTTTCCATTTGGCAGCGGATACCTGACCGGATCAAGATCAGGGCGGGCGAACGGGAAGAGATGAATTTTCATCTGCCGGCCTCGGGGAGACTCCATGCTTTCGGTGAGGAAGCGATTCCGGTGAGTCTCAGTCACCCGCTGATTTTTTACGCCAATGAGAAAAACCGTTATGCGATGGATGTCAGACTGTTTGGGATTTTGCCGCTGAAACAGGTCAGTGTGCAGGTAATCGAAGGCGCCAGCGTCATTCCGGCCGGGATTCCGGTGGGAATTTATGTGAAGACGGAAGGGGTGCTTGTCGTGGGGACGGGGGAATTTACCGGCTATGACAATATCCGATATTCACCGGCATCGTCCGTGCTCAAAAGCGGCGATTATATCCTGAAGATGAACGGCAGAGAAGTGACAGGGAAGAAGATGTTTATGAATACCCTGCAGGAAATGGGAGACGGCGATCTGGTTCTCACTGTCAGGAGAGGGGATGGGATATTTGATGTGAGATGTGTTCCGGTGAGAGATCAGGCCGGCACCTATAAAATCGGTATCTGGATCCGGGACAATGCCCAGGGGGTAGGGACACTCACTTATATTGACGGCAGCGGAGGCTTCGGGGCACTGGGACACGGTATCAATGATATGGATACAAGTACACTGATGACATTGAAAAAGGGAACCTTGTACCATGCGGATATCATCGGTGTCAAAAAGGGAGAACCCGGCAGTCCCGGTGAGATGACAGGGTTGATTGACTATGGAGACGAGCATATACTTGGCAGCATAGAGAAAAATGAGGATAAGGGGATCTTCGGTGTCTGCGGAGAAAGCCTGGAAGATGAGGTGGATTTCGGGCCGGTGGAGATCGGACTGAAGCAGGATACCCGCATCGGGCCGGTGAAAATATTATGTGCCCCTGACGGGGCGGATGCCAGACTCTATGACGCCAGAATCACGGATATCACTTATGACAGGGAACATATTAACAGAGAAATCGTTCTGCAGATCACGGATGAGGAACTGATCCGTAAGACCGGCGGCATCGTACAGGGTATGAGCGGTGCCCCCATTCTTCAGAACGGAAAAATGATCGGTGCCGTGACTCATGTATTCGTGCAGGATGCCACAAAAGGCTATGGGATATTTATAGAGGAGATGATGGGAGAATAGAGGTGACATTTTCCGGAAAAATGATATAATAGGGGCAGAGGTGATAATTATGGATATGGACACGATTTTACGGGAACTTGACAGATTATTTGCCACATATCAGATGGACAAGGTGGAAGGCTATCTGGACAACCGGATGGCACAGGCCCTTGAGGCAGGGGACGACGGTGCACTGATTACATTGCTGAACGAGATGATAGGCTATCTGCGGGATGTGAGCAAATACGAGAAATGCTGTATGTTTTGTGACAGGCTGATGGAGGTGCTGGAGCGAAACCATCTGCAGGGAAGTATTCCTTATGCCACTTCTCTGCTGAATATTGCCAATGCCTACCGGGCGGCGGGAAAGCTGGCCGAGTCCATGACCAACTATAAAACCGTTCTGCTGATCTATCAGAGTCATCTGGAGGACGGAGACTTTCGGTTTGCCAGTCTGTATAACAATCTGAGCCTTTTGTATCAGGAAATGGGAGATTTTGAGGAGGCATGTGCCTGTCTGGAACGGGCGCTGCCGATTGTCAGTGCCCACGCCGACGCCAGGATTGAAACGGCCGTGACACATACGAACCTGGCGACATCGCTGCTGAAACTGGGCAGGTATGAGGAGGCGGCCGATCATTTAAAAGCAGCTTTCTCCATTTTTGAGATGGATGAGCAGAAAGATTTTCATTACAGCGGCGCTTTATCAGCCATGGGCGAGGCACAGTATATGGCGGGCAATCTGGAAGAATCCGCCCGTTATTATCGGATGGCGCTGGCAGAGATTGAAAAAAATACAGGGCGCAGTACGGCATACGAGATTGTTGCCCAGAATCTGAGCGCGGTGGAAAAACAGATTGCGGGCAGTCTCAGCGTAGTCAGAGGATTTGACAAAGGACTGGATCTGTGCGAGGCGTTTTACCATGAGTATGGGGAACCGATGCTGCGTTCCCATTTCCCGGCATATCTGCCGTTTATTGCGGCGGGTATGGTGGGGGAAGGGTCGGAATGTCTGGGATTTGACGATGAAATATCCAGAGATCATGATTTCGGCCCGGGCTTTTGTCTCTTTCTGACAGATTCCGTTTACGAAGAGATCGGAGAAGAGCTGCAGGCGGAATACGACAGACTTCCCACTACTTATATGGGAATCACCAGAAGAGTCTCTCCCAAAGCACCCCGGCGGGTGGGCGTGTTTAAGATTGGCGAATTTTATGAACGCCTGACGGGATTTGCAGATGTCCCGACAACGAACAGCCAGTGGCTTTATATGGAGGACTATCGCCTGGCTGCCGCTACAAGCGGCCGGGTATTCCGGGATGATCTGGGCGAATTTACCCGTATTCGAAAGGGCCTGCTGGCTCATTACCCCAAAGATGTGCGTCTGAAAAAGATTGCCAGGGAAGCGGCGCTGATCGCGCAGTCGGGCCAGTATAATTACAGCCGGATGCTGCGGCGGGGAGATAAGGTGACGGCCCAGGTGGCACTGGGAGAGTTTATGAAGCACACCATGGCCATTGTATACCTGCTGAACAGAAAGTATGCCCCCTTTTATAAATGGATGCACAAAGGGATGGAGAAGCTTCCCATCCTGGCTGTGATCGGCGATATTTTAAATGCCATCCCCGATATGATGATCGGAGATGAGCGGATACCGCAGACCATTGAGATTATTGTTTCCCTTATCATAGATGAGATGAAGAAGCAGAGCCTGACGACAGGGGATGACAATTATCTCGACCATCACACTGACAATATCCTGCATGGCATTACGCAGAATGACGCCGGTAATAAGACGGTGAAGGAAGAACTCATTCAACAACTGATTGCCATGGAATGGCGTGATTTTGACCAGGTTAAAAATATTGGCGGCCGGGCGGACTGTCAGGATGACTGGAATACCTTTTATCTGATGAGAAAGAGCCAGTATCTGACATGGACCATACCGATGCTGCGAAGCTATATTGTCGATTTTGAGAAAGCGGATGGGGCAGGCTGGAATCTGATTGCGGAAAAATACGGGCGTATGATGGAGAGCACGGACCCGGAGGGATACCTGGAGATTGCGGACAGATTTCCGGTCATTCCTCCGGAGAAACAGGCGATTATAGAAGAAATTGTGAAAATACAGGTGCAGTGGATGGAGGATTGCGCGCGCCGTTATCCGAAGGCATCCGCCATGGCGCGCAGTATCCATACCAGTGAGGATACTCTGTTCAATACTTCCTATGAAACCTATCTGCGCGGGGAGATTTCGACGTATTCCGACAGCACCCTTGATCTGTACGGCAGATTTATCGCGGCGCTTTGCCGGGAAGAAAGGAATCTGGCGGAGGAGACCATTGGCAATTCCGCGCTTCTGTATGGCTATGAGTCGCTGGCGGATCTGGAAAGAAAATTATAGGAAAAGGCGATTTAACGCAGATTCTGCGATTCTTAACAGTTGAACGAAAATTGACGGATGTTTATAATGAATATAGGCGATAAATGCCATATTGATAAGAAATATAGTGAACGGAGGTCAATTATGGAACAACTGAGTGTAGCGGCTACGAAAGATAACGAACAAGTATTCAAATTACTTTCCGATCTGATCCATACGAACAAAGAGTTTCAGATCATGATCACGGTTCCGCCTTCCGGACTCAGGGAAGAGTCAGATCAGTTATACGGAGGTAACCGGAATGTGGAACGGGATCTCGAAAAAGATGTTACCAATATGATTCATGAGATCGGCGTACCTGCACATATCAAAGGATACCAGTACCTGCGTGAGGCAATTATGATGTCCGTTCAGGATGTGGAGATGCTGAATTCCATTACCAAGATTCTCTATCCGACCATCGCCAAGAAATTTCAGACCACATCGAGCAGAGTGGAGCGGGCCATACGTCATGCCATAGAAGTGGCGTGGAACCGGGGCAAAATGGAGACACTGGACGCGATGTTCGGGTATACCATCAACACGGGCAAGGGCAAACCGACCAATTCCGAATTTATAGCCCTGATAGCTGATAAAATACGTCTTCAATACAGAAATTGATCTTCCCAACCGGGGGAGATGATGGTATACTGTACACGAAGGCAGAGAATATTAACCAATGATTTTATGAGAGGATAGCTATGAAACACATTTTATTTGCAACATCAGAGGGGGTTCCATTTATTAAAACAGGAGGTCTGGCCGATGTGGCGGGCTCCCTGCCCAAATGTATTGATAAGGAGTTTTTTGACGTCAGAGTGGTCATGCCCAAATACACGTGCATGAAACAGGAGATGAAGGACCGTATGACGTATGTGAGTCATTTCTATATGGACTTTCATTTCAAAAGCGAGTATGTGGGCATCCTGCAGGCGGAAGCGGACGGGGTGAAGTTTTACTTTATTGACAATGAAGAGTATTTTGGCGGGATGAAGCCTTATGGGGACGACACGCTTTGGGAGGTGACCAAGTTCGCATTTTTTTCCAAAGCGCTGCTTTCCATTCTTCCGGTCATTGAATTTCGACCGGATGTGATTCACTGTCATGACTGGCAGACCGGTCTGGTGCCTGTATACCTGAAGGAGCGTTTTCAGGACAATGACTTTTTCCGCGGCATCAAGACAGTCATGACCATACATAATCTGAAATTCCAGGGCAAATGGGATGTCAAGACGGTAAAGGAGATCACGGGCCTTTCGGATTATTTCTTTACGCCGGATAAGTTGGAATGCTATAAAGATGCCAATCTGTTAAAAGGCGGACTCGTGTATGCGGACGCCATTACCACGGTGAGTGATACCTATGCGGAAGAGATCAAGACGGACTTTTACGGCGAGGGCTTAAACGGTCTTTTGTGTGCCCGCAGCGGCGATCTGCGCGGTATTGTCAACGGGATTGACTATGACGAGTTTAATCCCGCAACGGATGTTTATCTGCCCTATCGGTATGACGCGGTGAACTTCCGCAAGGAAAAGATCAAGAACAAACGGGAGCTGCAGAAAGAGCTGGGGCTGGAGCAGGATGATAAAAAGTTTATGATCGGCATTGTGTCCCGTCTCACGGATCAGAAAGGCTTTGATCTGATCTCCTATGTGATGGATGAGCTTTGTCAGGATAATATTCAGCTTGTGGTACTGGGAACCGGACAGGAGCAGTACGAAAATATGTTCCGTCATTTTGACTGGAAATACGGAGACAAGGTATCTGCCAATATCTATTATTCGGAAGAATTGTCTCATAAGATTTACGGAGCCTGCGATGCGTTTCTGATGCCGTCCCTCTTTGAACCCTGTGGGCTGAGCCAGTTGATGGCGCTGCATTATGGCACGGTGCCTATCGTGCGTGAGACCGGCGGCCTGAAAGATACGGTAGAGCCTTACAATGAGTATGAGAGCACCGGCACGGGCTTCAGCTTTACCAATTACAATGCGCATGAGATGCTTGACGCAGTCCGTTATGCGGAACGCATTTATTATGACAAGAAAAGAGAGTGGAACAAAATTGTGGACAGGGGGATGGCAACGGATTTCTCCTGGAATGTATCCGCCAGAAAATATCAGGAAATGTACGACTGGCTGATCGGCTGATCTTCGCGGCAGCCGTCTCGGGTGCAGGCATGCCCGATTGAACCATCGCAAACGCAAATACAAAAAAGGCTGTCACGCTTATGGGCGCGGCAGCCTTTTTATCGGTATGCGGTATCCGCGGCAGCTTTTTGGCAGTCAGTCGGAGAGCAGGCGGATACCGGAAATATCCGGGCTGATGACAAGAGAGTAGTTGGTATAATAGATGACAAAGCCGGGGGCGCCGCCGCCGGGTTTTTTTACGTTTTTTTTGAGGGTATAGTCGATCTCTGCTTTCTGCTGCTCTCTGGCTCTTGAGTAGTAAGCGGCAAGGCGGCCTGCTTCCTCAAAGGCACGGTCAGGTATCTCACCGTCGCGGTCTGCTTTCAGGATTACATGGCTGCCTGCCATTCCTTTGGCATGGAACCACCAGTCTCTGCCCTCCGCGAAGTGAAAGGTCAGTTCGTCATTCTGGTAATTGTTTTTTCCCACATAGATGTCATAGCCGTCGCTGCTCTGATAGTGGAGAGGGCGGCTGGTGATTCTTGCTTTTTTGGTACCGCTTTTTCTGCGGATATAGCCGCTTTCGATCAGTTCTTCCCTGATCTGCACCAGGTCAGCCTCCTTCAGGGCAATATCGAGAGAAGCGGCAATGGATTCCAGATGGTCGATCTCAGTCTTCACTTTGCCGGTCAGTTCCGATAATGCTTCGCTTGTGCGTTTCAGCTTTCCGTATTTGTCAAAATATTTTTTTGCGTTTTCCTGCGGGGTCAGTGTCGGGTCCAGAGGGACTGTGATCATCTCTCCGGTATAATAATTGAGAGCTTCCATGCTTTTGCAGCCGGGGGACAGTCCGTATCCGTACGTGTTGAGCAGTTCGCCATAGACTCTGTAGAGGTCCTTTTTCTCCGTATCCTTTATCTGGGCGAGCTGCAGGTCATATTTTTTTACATTCCGTTCCAGAGCCGTCTGCACGATGCGCCGCAGATCGGCAGACTTTTGGCGGACATGGGTGACGGCGTTCTTTTCGGCATAGTAGTCGTGGAGAAGGGCGGAGACGGAGTCATAGTTTCTGCTTTTGCAGCCCTGATAGACGGTGAGCGGGATGCAGGCATATTCTCTGGGGGAGTCGTTTTCATACACGATGGCGGGGGAAAACCTGCCGGAGCGTATGTCTTGGGTCAGCGGAGCAAATACCTGCCAGAGCCTTTCCAGCTCATTTTGCGTCAGGGTCTGGGCAGGCCTGTCCGCATCCGTGCCTGCCCGGTGACAGAGCTCCTGTGCGATTATGGGGGAGATCCCGGTATAAGCCATATACAGTGCCTTATGGACGGGAATGGCCCGGGTGGGGAGCAGGGCGTCAAAGTCCTTGCGGGCCGTAGTGAGGGGATCTGCCTTTTCCTGTGTTCTGGGGATGAAATAAGGCCTGCCCGGCAATACCTCACGGACAGAGCTTACGGCAATGGATACATGCTTGATGCTGTCAATGATAGTCTCATTTTCGTCGCAGAAGATGATATTGCTGTGTTTCCCCATGATCTCGATGATCAGAGACTTGAGACAGAGATCTCCCAGATCATTCAGGTGTTCTATGGTAAAGCGCAGGATGCGTTCCAGGCCGGGCTGGCTGACGGCGGTAATTTTGCCGTTCTGGATGTATTTGCGCAGCAGCATACAGAAGTTGGGAGCTGTCAGAGGACTGGACATATTGTCAGGAGTGAGATAGGCCAGCGGCAGGGAAGCGCTGGCAGAAAGAAAGAGCCGGTGCTGTTCTCTGCCGTTTCTTATGGTGAGCAGCAGAGCATCCGACTGCGGCTGGGCGATCTTGATAATGCGTCCTCCGGTCAGGGCTGCGTCCAGCTCCTTTCTGATACATGCAATTGTGATTCCGTCAAAAGCCATAATGTTCCTTTCTCTGGCTCCGCCAGGGTATTTTACTTTTTAAACTGCTTTTACAGTATAGCAGAAAACGGATGAAATGCACAATATCTGTTGCCAAAAATTACGCCATCTGATACAATTTAAATGATTCCGTCTCATATTATCAGAAGAGAAAAAAGGACGGAAGCGTAACCAATCATGAATCTGTAAACGAAAGGGGAAAGTATTTATGAGATTCAAAAGAACTCTGAGAATTCTTGCTGCAGGAATTCTCTCTGCGTTTGTGCTGGTAGTGGCCGGCGGGGCAGACAGCGGCGCGGCTGTGGTGGAAGCTGCAGGCAGCGGCATGAATGTGCTGGCGTCCATCAGCGGCAAGGATGTAAATGTGTCGGCCAGCGCTACCAGCGCACCGGCAAGCGATGACGGTATGCTGTATCTGTTCGCGGAGCCTATCTGGTCTGACGGGATCACGACCAATGCACTGGCCAGCGCACCGGCGGCGGGCAATGCGACGTTTACCACACCGCTCAACGCAAACAGTGCGGACTCCCGTCTGTACTCCAAATTCATTGTGGCTGCTCTGCAGGGCGGACAGTATGTACCGCTTAATCCGGGCGCTTACATTGTAAATCCGGAGGCGATTGCCGATCATACGGTAGGCAGGACCAATGCCGGCAAAAAAGGTCTTCTCATTGATCCGGCGAAGCTTGCCAGCAACGAAATGGTGGATCTGGGCGTAAAGCAGGCGATCTACAATATCCCGCTGTCCAATATCATCGGACCGACCAGCAATGCAAGCTATCCGACCATCAATTACAATTACAACGGAAAGACCTTCCAGTTCAATGGACTGGTGGTGGCGGAATATGACAATATCTTCAAAACCATGTCCGACAGAGGCATCTGTATTACAGCCTGCCTTTTGAACAATATGGGCAACTGCCCGCAGCTCATCCATCCGCTTTCCAGAGACGGTTCCGCATGCCCTTACTATGCATTTAACAATGCGGATGCGGAAGGCGTGGATTATATCACGGCAGCGGCTTCCTTCCTGGCAGAGCGCTATTCCAACCAGGGACACGGCAAAGTGGACAACTGGGTTGTGGGAAATGAAGTGACGGCAAGGGTGGAATGGAACTATATCAACATCCGCGATCTGAATGCGTATGTCAATGAGTATGCGGAAGCATTCCGTCTGTTCTACAACGGCATCAAGAGCAGAAATGCCAATGCCAATGTATATATCTGCATCGACCAGCAGTGGGACAGAAACAGAGCGGCAGATGCCGGCGTAAAATACGACAGCAAGGATCTGATCAATTCCTTTAATACCAATATTGCGGCAGGCGGCAATATCGACTGGGGTCTTGCATGCCATCCCATGCCGCTTCCTCTTACCTGGGCATCTTACTGGAACAAGGGTGCATATTACAGGAATCTGATCAAGCATAATGAAAACTCCGCTTATGTTACCATGGAGAATATCGAAGTACTGACAGATTATATGTGCAGACCGGAGCTGCTTGCGCCCAATGGCCAGGTTCGTTCCATTATCGCCACAGAAGTCGGCTATACCTCTTCTCAGGGAGAAAATGTACAGGCGGCGGCATTCGTACATGGTTATCTGCAGGCAGAGAACAATCAGCATATCGACGCTTTCATCCTCTCCAGAGAGTCCGATGATGCGGCAGAGATCGGGCAGGGCCTTGCGTTTGGTCTGACCAATGTCGATGGCAGCCCCAAGATGATTTATGACTTCTACAAATACATAGACACCCCCAACGCGGCTCCTTATACCGAGCAGGCAAAGGCTGTGATGGGAATTTCTGACTGGGGTCAGGCACTGATCGCCAGATAGGAGATGGAGTCGAGCATGAAGAAAAAGGCGGCAGCGTTTATGGCGGGAATTGTGCTGGGTCTTGCCTGTTTCCTGGGAGCAGGAAGCCAGGCGGCGGCACAGGAGGCGCCGGGCGCAGTAAACGTGACCCCCTATACGGCGTATCTGTCCATGGCAGGCGATACGGATGTGTATATCATGCCGGGTACATCCTGGGCGGTGATCGGCAGGCTGTCAAAAGGGCAGCCTGCCATTGCCACCGGTAAGACGGATAACGGCTGGATCCAGATCTACTATATCGGGATGATCGGCTATGTTCCGGGAGATATCACACAGGCTTACACGATTCCGGAGCCTACCATCTGGGGCAATATCGCTATAGAAGGGGATATTAAGATCAATGCGCTGGGTGACAGTATCACCTATGGAGACAAACTGAAAAACAGGGAGCTTGCGTATCCCTATGTGGTCAGCGGCCTGACCGGGGCCGCTAAGCTGAACAATTACGGCTGGAACGGTTCCAGCGTGGCGGGGCCGCATCCTGACCGGCTGATAGACCGGTATCCGGCCATGGATCCGGATGCCAATCTGATCCTTGTGCTGGGCGGCACCAATGATTACGGCGATTTCAACAAAGCGGGAACACCCGTGGGCGCCATGGGGGATCTGACACCGGACACCTTTTACGGTGGTCTGAACCTGCTGATGTGTGGTCTGCAGCAGAAATATCCGGACGGCGAGATCGTATTTATGACGCCGCTGCGTCGCGTGGGATATATGCGCAGAAATCAGAACGGCTACTACCTGAATCAGTATGTATTTGCCATACAGGATATGGCTGCATTCTGGGGCATACGGGTCATAGATCTGTTTAATGAGCCGGAACTGGATTTTTCCAGCCGGCAGGCTGCCTACCTGGTAGACGGTCTCCATCCCAATTCTACGGGGCATGCGCTGCTGGGCGCCTGTGTTTACCGCAGACTGTTTGAGAATCCTTATTGAATTTTGCACGATTGAGGCATATATATGATGTTGAAAAAGACGGGAAGAAAGCGACTGCTTTCGGAACGTCTTTTTTGTTTTTTTTGTCGTGTTTCATGCGCGTACTGCAAATATGTCTTGACATCTCAGGAATTTATAATATAATAAGTGTATTAACATACATAGTACACTTGGATGGCAGAGATGTCATCCATAGTCTGTAAAGAAAGGAGAGGGGTATGATCATTCTGGATTATAAGGATACCAGGCCGATCTATGAGCAGGTCGTGGATAAACTGCAGAAGCTGATTATCAATGGCGTACTGGAGCCTGACAGCAGGATGCCGTCGGTGAGGAGTCTGGCAATGGAGCTTTGTATCAATCCCAATACGATACAGAAAGCCTATACGGAACTGGAACGAACCGGTTTTTTATATACCATTAAGGGAAGGGGCAATTTTGTTACGTATAATGAAGACCTGTATCTGCTGAAAAAGAAGGAATACAGGGACAAGATGGAGAAGCTGCTGACGGAGGCGGAGGAGATCGGTATTTCCAGGGAGAGCATGCTGGAAGAATTGAAGAAGGGGGAGCAGGGGAATGATTGAAGTTCGTGATGTAAGCAAGTGTTTTGAAGATATCCGGGCAGTGGATCATGTCAATATCAATATCCGTGAGGACAGTGTGTTTGGCCTGATCGGGACGAACGGTGCGGGAAAGAGTACCGTGCTGCGTATGATCAGCGGTGTGATAAAGCCGGACGAGGGAGAGATCCTGATCGACGGCATCGTATCGTTTGATCATGTGGAGGCGAAAGAGAAGCTGTTTTTTATTGCTGATGAGCCATATTTTTTTGCCAACGCCACGCCGGAGGATATGGGAAGGTATTATGGCAGTGTGTTTCCTCAGTTTGATCTGCTGCATTATCACGAATATCTGGACAGTTTCGGTCTGGGAAGGAGACGGAAGGTGGGGACATTTTCCAAGGGGATGAAGAAGCAGCTTGCGATTCTCTGCGGAATCTGCTCCAGGACAAAATATCTGTTCTGCGACGAGACTTTTGACGGTCTTGACCCGGTGATGCGGCAGGGGATCAAAAGTCTGATGGCGAAAGAGATGGATGAGCGGGGGATGACGCCGATCATTGCGTCGCATAATCTGCGGGAGCTGGAAGATATCTGTGATCATGTCGGTCTGCTCCATCGGGGCGGGGTATTGCTTTCCAGAGATCTGGAGGAAATGAAGTGCAACATTCAGAAGATTCAGTGTGTACTGGAGGAAGGGACGCAGGAGGAAGAAGCGTTCAGGGGGCTGGATATTGTGAAGTCCGAGAAAAGGGGTTCCCTGTATACGCTTACGGTCAGGGGCAGCCGTGAGGAGGTTATCAACTATTTCGGAAGTATCCGGACCATTTTCTTCGAGGCGCTTCCGCTTTCCCTTGAGGAGATCTTTATCAGCGAAACGGAGGTAGTGGGCTATGACATCAAAAAAATCATTCTTGGTTAATATAAAGACAAATGTCAGAAGAAGAATCTGGCTGATTGTAATCATGTTTCTCGCTTTCTTTTTTTCCATGCCGGTGTATACGGCGATGACGCTCAGTATGGAAAAAATGTATATGGCAAATTTCCGGCAGGTGGATCTTTATCTGGGCAGGGTATTTGCCAGGGCTGTGGGACCGGGCGGCGGTAAGGCAATTTTTATCTCGCTGCTGGCGGTTATCGCGGCGATACAGGGATTTTCCTATATGTATCAGCGCAGGAAGCTGGATATGTACATGAGTATGCCGGTGACAAAAGGCAGACGCTTCGCTGCCATTTATCTGAATGGCTTTCTGGCGTATTTTCTGTCCTATCTGATTAATATGCTGCTCAGCTTTTTCGTGGCGCAGGCTATGGGGGCCAATGCTTCCGTGGCTGTCGGAGAGGCCGGCTGCGCGCTGCTGGCCAATACGATCCTCTATCTGGCAGTTTATCATATAGCCATCCTGGCAGTGATGCTCACGGGCAATCTGATCGTAACCGTGATGGGAACGGCGGTGCTGCTTTTTTATGACGGTATCCTCTATCTTCTTTTTATGGGATATATGGAAACTTTTTTCCACAGCTTTTATTATCGGACGGCACAGCAGTATGCCAGATTTATTATCTCGCCGGTGATTCGCTTTTTCCGTTTTATGGAAATCGTTTATGGCGGGAGTGACTTTTATGGGATGGACCGGACACTGCACTGGGAAAAGTTTCTTCCGGGTATCTGGCCGATTCTGCTGGTGGCCGTGATTGCGTTTGCACTTGCTTACTGGTGTTATACAAAAAAGCCTGCAGAAGTATGCGGAAAGGCCATGGCCTTTGTAAAAACGAAAGCTGTGATCAAAGTGCTGATTACGCTGGAGGCAGGTCTGGGCGGCGGTATTATCTTTTACGCTTTTTCCGGCAGCAGTCTGTTATTTTTTGTATTCGGGATGCTGGCAGGCACGCTGCTCAGTCACGGGGTAATGGAAGTTATCTACGATTTTGATATCCGCAGTGTAAAAAACGGCTGGAAGTCTCTGCTTGTGGCGGGAGCATGTGTGGCGGTTGTTTTCTGTCTCTTCCGGTTTGACGTATTCGGGTATGACGATTATGTTCCCGATGCGGATGCTGTGGAAGATGTCGCCATGAAATTTACGGACAGTTATACCAATTTTTATGATGAAAATCTGGACAGCATCGGGGAAGAGGCTTATATATTTGACGGGATGCATATGACCAATGTATTGCCGGTTCTGGAACTGGCAGAGGCCAGTATGGGGAACTGGGAAGCGATGAGTGAAAACGTGTCTCCTATGGTGGTAAATTCTGCCAGAAGGGAAGCAATGCGCCAGGAGGATGAGATCCCGGCTTACCGTTATGTGGCGGTACGGTATCATCTGAAAAACGGTAAAGATGTCTACCGGCAGTTCCCGGTGGCTTATCGGCAGCAGGTTTCCGTGCTGGATACGATCCTGAAGGATACGGAATATCAAAAGGGAGCTTATCTGGTCTATGACGAGCCTCTGATGGAACTCGGAGACCGGCTGGAGATCTATTATGATAATGGCAGCGGCAGCAGACTTCAGGCTGCGCTGAGTATGGCGCAGCTGCAGCAGGCTTATGCAGAAGATCTGAAAGGCTTTTCCTATACGACCATGCTCGAAGAACTGGTAAATGGCAGACTGATTCTGGAATGTATAGATAACGGTGTTTATGTCTATGCAAATCTGCCCGTCTATCCTTCTTTCTCGAAAACCATGGCGTTGCTGGAACAGAGTGGACTTGACACAGATGGCTATCTGAATCTCGGGGACGTGGAGCAGATTGTTATCAGAAACAATAATTCCGAGGCATATGACAGGTATATCCAGGAGGCGGACTATACTTCCGATACGCGATTTGGGTATTCCAATTTTGCGGTGGAGGAGGCATTTTCTGACAGCAGAGAGATGGCAGAGATTGCAGAGGCACTCTATCCTGACAGTTTCCGCGAGTACTGGATGCCGGAAGAGGTGGTGGACGGAGAGTATTATGTGACGGTGATTTATACAAAGAAACAGGAGAATGCGGAAAGCTATTCCAGCAATTTTATGATGCTGGCGGATGAAATCCCAGACTTTGTAAAAGAGAAGACTACATACAAAGGAGACGGCAGTCCGACTAATTCCGCGCCCATTACCAATGCGGTGCCGGTACCGGCATATTATTGATACCAAAACCAGAACAAAGAAAAGACAGAAAAAAGCGGGGAGCAGAGCAGGAGCGGCTTCCTGCTTTTTTGGTGTCAGGTAATATCAGTGGTGCCCTGCACAATAGCAACTGTAAACAGTTGCATAATATCTCCTAAAATGGTATCTTGTGTATGTAGAGGAGAAATATCATGAGTAAAAAGGATAAACTGATAGATAGATTATTGAAGAAACCAGGAGATTTTACTTTTGATGAGATGGAAGCTTTGCTGTCGTATTTCGGATATAGATTAAAACAAGGCGGAACAGGCTCAGTGGTGAAATTTATAAAAGATGGAAGTAATGAAGCGATAAATTTTCATAAGCCGCATCCGGACAAAATACTGAAGAGATATGTGTTAGATCAAGTAATAGAAAAGTTAAGAAAGGATCGTTTGTTATGAGCAATTTGTTGTCATATAAGAATTACAACGGTACAGTAGAATATTCAAAAAAGGACGGTTGTCTTTTTGGAAAAGTAGTGGGAATAAAATCTTTGTTATCCTATGAGGGGGATTCTGTACGGGAACTGGAACAGGATTTTCAGAATGTAATTGATGAATATTTAACAGATTGTAAGGAACGGAATGTGGAACCTGAGCAGCCATATAAGGGAACATTTAATGTAAGAATCAGTCCGGAACTTCATCGGAATATTGCAGTCTACGCGATTGAACATGGGAAAAGTCTGAATGCTGCTGTTGAGGAAGCGATTGGAAATATGGTTGGATAACATGCATTGGATCCTGTTCTCACAGACCGGATAAAATGACCTGCACTGGATATACTGCTAACAAACGGTAACATCAAATACAGTTTTGGAGGTATGTTTATGAAGCGTTATATGGAAATTACGGATGTGCATGGCAGGGAAATACTGGATTCCAGAGGCAATCCTACTGTGGAAGCGGAGGTGACGCTGACAGACACAATCACGAAGGAGCGCTTTGGCGGCAGTGCGGCGGTGCCGTCGGGGGCAAGTACAGGGAAATTTGAGGCAGTGGAGCTGCGGGACGGAGAAGTGCGGTATTTTGGACTGGGCACGAGGAAGGCAGTGCACCATATCAATACGGAAATTAAAGAAAAGATACTGGGGCGCAATGGCTTAAATCAGCTGGAGATTGATCACCTGATGCTGGAAGCGGACGGCACGGATAATAAAGGCCATCTGGGAGCCAATGCCATCCTGGCCGTCTCCATGGCGGTGGCAAGAGCGGCGGCGGCTTCCCTGCGGATTCCCCTGTATCAATATCTGGGCGGTGTCCATACAAAGCTGATGCCAGTGCCGATGATGAATATTTTAAACGGCGGCAAGCATGCGGCCAATACGGTCGATTTCCAGGAATTTATGATTATGCCGGTGAGCGCGGACAGCTTCCGCGAAGCGCTGCGTATCTGTGCGGAAATTTATCATAATCTGAAAAAGATTTTAGTCAGACAGGGACTGTCGACAGGGGTGGGAGATGAAGGCGGATTTGCGCCTGATCTGCCGGACGCGGCGGCTGTCCTTTCGCTGATCGTGGAGGCTATTGAGGCGGCCGGCTATCGGCCCGGGGATGAGATTAAGATTGCACTGGATGTGGCCAGCAGTGAATTATATAACGAAAAGACAGGAATGTATCATTTTCCCGGAGAAAGCAGGTTGCGGGGCAGCGAGGTGGTCAGGGACACGCAGGAGATGATTTCCTATTATGAAGAACTGCTTGACCGCTTCCCCATTGCGTCTATTGAAGATGGTCTGGCCGAAGACGACTGGGACGGCTGGCAGGAGATGACCAGACGAATCGGCAAACGGGTGCAGCTTGTGGGAGACGATTTGTTTGTAACCAATACCAAACGTCTGGAAGCGGGGATCAAACTGGGCGTGGCCAATGCGATTCTGGTCAAAGTCAATCAGATCGGCAGTGTGTCGGAAGCGATGGAAGCCATTGAGATGGCCCATAAAAATGCGTACAGGGCTGTGATTTCCCATCGTTCCGGAGAGACGTCGGATACCTTTATTGCTGACCTGGCCGTGGCTGTCAATGCGGGACAGATCAAGACCGGTGCGCCCTGTCGCAGCGATCGAGTGTCAAAATATAATCAGCTTCTGCGGATTGAAGAGGAGATTGGGCCGGATGCCCGTTATACCGGGCCTTTCCAGAAAACACAGGATTAGGGCATTGTGGAATTGTGTGGAAAAGGCCTTGCATTTTTTCCCTTTTTATGTTATACTTATGCTTGTTTGACATTAGGAGGTGTAAGAATGAACGCCGTAAGAACGATACTTTTGATTGCATTTATCATTATTTCACTTATACTGGCAGCGCTTGTACTGATGCAGGAAGGGAAATCCGCGGGGCTGGGTGCCATCAGCGGGGCAGCGGAGACGTACTGGGGTAAGAACAAAGGCCGTTCCATGGAAGGGACACTGGTGAAGCTGACCAAGATTCTGGCGGTTCTGTTTTTTATTCTGGCGGCAGTTTTGAACACACGTTTCATTTAAGACTGGAAAACACTCTTGCGAAAGGGTGTTTTTTGTTGTATGAGGATATTTTATGAAAGAGAAGAAAGAAAACAGGAAAGATACCAGAAAGAAACTGGTTTATGAATTGCTCAATGATCCGCTTTATGTGCCGATGAAGGAAAAGGAACTGGCAGTCTTTTTACAGGTGGCAAAGGAAGACCGGGAAGAACTGAAAGAAGTACTGGAAGAACTGGTGCGGGAAGGAAAGGCGGAAATCACCAAAAGAGGGCGCTACAAAAAGCCGGAAGAAAAGTATGTGACCGGTATTTTCATCGGGAATCAGAAGGGATTTGGCTTTGTGGAAGCGGAAGGCTTTGAACAGGATCTGTTTATCGCACAGACCGGGGTAAACAGTGCTTTTTCAGGAGATACGGTGCAGGTGCGGCTTCTGCCGGGCGGTCACGGGCGGCGGCAGGAAGCGGAAGTGGTGAAAGTACTGGAGCGGGGGACGAGCCAGATCGTGGGGACGTACCAAAGCCATGGTACATTCGGGTTTGTACTGCCGGATGACACCCGGATGACGACGGATATCTTTATTGCGTCTGAGCATTCCATGGGTGCGGTGGACGGGCATAAGGTTGTGACAAAAATTACGGATTATGGCGGAGAAGGGAAGAGCCCGGAGGGTGTCGTGACAGAGATACTGGGGCATGCCAATGATCCGGGAGTTGATATTCTTTCCATTGTGAAAGGGTATGATCTGCCTCTGGAATTTCCGCAGCGGGCGCTTGTTCAGGCAGGACGGGTCAGCAGTCCGGTGTCAGAGGCTGACATGGCAGGGCGGACGGATCTGCGGGATGTGGTTATGGTGACGATTGACGGGGAAGATGCGAAGGATCTGGACGATGCGGTAAGCCTTTCCATGGAAGGAGAGGTTTACTGTCTGGGGGTGCATATTGCGGATGTGACCAACTATGTGCAGGAAAACTCTGCTCTGGACAGGGAGGCTGCCAGACGGGGGACGAGCGTCTATCTGGTGGACCGGGTAATTCCCATGCTCCCCCATGCGCTTTCCAACGGCATCTGTTCCCTGAATGCGGGGGAAGACCGCCTGGCGCTGAGCTGTATGATGAAGATTGATAAAAACGGCCAGATGCTTGACTATCAGCTGGCAGAAACCGTGATCCATGTAAACCGTCGTATGTCCTATACGGATGTGCGAGGGATATTGGAGGAGAAGGACCCCGACCTTTGTGAAAAATACCGGGAGCTGGTGCCAATGTTTACCCGGATGGCGCAGCTTGCGGCCATTTTAAGGGAAAAGAGAAAACGAAGGGGCTCCATTGATTTTGATTTTCCGGAGACAAAGATCATCCTTTCCCCGCAGGGAGAACCGGTGGAAATTCGTCCTTACGAAAGAAATACGGCCACAAAGCTGATTGAGGATTTCATGCTGATTGCCAATGAGACAGTGGCGCAGCATTTTCACTGGCAGGAGCTGCCCTTTGTCTACAGGACACATGACAATCCGGATCCGGAAAAGATACAAAAGCTTGCGGCTTTGATCCGCAATTTCGGTTATTCCATAAAGCTGACACAGGATGAGGTACATCCCAAAGAATTGCAGAAGCTTCTTTGCAGAATTGAAGATACGCCTGAGGAGGCACTGATCAGCCGTCTGGCACTGCGCAGTATGAAACAGGCCAGGTATACGACGGAAAATACGGGACATTTCGGTCTGGCCAGTCCCCATTACTGTCATTTCACTTCCCCTATCCGCAGATATCCTGATCTGCAGATTCACCGGATTATCAAAGAACAGATCCGGGGCAGGCTGGGGGAAGAGAGGATTGCTCATTATGAGGCAATCCTGCCGCAGGTGGCCGGACATGCTTCCCGTATGGAGCGCCGGGCCGATGAGGCGGAACGGGAGACGGAAAAACTGAAAAAGGTGCAATATATGGAAGCGCGGATGGGCGAAGTTTTTGAAGGTGTGATTTCCGGTATTACGGCCTGGGGGATCTATGTGGAACTGGAAAATACCGTCGAAGGAATGGTAAGAGTCAGTGACCTGCCGGGAGATTTTTTCTATTATGAAGAAGAGAGCTATGAAATGGTGGGAGAGAAAACCGGAAAGCGCTATAAGCTGGGAGCACGGCTGCGGGTACAGGTGAAGGAAACAGACCGCCTGCGCCGTACCATAGATTTTGGCATCCCGGATGAGGAGGTTGGATAACAGGTCGGCATGGCCGTTGTCGTGACAAAAAAAAGGGAGGTATGGAGAGATGGCAAAGGAAGGTTTTAAGCTGGCTGCCAATAATAAAAAAGCATATCATGATTATTTTATCGAAGAGAAATATGAGGCCGGTCTGGAACTGCACGGCACCGAAGTAAAGTCTCTGCGTATGGGGAAATGTTCCGTAAAAGAAGCTTTTGTGCGGATTGAACAGGGTGAGGTTTTTGTCTACGGGATGCATATCAGCCCTTATGAAAAAGGCAATATTTTTAATAAAGACCCGCTGCGGGTCAGAAAACTTCTTCTGCATCGCCAGGAAATACGCAGACTGGAAGGCAGAATCGCGGAAAAAGGATATACGCTGGTGCCGCTGCAGGTCTATTTCAGAGACGGTCTTGCCAAAATAGAGATCGGTCTTGCCAAAGGTAAGAAACTCTATGATAAAAGGCAGGACATTGCCAAAAAAGATCAGAGAAGAGAAGCGGAAAAAGAATTTAAAATCCGTAATTTATAGTTGACCGCAGGGCCGGTTTTGCATATAATAAAGACAGGATATGAAGTCCGGGGTAGTAAAGGTTTCGACAGGGGTTTTGCAGCTGGAGAAGCTATCCGCAGGTGATGCGTTAAATCACAAACCTAAATATAAACGCTAACGACAATTTAGCTTACGCTGCCTAATGGCAGCTGTCTGACTTAGGGCACCTACACTTTAAGATCCAGGCACCGACTATGTAGGAAACGACGTATATTAAGCTTTGCGTATACGGGCGTATGATGAAGCTACTGACGGTATCAGGATGTCAGCTTTCGGATACCGGAGGGAATGGAAATAACTGACTATGATAGTAGAAGGACAGGGAATAGACTTTTGGACATGGGTTCGACTCCCATCTACTCCATACCCTATCACCTACCCGAGGGTAGGCGGGACACACAGATAAAAGAAAGTTAAAATAAAAGCGTCAGGAATCTGCTCCGGCGCTTTTGTTTTTCACAGGAAACTGTGCAAAGTACATGGAGAGTTACCTATGGAGATTATGAAGTACATAGCAGACAGTGTAAACAGGAAGAACTTTGCTTTTTATATTTTCCTGACCATACCGGGCGTTTTATTTTTATATTATGTATCGGCAGGCGCCGCGCAAAAGACCGGTGGTGTCAGGTTTGGGTATCTTTGTTATTATATATCGCCTTTGGCGCTTGTGCTGATTCAGTATATCTGGCTGTATTTTGCCCCGGTATTTTGCGGCAATGTGGAGGCACTCAGAGGCGCCTTTGGCGGGAATGAGGAATATGGCAGACTGTATGATTCCTATCTTCTCTGGATTCGTCAGTTTATGATTTCTCCGCGGTGTACTGCTTCGGCGGTAAAAATGACTTTTTTCTTTGGCTGGTCTGCCGGATGTGCGTTTCTGAGTATCTTTCTGTATCGAATGGGACTGATTCCGTCCGGAAATGCCGGTTGCACCTATAGCTTGCTGCTGATTATCTGTGTTGTGCTGAATTTTTCCAGCTATTATAACTGTGTGGTGTTTGTTTATTTTATCATGCGGACGGAGAAGCTGGAACTGCGGCATAACAGGATACATCCTTCCGGGACCTATGGGTTTCAGGCATTGGAGTCAGCTGCCAATACGATCTATATGTTTTTTCTCCTGGATTCCTCCCTGTGTACGGTGGCATATCTGATATTTGTATACTTATATATGCCCAGAAACGGTAAGGGGCCGGATCCTTTCATGTTTCGCTATACGGCCTTTTTTCTGGGAGGGTTTGGTCTGCTGAGCTGGGTCGGTATTTCCTTTACGCTGAAAACATATTTGCGCAGAATCCATACAAAGTGGAAAATGGAATCCCTGCGGTTACTGCAGGAAAAGTTATATAGGGCGGAAGAGGCAGGAGATGAGGAGGGGACGGAAATGTTTTCCGCGCGAATCGAAAGGTTATGTCAGGACAAAATATCCCGCAATCCATTTGAGTGGATGGTATCCGTTATCACCTTTCTGATCAGTGCCCTGGGTGCATCCAGTCCCATATGGGCGCCGCTGATCTGAAAACAGAGAAAATCGTATTTGCGGATTTCATTTTTAAACTGTTTTCACTCATTTTTTGCAAAAGAAATAAAAAAATACTTGCCAAAAAAGGAATATAATGGTAAGGTTGTCCATATAATAAATTTAAGCATGTACTGATTTATGAATTTCAGGAGGGACAAAACATGGCAAGAGGACAACGGAAAACAATTGAGGTAAAGATCGCTGAAAAAGAGGAAGTGATTGAATCTTTAAAAACCAGACTGAAAGCTGAGCAGCGCGAACTGGATGAACTGTATAAAGAAAAGCGCGATGTGGATTTGAAGATGCTGCATGAAGTACTGGCAGAGGCAAATATGAGCGCATCTGATGCGGCTGACGTGATCAAGGGATACCTGCAGAATCAGGAAAGCCAGGAAGAATATCACGAAGGCCAGGAATAAGGGCAGGGCAGAAACATAGCCGGATCAAAGGATTCTTATGGGAAATTTCATAAGAATCCTTTTCATTTTGTCATTTGTAAAGTATAATAAAAGATGGTACGGATTATTCAGGTATAAGAATACGTAAGAAAAGGGGGAGGCAATGGAGCAGTCAATTATATTTACCAATGAGAACTGTGAGGGATGCAACAAATGTATTTCTGCCTGTCCGGCCATTTTGGCGAACAGAGCGGCGGTGGATGGCGATATGTCCAGAATCGAGGTGGATCAGGAAGCATGTGTACAGTGCGGCAGTTGTTTTGATTCCTGTGGACATAAAGCGAGAGATTACAGGGATGATACCGGTGAATTTTTCAGTGCGCTGTCCCAGGGCAAGCGGATATCGGTGATTGTTGCACCGGCATTTCTGGCAAATTATCCGAGAGAGTACGGGCGTGTTCTTGGTTATCTGAAAAAGAAAGGGGTCAATCATATTTACAGCGTCAGTTTTGGCGCCGATATCACCACCTGGGGATATCTTCGGTATATTACGGAGCATAATTTCACCGGCGGGATCTCGCAGCCATGTCCGGCGATCGTAAGCTATGTTGAGAAGTATATCCCGGAGCTGATCCCGAAACTGATTCCGGTGCACAGTCCGATGATGTGTATGGCAATCTATATCAGAAAATATCTGAAGCTCAATGACGAACTGGCTTTTTTAAGTCCCTGTATCGCAAAGAAAACCGAGATTATGGATCCCAATACATACGGCTATGTCAAATATAATGTCACCTATGATCATATGATGAAGGTTATTGGCAGGGAATATGAGTCATGCGCGGAAGCAGGTGACGAGATTGAATACGGTTTCGGTTCCATCTATCCGACACCGGGCGGTCTGCGGGAAAATGTGGAGCATTTTCTTGGAAAAGAATATCTGATCCGCCAGGTGGAAGGTGAGAAGCGGGCCTATGAATTCCTTCATGGGTATCTGGAGCGGGTCAGGGAGGGAAAGAGACTGCCGTTTATGGTGGATGCCCTGAACTGTGAGAAGGGCTGTATCTATGGTACGGCCACAGAGGCGTCGAGAGGGACAGAGGATGTGCTGTTTGAAGTCAACAGGCTGCGCAATGCCTATAAGAGCGACCGGCGGGTGAAAGGGCTGAAAAAGAAAGAACGCAGTCCCTGGGCCAGAGATCTTTCGCCGGGGGAGCGTCTGGCTAATTTTTACGCGCAGTTTCGTGACCTGAAGCTGGAGGACTTTATGCGTTCCTATACGGACCGGCATCTGACGATCAAAAAGCCCTCCGAAGCGGAATTGAACCGGATCTTTGAATCCATGAACAAGAAGACAAAGGCGCAGCGGACCATGAACTGTTCTGCCTGCGGATATGATACCTGTGAAGAAATGGCGATCGCCATTTATAACGGTGTCAATGTCAAAGATAACTGTATTCATTATGTCAAGGATGAAGTACAGCGGGAAAAGGAAATCATTCTGCAGAAAAACGAAGAAGAAAAAGAAGAACAGCGGCGCAAAGATAAGGAACTGAAAAAGATTCTGGAACAGTTCGGTCAGATGCAGCTGTCCCTGTCGGATCTGGCATCCGGCAATCAGCAGTCGGCCAATGAGGCCACTGCCATGGCGACAGCGGTGAGCGGGCTCAACAATATCTGCCAGGCCGTAAAGGAAGAGATCGGCAAGGTGTCCCAGTTCCTGGATGAGTATAAGGAAAGCAATGAAGAGATTATAGAAGTGTCTTCTCAGACCAATCTGCTGGCGCTGAACGCTTCCATAGAAGCGGCGCGGGCAGGGGAAGCGGGGCGTGGCTTTGCCGTAATCGCCGAAGAGGTCAGGACTCTGTCTGATAATACGAAGCAGCTGATTGAACGCAATACAGCCAATGGCAATGAACTGATCCCCGCGATCAATCAATGCATAGAGGATATTAACCGTATTGTGAAAACGGTCAGGGAATTCAATGAAAAGATTATGACGATAGCGGCGACAGCCGAGGAGATTTCCGCACAGAACGACATGATCTCGGTGATTGCCACCGATCTGCAGGAGAATATGGGCAAGCTGGTCTGAGACAGGTCGGCAAGGCCTGTCATGGTGGTAGCGGATGATGAAACATAAGACACTGATTGACGCTCTGGAGGAAAACGGATATCTGAGACGGGACGAGTGGATCGCACTGCTTTCAGAGTCCGGACAGGCAGAGAGCAGGTATGCGGCCGGTAAGGCAAGAAAGATTGCAAAACGGTATTTCGGTAACCGGATCTACATCAGAGGACTGATTGAATTCACCTCTTATTGCAGGAATAACTGTCTGTATTGTGGGCTGCGCCGGGACAATACGAAGGCCCGGCGTTACCGGCTGACACAGGAGGAGATACTGGACTGCTGCCGCCGCGGCTATGCACTGGGTTTCCGCACTTTTGTGCTGCAGGGCGGGGAGGATGCTTACGTTACGGATGTGCGCATGGAGCGTATCATCCGCCGGATCAAGGCGTTATATCCGGACTGTGCACTGACACTTTCGCTGGGAGAGCGGGAAGAGGCCTCATATCGCAGACTGTATGAGGCGGGCGCCGATCGCTATCTGCTTCGTCATGAGACAGCGGATGAGGTGCATTATGCCATGCTGCATCCGCCGGAAATGTCTGCGGGCCATCGAAAAAAGTGCCTTTGGCAGCTGCGGGACATTGGCTATCAGACCGGCTGCGGATTTATGGTGGGTTCTCCCGGGCAGACCGCGGAGACGCTGGCTGAGGATATGGCTTTGATCCATGAGCTGCATCCTCATATGATCGGTATCGGTCCGTTTATTCCTCACAGGGATACTCCTTTTGCGGGGGAGAAGGCGGGCAGCGTGGAACTGACACTGTTTTTGCTGAGTCTGCTGCGCATTATGGAAAAACAGGTGCTGTTGCCTGCCACGACGGCGCTGGCCACTCTGCGGGAGGACGGCAGACAGCTTGGCATACTGGCGGGCGCCAATGTGATTATGCCAAACCTGTCCCCGGCAGGCGTCAGAGATAAATACAGCTTATATGACAATAAAAAACATACCGGAGAGGAAGCGGCGGAAGGACTTGAAAAGCTGCGCCGGAGTATGCAGACAATCGGTTATGAAACAGTCTCTGCCAGAGGGGACTGGGAAGAGAGGTAAGGGGAAGTGGAGTATCAATATGATAAGATGTCTCCGAGGGCGGAGGAATTTATCAACCATAAGGAAATTTTGGAGACGATGGCGTATGCCAGGGAAAACAAATCCAACAGGGAAATGGTATTTTCGCTGCTGGAGCGCGCCGCAGACTGTCGGGGCCTGAGTCACCGGGAGGCGGCGGTTCTTTTGGAGTGTGATATTCCCGAGGCAGAAGAAGCCATGAAGGCGCTGGCCAGAAAGATAAAACAGAAACTGTACGGAAATCGTATCGTGATGTTCGCACCGCTGTATCTGTCCAATTATTGTGTGAATGGCTGTACCTATTGTCCATACCATCACAGCAACGGGCATATCAGAAGAAAGAAACTGACACAGGAGGAGATACGCAGGGAAGTGACGGCACTGCAGGATATGGGGCATAAGCGCCTGGCGCTGGAGGCTGGTGAGGATCCGGTGAACAATCCGCTGGACTATATCCTGGAGAGTATCAGGACGATTTATGGTATTCACCATAAGAACGGGGCGATCCGGCGTGTCAACGTCAATATTGCGGCCACATCGGTGGATGATTACAGGAAGCTGAAAGAGGCAGGGATCGGAACCTATATTCTGTTCCAGGAGACTTATCATAAGGAGAATTATGAAAAACTCCATCCGACCGGGCCCAAGCATGATTATGCATATCATACGGAGGCTATGGACCGGGCTATGGAAGGCGGCATTGACGATGTGGGCATTGGCGTGCTGTTCGGCCTGGAAATGTACCGTTATGATCTGATCGGCCTTCTGATGCACGCGGAGCATCTGGAGGCTTATAAGGGTGTCGGGCCCCATACGATCAGTGTCCCCAGAGTCTGCCCGGCGGACGGGATCGACAGAGCGGATTTTGCCAATGCGGTTTCGGATGATATCTTTGAAAAAATTGTGGCGCTGATCCGTATTGCCGTTCCCTATACGGGGATGATTATTTCCACCCGGGAATCCCGTATCTCGCGGGAAAGGGTGCTGCAGCTTGGCATTTCCCAGATCAGCGGCGGTTCCCGCACAAGCGTGGGCGGCTATGTGGAAGAGGAAAATGCGGACAGCAATTCCGCGCAGTTTGATATCAGTGATACCCGTTCCCTCGACGAGGTGGTAGACTGGCTGATCGGCCTGGGCCATGTGCCCAGCTTCTGTACTGCCTGTTACCGTGAGGGGCGCACGGGCGATCGGTTTATGACTTTGCTGAAATCCGGTCAGATCGCGAACTGTTGTCACCCCAATGCCCTGATCACGTTGAAGGAGTATTTGATTGATTATGCCTCCGCCGGGACAAGGAGCCGGGGAGAAGCACTGGTCAGGAAGGAACTGGCAAACATTCCAAATCCAAAGGTCAGACAGAAGTGCGCGGAGTATATGGAGCAGATGGAAGCGGGCCGGAGGGATTTCAGATTTTGAAAAGCGAAACAAGAGCAGTAACCTTACAGGAGACACCGTCGGCAAATCGGATTCATATCGGTTTTTTCGGAAAGCGCAACAGCGGGAAATCTTCGCTTCTCAACGCGTTTGCCGGACAAAGGGTATCCATCGTATCCGATCAGGCGGGCACCACCACCGATCCGGTCAGCAAGCCGATGGAAATCCATGGACTGGGGCCCTGTATCCTGATGGATACGGCAGGGTTTGACGATGAAGGCATATTGGGGCAGCAGCGGGTGGAGAAAACCCGGCAGGCGGCTGAAAAAACAGAGATTGCCCTGCTGCTCTGCGGGGAAGGAGATCTGGCAGCAGAAAAGCACTGGTATCAGTTTTTCCGCGGGAGACAGACGCCTGTCATCGTGACCGTGAGTAAAGGGGATGACAGGGAAAAGGCGCAGGCTCTGGCGGATCGTGTAAAGGAAGAGCTGGGAGAACAGGCGCTGATTGTCAGTGCGCGGGAGCGAAGCGGGCTGGATGAGCTGCGGGAGCGTCTGCTGCGGGCGCTGCCGGAGGCATGGGAGCCGGCGGATATTACAGGGACACTGGTCAGTGAGGGCGATATGGTGCTGCTGGTCATGCCGCAGGACATCCAGGCACCGGCAGGCCGTCTGATCCTGCCGCAGGTTCAGACCATTCGGGAGCTTTTGGATAAGAAATGCATGACTGTGTGTGTGACGGCAGACCATCTTGCAAAGGCGCTGCAGGCACTGAAGGAGCCGCCGGCATTGATTATCACAGATTCTCAGGTGTTTCCTGCCGTTTACAGGCAAAAACCGAAGGACAGCCTGCTGACCTCTTTTTCCGTCCTGTTTGCGGCATATAAAGGAGATGTGGAATACTATATACAAAGTGCCCGTCAGCTCGGCGCTCTCAGGGAGGATTCCAGCGTGCTGATCGCAGAGTGCTGTACGCATGCGCCCCTGGCTGAGGATATCGGCCGGGTGAAGCTGCCGCGTATGCTTCGTGAACGCTGTGGCAGCGGCCTGCGGGTGGATATGGTAAGCGGCATGGATTTTCCGGATGATCTTACGGGCTATGATCTGATCATCCAGTGCGGCGGCTGTATGTTTAACCGCAGATACATCCTGTCACGGACAGAGCGTGCCAGATCCCAGGGGGTGCCGATGACCAACTATGGTGTGGCTCTTGCATGGCTTGGCGGTATTCTGGATCAGGTGGCAGTTCGGGGCAAGACATAGTCAGAGGTTTTTATGGAAAGAAAAGAAGAATGGGAAGTGGGAGGATTTCAGTTCCGGACAAAAGAGGATGCGGAACTGGCTAAGACCGAACTGGATAAGATTACCTTTCTCGAAAAGAGGCTGCGATATGACGATCCGGAGAGTATCCTTACGATTTATAACAAAGCGATAGAAAACGGGATTTTTCAGACCCCGGTGGGATTTCAGTATCTGCAGAAGCTGAAAGGTTTTCTGACGGAGCGTGGTCTGGCCGGTCGTGCCAGAGGCATACCGCTGCAGCAGCAGTACAGCAGTGGTGTGCAGGAGCAGGGCCGCGGACAGGAGCCGGACGGGAGGCATGTGGCAAGAGTGCGCGTGCAGCCCAGCCAGTACAGGGCGCTGCGCTCGAAACTTCGGCGCTCCGTTTTGCTGAACATCGTACTGATACTGCTCGTCATCATTATGTTTGCCATTACCCTGACCGGAAAAAATGCCAATATCCTCAATTATGAGAGAGTCCTGACGGACAGATATGCAGGCTGGGAGCAGGAGCTGACACAGCGAGAGGCGGCCGTACGGGAGAAAGAACGGGCGCTGCATATGGAGGAATGAGGAGAGGCGTCTGTCTGGCAGCTGTGCTGCCGGGGCCTTTATTCTTCAAATTTATACCCCATGCCCCATATTGTCTTGATGGCATTTCCCCTGTCCCCCATTTTGCTGCGCAGCTTTTTCACATGGGTGTCGATGGTGCGGGCGTCGCCAAAATAATCATAATTCCATACATTGTTCAGTATTTTTTCGCGTGAAAGGGCCACACCGCGGTTTTCCATAAAGTAGGTCAGTAATTCGAATTCCTTGTAGCTCAGCTCCACGGGTTTGCCGTCGATTGTGACCTGATGGGCATTTTTGTCCAGTGTGATGCCTCCGCAGGAGAGGGGTTCGTTCTGGCTTCTCTGTCCGGCCCGGCGGAGAATGGCCTCTACTCTTGCCACAAGGATCCGGGGGCTGAACGGTTTGGTAATGTATTCATCCACACCGAGTTCAAACCCTGTCAGTTCGTCACGCTCGTCCGATCTGGCTGTCAGCATGATAATGGGTACTTTGGAGTGCTCGCGTATCTCGCGGCATACCTGCCAGCCGTCTGTTCCGGGCATCATCACATCCAGCAGGATAAGGGCGATATCTTTCTGTTCCCAGTAAATCTCCAGCGCGCGGTTTCCGTCTTCGGCTTCTATTACATGATAACCGCTCTTTGTCAGAAAATCCTTCACCAGCTTGCGCATCCGGCTTTCGTCATCTACTACCAGTATTTTCAGCTGTTCCATATACTGCCTCCCTGTTTCGGTTGTCTGTTGTATTATTATAGCAGAATTGTGCGTCCGTTACAATTTTTCATAAAAACTAATCCTTGCATTTACGTTTTTTTTTGTATACAATAGAACCAGTCAGCGCAGAGGCTCCTTTTTGAGAAAAGGAGTCGTACATGAATCAGAACATAAGAATGTGTGCTTTGCTTGCCGTTTTATTATGGCTGCCTGCCGTGCTGTGTGGGTGTGCCAGGAGGGAATCTGCCATGCTGGATGAAGTCTTGCCGGCAAAGGAGTATGAGACAGAGGCGCCGGGGAGGCGTGAGCTTTCGGAAAGCGATGAGGCCGGCGAAGGAGACGGGGCAGAGGAGACGGCAGCGCCGGACCGGGAATATGAGGCGGATCCGGGGCAGGCAGATGCGGCAGAGCAGGAGGCGCAGGTGTGTTATGTGCATATCTGCGGCGCGGTGCAGGAGGCGGGCGTTTACCGGATGGAGGCGGGCGACCGTATTTTTGCTGTGGTGGAACAGGCGGGCGGGTTTGCCCCCGGCGCCTGTGAGGATTATGTGAATCTGGCAAAGCCGGTGGCAGACGGGCTGCGGATATGGATTCCAACGCAGGAGGAAGCCCGGAAAGAGCGAAACGACAATCAGCGGATGTCTCCTGTGGAGGATGCGGGGCTGGAATATCCAAAAGAAAGCAGCGCCGGGGGATCGCCTGCGCAGGCGGGAGAGTCCGGCAGACTGGTGAATATCAACACGGCGTCCTTAGAGCAGCTTATGAGTCTGACGGGGATTGGCGAGGCAAAGGCGCGGGCGATTATGGAATACCGCAGCGGGCATGGCAATTTTGCGGAAAAAGAGGATATCATGAAAGTAGCCGGGATCAAACAGAGCGGCTATGATAAGATCAAAGATCAGATTACAGTGAAGCAGGAGTAGAACAGATGGCAAACAGGGTATTGGTGGTAGATGACGAGAAGCTGATTGTAAAAGGGATACGCTTCAGCCTGGAACAGGACGGTATGGAAGTGGATTGTGCGTACGACGGAGAAGAGGCGGTGGAAAAAGCAAAAACAGGCGCCTATGACATTATTTTACTGGATATTATGTTGCCGAAACTGACCGGGCTGGAGGTATGTCAGCAGATACGGGAGTTTTCCACAGTGCCCATCGTGATGCTGACGGCCAAGGGAGAGGACATGGACAAGATACTGGGGCTGGAATACGGGGCGGATGATTATATTACCAAGCCCTTTAATATTCTGGAAGTCAAGGCCCGGATCAAGGCCATTATCCGCCGTACGACCGTGCGCATCAAGGCGGAGCCTGCAGAGGGAGGTTTCCTGGAAGCGGGTGATATGCGGATCGAAAGAGACAACAGAAGGGTGACGATTGCCGGCAGGGAGATCAATCTGACGGCCAGGGAATTCGAGGTGCTGGAGCTGCTTGTGCTGCATCCGGGCAAAGTATACAGCCGTGAGAGCCTTCTGAAGCTTGTATGGGGGGCAGACTATCCGGGAGACGTACGTACCGTGGATGTGCATATCCGGCGGCTGCGGGAGAAGATTGAGACAAATCCCAGTGAGCCGGGCTATGTTCATACCAAGTGGGGCGTGGGATATTACTTTAAGCACTGAAAGAAAAGAAAGACCGGCAGGGCGCGCATGAACGGAGTTTTGGCAGATGTTTGAAAAATGCAGGGAATATCCTGGAAAAATAAAGATTCTGAGAAGTCTGAAGGTACGTCTTTTTCTGATTATTCTTTTGTCCGGCATCATACCCAGCGTGGGAATGCGGTATGCGATTCTGCGCGGGTATGAAGACCGGGCGGTGAATGTACGGATTGCGGATGTGCAGAATCAGTTTAAGATTCTGGCCAATCACCTGCTCATCTATGGGTATTTCCATGATACGGCTTCCGAGGTGGTGAATACCGAGCTGGATCAGCTCTCTAATCTGTATGACGGGCGTGTGCTGATTATTGACCGCAATTTTAAGGTAATCAAAGACACCTATGGAATCAGTGAAGGGCGTACTATTATTTCGGAAGAGGTCATCCGCTGTTTTAAAGGGAGCGGTACGACGAACTATGACAGTAAGAACGGCTACATCGAAATTACCACGCCGATTGTAAATACGGTTGTGAGTACGGCGGATACCCAGACCGGGACTGAGCAGACGCAGGAAGAGGGGCTGGCGGAAGGTGTGATTCTCTCCAGTGCGTCCACCAGTACGATTATGACCACGCTGGATATTCTCAACCGCAGGGCGATCATTGTGGAGGTCATTGCCCTTGTTTTTGTGGTGGCGATCGCTTTTGTACTGTCAAGGCTGCTGATTGCGCCGTTTGAGCGGGTGACACAGGCGATCAATGAGGTAAAGGCAGGCTTTACCGATGATGAGATCGCAGTCAATGATTATGTGGAGACGGAGCATATCGTGGATGCATTCAATCAGCTTCTTGGCAGAATGAAAGTACTGGATGATTCCAGACAGGAGTTTGTATCCAATGTCAGCCATGAACTGAAGACACCACTGACATCCATGAAGGTGCTGGCGGATTCCCTGATGTCGCAGGAGGAAGTGCCGGCGGAGCTGTATAAAGAGTTTATGACGGATATCGCCAACGAGATAGAGAGAGAGAATAAGATTATCAACAATCTGCTCTCTCTTGTGAAGATGGATAAGAAAGCGGCCGATCTGAATATTGTCTCCATGGACATCAATGAATTGCTGGAGCTGATTCTCAAGCGCCTGCGTCCCATTGCCAGAAAGAAAAATGTGGAAGTGATCTATGAGAGTATGCGTCCGGTTACGGCAGAGGTGGACGAGGTGAAGCTGACGCTGGCGCTGTCGAATCTGGTGGAAAATGCCATCAAGTATAACCGGCCAGAGGGCTGGGTCAGAGTGACACTGGATGCGGATCATCGTTTTTTCACCGTGGAAGTAGCCGATTCCGGTATTGGGATCCCGCAGGAAGCGCAGGAGCATATTTATGAACGGTTTTACCGTGTGGATAAATCTCATTCCCGTGAGATCGGCGGAACCGGACTGGGACTGGCCATTACACGGAGTGCGATTCTGATGCATCGCGGTTCGATCAGGGTGGAAAGTGTGGAAGGGCAGGGAACGACGTTTACCGTAAAGATCCCGCTGATCTATCTTGTGTAATAGTGATATAAGGAGGCTTACATTGAAGCTTGGAGGATATATTCTGCTTTTGCTCCTGTGTGTGTCGGGGCTGTATGGCTGCGGCCGGACCGGCGTGGTAGGGGGAGGCCGGAGTGTGGATATCTACTATCTGAACAAAGACGAGACAGGGATTGAAAGTGAGACGTATACGCTGCAGAAGGAAGGTGTGGATGCGCAGATACAGGAGCTTTTGCAGGTAATGGCAGAAGCGCCGGAAGACGCGGACAACAAGACCGTGCTGGGCGGTTCGGCAGTTGTCCTGGAAGTGGGGCGGGAGGAGGCACAGGTCATATTGACCATGGATGAGGGATACCGCAGTCTCAACCCGGCTACGGAGGTGCTGACAAGAGCGGCACTGGTGCGTACGCTGACACAGATAGACGGGGTTGATTTTGTTTCCATGAAGGTGAGAAATGATCCGCTGACAGACCGCTCGGGCAATCCCATTGGCATAATGGAAGCCTCTATGTTTATTGACAATGCGGGGGATGAGATCAATGCCTATGAGAGAGTCAGGCTGACGCTTTATTTTACGGACCAGAGCGGGACAAGACTGGTGGAAGCGGCCAGATCAGTGGTCTACAATACGAATATTTCCATGGAAAAGCTGGTAGTGGAGCAGTTGATCAAGGGCCCTAACAATGAAGAGATGTTTCCCACCATCAATCCGGAAACGAAAGTGATCAGTGTGACGGTGAAAGATGGGATCTGCTATGTAAACCTCAGTGAAAGTTTTCTGAATCCGATGACCAATGCCACGGCGGAAGTGACGATCTATTCCATCACCAATTCTCTTGTGGAATTATCTAATGTCAACAAGGTTCAGATATCCATCAACGGGGATACGGAAGGGACATTTCGGGAGAAGTTTCCGCTTTCGACCATTTATGAACGGAATCTGGAGCTGATCGACTGACCATGGCGGCGGGCGCCATGGAGGAGATGACAGGGAGGCCATATTGAAACGGTATACGCTTTGCAAATGCTGTTTTTGTGTGCTGGCAGTTCTTTTTCTTCTGATCAGGGCAGGGGCCCTGCCGCAGGCAGAGGATGTCTGCGGCGGGCCCGTGACGGCGGCAGGTACGGTGAGCCGGATCGAAGAAAAAGAAAATGACAGTTATCAGAAACAGATAATCTTATCACTCAGTTCCGCTGCGTTCTGTGGCGGATCTTTCCCGGAACAAAACCAAAACAATCCAAATCCCGCAAAAGAATCTGCCAGGGGAATTTTATGTTACCTTGACAGGGGAGAGCAGGCGCCGCGCCTTGGAGAACGTATTGTAGTCTCCGGTCAGGCGGTCATGTTTCGCCGGCCCCGTAATCCGGGCGGCTTTGATGAGGCGTCCTATTATCTTGCAAAGGGCAGTCTGTTTGCCCTGAAAAAAGCGGTGATCGTAACGCGGAGCGGGAGCTGTGACAGATACCGGCAGGGGCTTTTGCTCTGTCGCCTGTATGCGGCAGAACGGCTGAAAGAGATCTGCGGAGAAGACGCAGGTGTCATGCAGGCCATGCTGCTGGGAGATAAATCCGCGCTGCCGGAGGAAGTGAGGAGACTGTATCAGAAAGGGGGCATTTCCCATATCCTGGCGATCTCGGGGCTGCATATTTCCTTCCTTGGCGTGGGGTTGTACCGGCTCCTGAAAAAGATGTTGCCGCTGATCCCGGCGGGGATGGCGACGGCGGTATTTCTAATCTCTTATGTGATTCTGACCGGGGGCAGTCCTTCCGCGATGCGGGCCGGTATGATGTTTTTGCTTGCGGTACTGGCAGAGGCAACGGGGCGGAGCTATCACAGAATGACAGCACTGTCGGTTTCGGCGCTGCTGACGGTATTGGGACAGCCATTGCTGCTGACACAGAGCGGCTTTTTGCTTTCCTATGGGGCCATTGTGGGTCTGGAACTGGTCTCTCCCATTCTTTCCCGCCTCTGGAGCGGCAGGATCGCGAGGCTTTTTACGGCCGGTATTTCCGTTTCGGCTGTCACACTGCCCATCCTTCTTTTTTCTTTTTACGAATTTCCTATCTGCTCTTTTCTTCTCAATCTGCTTGTCATCCCCCTGACGGGCCTGGTGATGGCTCTGGGGATTCTGGCATTTCTGACCGGCCTGGTGTCTGCTCCTCTGGGAAAACTGATTTTTATGCCGGTACATCTGATTCTGTGCCTTTTTGAAACGTGCTGTACACTGGTCGGGAGACTGCCCGGCAATATGTGGCGCACAGGGAAACCCGAGCTGGTGCAGATCGCTATGTATGTTGCCTGTCTTTTGGTGTTTTGTCTGGCCGGGAAATATATGACAAAGCCGCTGGCTATTTTGCTCCTTGCCGGAGGTCTGTGGCTGCTGACAGGCAATGTGCGGACCGGAGAGAGGATCCTCATACTGGATGTGGGACAGGGGGACGGGATTCTGCTCCAGAACAGAGAGGGCAGTGCCGTTCTTGTGGACGGCGGCAGCAGTTCGGAGCGCGATCTGGCGGAGTATACCCTGATTCCCTGCCTGAAATCCCGGGGAATCAGACGGCTGGATTATATTTTCCTGACGCATATGGATGCCGATCATATCAGCGGTGTGGAAGACCTGCTGGAGGCTTTGGGGACCTCCCGTGAGGAGGTTGCCGTGGATACTCTGATATTGCCGGATATCGGCAATCCGGATGAGACCTATGAGCGTATTGTTTCTCTGGCGCATGCGGCCGGTGTGCGGGTCTGTGTGATGGGATATGGGGACAGGCTGTTTGCGGGCGGTTTTTCCATTCTCTGTCTTCACCCGCAAAAGGGAGAAAGCTATGAGGACAGAAATGCCGCTTCGCTGGTGCTTTATTTGCAGAAGGGGGCATTTTCCGCCCTGCTGATGGGGGATCTGGACGGAGATGCGGAAGAACTGTTTGCCGGACGTATGCGCCGGTTTTTCGGGAGCGGTGTGACTGTGCTGAAGGCGGGGCATCACGGTTCTGCCGCATCCTGCGGGGATGACTTTCTTTCCCTGACCCGCCCGCTTCTTACTGTCATCTCCTGCGGAGAAGATAATTCCTATGGGCATCCGGATGAGAGGACAGTAAAGCGCCTTTGTACGTACGGCAGTCAGGTCTTTGTGACAAAAGACACCGGTGCCGTTGAGATTATCGTGAGAAGCGGGAGCGTGAAGGGAAAGACATGGAGGATGGGGGTTGCATTCACTGCGATAAGAGAATAAAATGCAGATAGGAAAGCGGGAGCCGGTAAAAAATACACGAACGGCTTTGACAGAGGAAAGGAACCGGGATGAAGCTGATTCAGGAAGATATCAAAAGCGGAAAACTAAAGCAGGTATATCTGCTTTTCGGTGAGGAGGCCTATCTGCGCAGACAGTACAGGGACAGGCTTCGGGATGCACTGGCCGGGGGCGATACGATGAATTGTCATTATTTCGAGGGAAAGGGTATAAACGCGGGGGAGCTCATTGATCTGGCTGAGACGCTGCCTTTCCTTGCGCAGCGGCGGGTACTGGTGATTGAAAACAGCGGTCTGTTTAAAAAGGGCGGAGAAGCGCTGGCCGAATATATCTCAGATCTGTCAGAGACGGCTTATTTTGTCTTTGTCGAGACGGAAGTCGACAAAAGGAGTAAATTATATAAGGCTGTGAAGGCAGCAGGGCGTGTCACGGAATTTTCGCCGCAGGATACCGGGACACTGCGGCGATGGATCGCAGGGCTGGCCGCCCGGGAGAAAAAAGGGATCACCGATGAGGATATCCGGTATTTCCTGGAAAAGACAGGGACAGATATGCAAAATATCAGGATGGAGCTGGAAAAGTTGTTCTGTTACACGCAGGGGAGAGAGCGGATCACTGCCGGGGATATCGATGCTGTCTGCATCAGACGGGTGAGTAATCAGATTTTTGATATGGTCAACGCCATTGCGGAGAAGAAGCAGAAGCGGGCGCTGGAACTGTATTATGATCTGCTGGCATTGAAGGAACCGCCCATGCGGATCCTTTTTCTGATCGCACGTCAGTTCAACCTGCTTATGCAGGTAAAGGAATGTAAGAAAAAGGGTTATGACAACCGTTCCATTGCGGAAAAAACAGGCCTGAGGGATTTTCTGGTGGGAAAATACGCTTCTCAGGCCTCCCGGTTTGAGGCCGGACAGCTGCGGGAAGCGCTGCAGGCCTGTGTGGAGGCAGAGGAGCGGGTCAAAACAGGAAAGATGAATGATGTGATGAGTGTGGAACTGCTGATTATGACATATGGATAAGCAGTCAATATCTCCCTGTCAGTAGAATTCACTCAGCGTATACTGAGGAAGGGTTAAGGCAAAGGCATCCCGCAGTTCTTCCAGCATGGCCGGATACTGATCGTCAAACTGTTCCGGCATATAGGTGATCTGTGCATAGAGATAATAGTCCGGCTGCTTGTTGTCCGCGTACAGGATGGCAACTCTTGGCTGCTGCACCTGGTCTGCATATTCCAGATAGGCGATCTGTTTATAGGCGATATCCAGTGACGGATCGTACTGCGTTTCGCCGATTTCTCCATCCATGATCTCCAGTCCTTTTTCCAGCAGTTCCTCATAAGCCTGATCGACGACAGCCTGCGCGTTGTCTTCGCTGCGCAGAGCAGTCTGCATGACTTCCATGCCATGGGCAGAGGCTGTGACGGAGAGCCCGTCCGGTGAATAGGCGGGACTGCCGCCGTAGGGCAGGAAGGCATCAAGGAAATTACCGTCTTCGAACATTCCTTCCGGCGCTTTGCAGTAGGCGCGGCCCAGATACTGATACCCCATGTCCGAGGCAATCTCAAAGAAAGTCTGATAATTCTCTTCTGTCAGGTCTTCCATGGAGGTAAAGGTGTCCAGACCGGCAGATTCGGCATCAAGGGCATCCTGCGGGATCTCGATGGCGTCTATGTTGTTGATATCGCGTATGGTCATGGAGACGAACATTCTGCTGACGGTGAGATCAGCGGGAAACGGACTGTCGCCTGAGGCTATGTCGGAGACAATGTCCTGCATCAGGGAGGTCATGTCCATTTCATATTTTACTGCCATGCCGGTTTCCTTTTCGATCCAGATACTGATGGGGAGCCCCTCTTTTTCGGTGAGCAGAGCTTCCTGATCAGACAGGGAAAACCCCAGGTCTTCCAGCTGCGAGGTGATACCGGAAGAGTCAAGGACCTGACCCAGGGTTTCTCCGGGCACAAGGCCGTCATAGCGTATGGTCTCCGCACCGGCTACAGTCTCTTCTTCTTTTGCCTCAAAAGACTGCGCGTAGGACAGATACAGTTCCAGATTGGCAGAGGCATTGTACTGGGTATAGGAATTCATGTCTTCCACTTGGGATGCCTGCCAGAACAGCTGACTGCCGGTGTCCAGTCCGGTATACAGTTTGCGGACGCCATTTTCCTCCTTCAGGTAGGAGGTCGAGGTGATGCCGTCCGTACCGTTCATACTGGCGGTCATTTCCAGCTTCATCTGCAGTGGCTGCAGTATGTAATCCGCGGCCGCGGTGGTGGTCACGTACAGCGTCTCTCCCTGGCTTTCCATATTGATATCCACTGTCATATCATAACTCATGCTGCTGATTCCCTGCAGATTTTCCTGTGCTTTGAGGATGACGGCGGAAGCGTCTTCCTTCCCGCAGCCAGTCAGAGTCAGACAAAGTGACAGCACCGCGGCAATACGGGACAAGCCTTTCCCTACATTTTTTTCAGACATATGATATCCCCCTTTTTCCCATATAATGGCAGCACCGGGATATTCCCGGCGTTTGTTGATAAAAATACGGATTCAGTATATCATACCGTGGAGAGGGTGGCAATTTAATTAAAAATTAAGATTTTCTTCCGGGAAATGTGTTATAGTAGTAACAGTTCTGACAGCTCCATGAAGCGGGGCTGTTGTTTTTCGCATCTGTGTCATGCGGCGGGGTTGTGATGCAGGTATCTTTGACGAACGGAAAGGGCCGCTGGAAAGTTTATGAAAAAGAGTAAAACGGTCATAACCGTGAGCGATCTCTACAAAATATACCGTGTGGGCGAGACAAAGGTACGCGCATTGAACGGGGTGGACTTTGCCATAAACAGGGGCGAGTTCTGTTCCATCGTCGGCGCTTCCGGGTCAGGCAAATCCACACTGCTGAATATGCTGGCCGGGCTGGAGAAGCCTACAAAGGGTGAGATTGTCATTGCCGGAGAGCACATGGAGAAAAAGAGCGAGAACGAGCTGGTGCGGTTTAGGCAGGCCCATATCGGGTTTATCTTTCAGTCTTTTAATCTGATGGATACGATGAATGCCATAGAGAATGTGGCACTGCCGCTGACTTTCCAGGGGATGGATAAAAGACTGCGGGTGAGGAAGGCGGAGAAGATGCTGGATATGGTAGGGCTGTCCAAATATAAAAAGCATAAGCCGACACAGATGTCAGGAGGCCAGCAGCAGCGGGTGGGCGTGGCCAGGGCGCTGGTGGTGGAGCCGGAGATCATCTTTGCCGATGAGCCTACCGGCAATCTGGATTCCCGGACTTCCAGAGAGGTGATGGAACTGATGCAGCGGGTGGTGCGGGAGAAAAATCAGACATTGATCATGGTGACGCATGACAATGAGCTGGCCGGTTTTGCAGACCGGATTTTTCATATCCGGGATGGGAAAATACTGAAAATAGAAGAAAAAATGTAACAGCACGGACAGGCGGCAGGGAATACGGGGAGCGGAGAGTGGTAAGATGAAAACGGGAAAGAGAAGGAAATGGAAGAGACGGGCAGGGCTGTTTCTGCTCTGTATTTTTTTGCTGGCGCCACAGCAGATGGTGGCGTACGCGGAAGAAGATGAGGACGAATATACGGATGAAGCCGATGACGATGAAATCGCGGACGCGGTCAACCGGCTGTCCAGATATTATAAAAACCTGAAACTGATCAACGGAGACGATCTGGATCAGACACAGTTAAAAGAACTGGAAAAGATATGCAACGACGGCAGAAATTACATAGCCGGGACCGATGACATCACCAGAACCCAGGTAGAAACCCATGTATCCGAGACAAAATCTCTGATGGATGCCTACGTGGAGAAATGTCTTTCCCTGCGTCCGCAGTCCACCATTGATTATCTGGCGGTGGGCAATCTGTATGATTCCCCGGTGGCAGGGTATGGGGAGGGTGTGGTGCTGATCCTGCCCATCCTCAATCTCGGGGAAGAGACGCTGACCAATGTGATCGTCACCCCGGTGATTTCCAATTCCGTGAAGGAATGGCCGTTTGAGATCAGCCGCACCGGTTACGCGGAGGAGATTGCGGAGATACCCGGCAGCCATACGATAGAGGAAGCCTATGCAAACCACGGTGAGGTGCGCTATGCGCTTGCCACGAGGCAGGACGTACTGACCGGCTATTATAAGCTGGATTTCAACATTGTCTATGAGCGCAAGGGCGTACCGGAAAAGGCGGTGCTCACGACTTATATCAAAGTAAACGGCAAAGAGGAAAGCGGCTCCATCGACGAAGAGGAAGAAGAGGAGAAAAAATCCACGCCCCGCATTATTGTCACGGGATTTGAGACGGAGCCGAAGGAGGTATTTGCCGGCAGCACCTTTATGCTGACCATTCATGTGAAAAATACGTCCTCCCGGACGGCAGTTTCCAATATCGAATTTGATTTAAAGGCGGCGGAGGAAGGGGAGGATGACAAGACACTTTATGCGTCCTTTCTGCCGACCTCCGGTTCCAATACCATCTATGTGCCTTCGATTCCCAGCGGAGGTGAGACGCAGCTTCAGATCGAAATGTCGGCCAAAGCGGATCTGGTGCAGAAACCGTATGCCATTGATATGACCATGAAGTATGAGGACTCTGACTGTAATCCTTATGAAAATGTGACAAGTCTGTCAGTTCCGGTCAGGCAGCTCTCCCGCGTGGAGTACAGTACGGCGGAGGTCGTACCGGAATCCATTACGCCCGGCTCTCAGGCCAATGTGGTATTCAGTATTTACAATACGGGCAAAACCACACTGTACAATGTAAAAGTGCGGTTTGAGGACGCATCCGTGTCCGGCGGGGACTGCTATGTGGGGAAGCTGGAATCCGGCGCCACAGGCAATGTAGACGCCATGATAACCGGTGAGATGCCGACTGTGGGCGACGGCATGGTAAAAACGATCATCTCCTATGAGAACGATGCCGGAGAAGTGACGCAGGTGGAGACGTCCATACCGCTTCTGGTGGAGGAAGAGATGATGCCGGAAGATATGGAGTATATTCCGGAAGAAATTCCGGAGGAAGGCGGCCCCGGTATCCCGATGGGATGGAAGATCGGGGCGGCGGTGATCCTTGTGCTGATCGTGGGCACTGTCAGCGCGGTCCATGTGAGAAAAAAACGGAAAATAAAACGGGAACTGGCGGAGGATCTGGAAGATCTGAAGCGGGACATAGAGGATAAGGAAGAGTAGTATGCGGATCGGTGATCTTTTGCTTATGAGCATTTCCAGCTTATGGAAGCGCAAGGTGCGGACGATTCTGACCGTGCTGGGCGTGGTGATCGGTACGGCTTCCATTGTGGTGATGGTGTCGCTGGGCCTTGGGCTGAACCGTTCCACCATGCAGAATATTGAGGAAAACGGCGGGCTGACTTCCATAGAAGTATGGGAATCGGGCAATTATGACACGAATACGTCAGAGAAGGATATCAAACGGCTGGATGATGAGCTGGTGGAGACAATCCGGGCCAATCCCCATGTGGAACTGGTATCGCCGGTGCTGTACATTTCCGTTCTGGCAAAATGCGGCGCTTATGAGAATAATCTGGATATCCGGGGTATGAGCGGGGAAGCGCTGGAGCGCATGGATTTTCCGCTCGCGTCCGGGGAGGTGCCTCTCGCGGAAGATACACTGGCTTTTCTGTACGGCAACCAGATTCTGGCGGGTTTTATGAACAGCCGGACCGGTTCCGGTTACTGGATGGACGGCACCATACCGGATATCGACCTGCAAAATGACGCCATTTTCATCATCTATGATATGGACAGCTATTATAATTCTCAGGGAAATCAGGGTGTGCCGGGGACGGGTGCCACGGCTGTGAAGCCGCCGAAAAAATATATTGCCCAGTGTGCGGGAGTCATAGACGGCGGTCTGGATACGTATCATTCCTACAGTTGGAGTGTGTACTGTAATATTGTGCCGCTGGAAGCCCACCTGAAACGGGTGTTCAAAGGAAAAACCATACCCGGACAGCCTACGACGGCTTCGGGAAAACCTTATAAAGAGATTTATTATAACGAGATCTATGTGGAAGTGGACGACATGGAATCTGTGGCTGAGGTGCAGAAGTGGATCAATGATATGGGCTATCAGACTTCCAGCAATACGGAATGGGTGGATTCCACAAAGAAGCAGTACGGTTATATTCAGGCGGTGCTGGGCGGTATCGGGGCCGTGTCTCTGATTGTCGCGGCCATCGGCATTACCAATACGATGATGATGTCTATCTATGAGCGAACCAAAGAGATCGGCGTGATGAAAGTGATCGGCTGCGATATGCGGGATATCCGTTCTTTGTTTTTGCTGGAAGCGGGATTTATCGGGCTGATCGGCGGGCTGGCCGGCCTTGCCTTCAGTTTTCTGATTTCCTTTGTGATCAATCGGATCGTGGCGGGGATGGGGATGGAAATGACCCTGTCTTATATCCCTGCCTGGCTGGCGGGAGCTTCCGTTGTCTTTGCCGTGTTTGTGGGCATGGCCTCGGGCTTTTTTCCGGCGCTGCGGGCCATGCGTCTGAGCCCTCTGGCGGCCATCCGCAGGGGTTGAAACCTGCATGGGAATCGTGTATAATAGGGATTGCGCATGAGGCGCGCAGGTCACTATAAAAAAATACAAAGGAAGTATGAGACATGGGAGAAAATGTAAAGAAGAATTCAGGGGGCTGGCGCAGCAACAAATGGTTCCGCGCCGCGATCCCCGCGCTGCTGCTTCACTGCAGTATCGGAACCGTGTACTGCTGGTCGATCTTCAGTCAGGAGATTGCCGACTACATCGGTTTTTCCAAAGGCGCCACGGAATGGGCCTTCAGTTTTGCCATCTTTTTCCTGGGGATGTCGGCGGCATTTCTGGGAAATGTGGTGGAGAAGGATATTCACAAATCATCCCTGCTGGCGGCCATCTGTTTTTCGGTCGGTATGGCGGGAACCGGCTTTTTCATTTACTATGGCGGCACCCATCAGGGCAGCCCGCTTGTACTGGGCGGCATCTATCTTTGCTATGGCCTGATTATGGGAATCGGTCTGGGCACCGGGTATCTGTCACCGGTTAAGACACTGATGCTCTGGTTTGAGGACAGAAAGGGGCTGGCAACCGGACTGGCCGTTGCCGGTTTCGGCGCAGCCAAAGCGATCGCAAGTCCCATCATGCAGGCGATGCTGAACAATCTGGGCGAGGGCGGCATCTACAAAATGTTCCTTATTCTGGCAGTGGTTTACTTTATTATGATGTTTGCGGGCCATCTGCTCTTAAAGAAACCGGACGGCTGGCATGAGCCTCAGAAAAAGGAAAAGGGCCAGAGTGCAATGGACGTGATCCGTTCCAAACCCATTGCCAATTATATCGGTATCTGGCTGATGTTCTATATCAATATCACCTGTGGCCTGGCACTGATTTCCCAGGAAAAGATGATCGTGAAATGTATCGGCCTGGCCGGTGCGGCAGGCATCATCTCCACGGTATCCGCCGTATTTAACGCAGGCGGGCGTCTGGGCTTTTCTGCCTGGGCGGATATGATGAAGGACCGTAATACGATTTACAAGATTATATTCGTGCTTTCCATTGTCTTTACAGGCATTGTCCTGGTGACAAACGGAATTAAAAACGGTGAGGGCAATACCCTGCTGATCGCTCTTGTACTGGGCCTGATCTTTGTGGTAAACGCAGGTTATGGCGGCGGATTTTCCAATGTGCCCACTCTGCTTTCGGATCATTACGGAATGGGCAATATCAGTGCCATCCATGGCATTACCCTGTCTGCCTGGGGATTTGCGGGGCTGACCGGCAACCAGATGGCAACCTGGATTGTCAATACCTTTGGCAGCCCGGTGGATATCGAGCATGCGCTTGCGGACGGAAGCGTGGAAATACTGACAGTGAATCCCACCGGTTATCAGTTTGTGCTCTATGCGACCATCGTCCTGTATATCATTTCCCTCGTTATCTCACTGGTGATGGTACGTCCTACCGGTAAGGATAAGTAAGAATAGTAGCAGAAAAAGAATAAGGCATACATAAAAGAATTCCTGAAAAGCTCAGCTTTTCAGGAATTCTATTTGATTTGTGATTTCTTCCGGGACGGAGCCGTAATTTTTCTGCAGCTTGTTGCAGAGCATATCCAGATGATGGAGCTTCTGACTGAGCAGCAGTTTGTAACGGTTTATCATCTCCATGTAAAGAGGATGCTGGATCAGGTTCTGGCGGATGGGTGCGGAAAACGGACAGTAGGCAAACAGAATCGGCCGGGCTACCTTGTTCAGGCGGGGGGAACCGTTGCCTTCATAGGAGATCCAGAGGACATAATCCCGGACAAACATTTCCTTGACGCTGTTTTTTGCACGCTGCAGGCTCAGGCGCAGCTTTTCTTTGGCATCGGGGGATAATTCCCGGTTCTTTTTATAAAACTGGATATAATCCGTATACTGGCTGGTCAGGGACGGTTCGGATACGTCGTTCCATCGTGCGCCCTGGACCCGTTTGCACATCTCCCAGCGGAATTCCCCGACCATACGTGTCAGGAGTTGGGGTACACTCTCCAGAGCGATCCCGGACAACATCATCCGGGAAGGCGTCAGGCGGCGCTTTCCTTCGATCTCCTGCCACATGGCGCCGCGGACCCCGGCATTGGGCATAAGGATAAAGTCGGGCAGTACCTCTATCTGCAGATATTCCCGGACAATGCCACACTCCTCGTTCGTGTAGGTAGTTTCGCGGTAAAACGCGGAAAAGTCCAGCTTGCGGATATCATCCAGTGCCTTGTGCAGCGCAGCCGGGCTGACAAGGGAAGTGTGCAGTGGTTTCATCAGATTGTGTTCGGACAGAAGCGGGCAGAAAGTGGAGATCCGCCCGAAGGTCATCTTATTGACAACCGGGAATACATTTTCCAGTTCAAACCGTACTTTGTCGATATTGGAAGTGAGAAGCTGCTTTTCCTGGGCATCGTTGATTTTGCCGCTTTTTTTCTGATCCCGCAGGTACGCAGGATAGTCCATGTCAAATTCATTGCGGGACGGTTCCTTCTCGCCGTGGTAGACAGCCAGCAGCCATTCCGGAAAGGTGTAGACACCACGCTCGGGCTCGCCGCCGTAGGCATCCAGAATGGAGAGCAGATATACCGAATTGCTGATACCGGCCAGCTCGGCGTCCACAAAGCCGAAATTCAGAAACAGCTTTACCGCAACAGGGAGATTGGTTTCGTTGATACTCAGTTCAAATACTTTGGTATACAGTTTATAAAAATCACCGGTAAGAGCCAGACGGAACCGTCTGTCAGCATCATCGGTGCCGTCTTTGTCCGGCATGGCCTTATAAGCTTCCACTTCTTCCGTAAAGCGCTGAGCCAGCGCCTCGTCACACTCGCTGAAAGCAAGGATAACGGAAAGGGCGTCTTCCAGCTCCACCGGGATCTGTACCGCTTCCATGGCGGCAGCAGCGGCTTTTTCGGCAGCAGCGGCCCTTGCCTCTTCTTTGGGACTGGAAACTGCCGGTGCTTCTTCGGGTACGGGGTTTTGTTTCTTTCTGGCAACAGGATCCACCTTTGCCGGCGGGATGACTCTGTCATAGGGAATGCCATTGTCGCCCATGCCGTTCTCTGCGGCGGCATCTGCCATATCTGCGGCCAGTGCGACATCTGCACGTGTCTTTTGATAGATGGCTTTATCAAAAACATTGTCAGGAGATCTGGAGCCCAGCACATATTCCCCGGGTTCTCCGTGGCCTGCCTGTGCGCAGTATTTTAAAAGAGAGCAGGAAAAGCGTGCGCTGGATGTAAAAAAAAGATGCATGACATTGGGCTTTGCCTGAAACAGGGTAAGGAGCTGTTCCAGACCGCTGTATGGATAAGGGACGAGCGCGGCATCCGTAGCGGCAAGATAGGTGCAGGAGTGGACACCCGATTTGATATCCTGGATTCCGATGATATCTCCCTTGCGCATCATCAGTCCGCCGCCGGGGAATACCGCCCGTACATTTCCCTCTCCGATGACATACAGTTCTTTCAGTGCATCGCCTGCCTGGCAGATGAGCTGCCCGTTTTCAATTCGTATGATTGCCATAATACCTCCGACATGACATAAGTGTCATATAATAAATAAAATCTGTGAAGCGTTACCATACAGTATAACGGAAAATGAGAATGAAAACAATAACGAAAAATTTTTTTACGGCGATGTATGTACATAATCTCAAAATATGTTAGAATTAAAGAAACCTGCGGATATCCGTGGGTGTGGCGCCGGCGCCAGAGGACGGATAAGCGCGGGGCGTCGGCAGCCGGCTGTCGCTGACAGTCGTGACATAATGAGATAAAAGACAGATGTGTCATAAAAGTGATACAAAGATGGGAGAAGAGCATGGAGAGCGAAAAACTGAGTGTGGAAGAGATGGTGGAATATTACAAGCCGGATGTGCAGAGTCTGACCGGTTATATTCCCTGGCTGGAAGCACAGAAGGGAAACGAGATGTCCACAACTTTTCAGGGGGAAGGGATCGGGGAGCATTCCATTACGTTTCCGGTCTATGATACCACATTGATGAATTTTGTGAAAACGGCAAGGGCCAGCAGTCTGATAGACCGCAACTATGTGTATGTGTATTCCAGATACGGGATCCGCGGCGAAAAGGACGAGCACCGTCTGATCAAAAGCGCTACCATCAAGGAGATGGGCGTGCTCTGGGGCATCCTTTCCCGCTATATCATCAAGGGGATGACAAAGGGGACTGTCTGGGCGGAAGGTGTAAGAAACGGCATTTATCTGGAACTTTTGTGCAGGATGAAAGAGATTCTCGATTTTTGGGACAGAGAGGGAAAGGAAACCCGGTGAATGAGGAGCGTTACATATGGGAGAAAAATCGAATCAGAAAAGACAGCTTATCCTGGAGACTGCCAGAAGGATCTTTATGGAGAAGGGCTATAAGGACGTTACCATGAAGGATATCGTGGAAGCCTGCGGTATCAGCCGGGGCGGCCTGTATCTGTATTTCAGCAGCACAAAAGAGATCTTCGCGGAAGTGCTGGCAATGGAAAGTCAGGAGAAGGATGATGTGTTTTCCCAGGGGATTCCCGGAGATGCCGCGGCATCGGATATCCTGGCGCTTTTTCTGAAAGAGCAGAAAAAGGAAATTCTGCGCAGAAAAAATTCCCTGACGGTAGCGACCTATGAATATTTTTTTGAAAATAAGGTCGCCAGGAAGGAGAATATCCTGCGCAGCCGGTTTGAAGAGGCAGTGGCAGTGATGGAGAAGCTGATCACAGACGGTGTGGAGAACGGGGAATTTTACTGTGAAGACCCCCTGGGCTGCGCGCGCAATATTATGTTTGTCCTGGAAGGACTCAGGGCGGCGGCCCAGACGATGGGCATTTCGGAAAAGGCAGTGGACAGTGAACTTTATTATATCATGCAGGGACTAGTGGCAGAAGAATAGGTGGAGGATGACTCATGGAATGTGTGCGACGGATTTATGTGGAAAAAAAGAAGCCTTATGCGGTCAGGGCGGCAAAGCTTGAGGAGGAGATCGCCAGTTATCTGGGGATCGGCAGTGTAACAGGGGTGCGGGTGCTGATCCGTTATGATGTGGAGAATATCAGTGAGGAGACATGGCGGATGGCCTGCCGCAGCGTTTTTTCCGAGCCGCCGGTAGATATGCTCTATGAAGAGACCTTCCCCATGGCGGACGGGGCACGGGTGTTTGGCGTGGAATTTCTGCCGGGGCAGTTTGACCAGCGGGCGGATTCGGCGGTGGCCTGTGTCCGCTTTCTGAATGAGAGAGAGACACCGGTTATCCGCACGGCAGTGACCTATGTGCTGGAGGGCGACCTGACGGATAACGAGTTTGCCAGAATTAAGGCCTATTGTATCAATCCGGTCGATTCCAGGGAGACCGGCATGGAAAAACCGGGGACGCTGGAGACAACATACGAAGAACCGGCGGATATCAGGATACTGGACGGATTCCGCGGTATGGGTGAGGGCGCGCTGCGGGAGCTTTATACCTCTCTGGGACTGGCTATGACCTTTCAGGATTTTTTGCATATCCGCGGCTATTTTGAGAAAGAGGAGGGCCGTGATCCGTCGATGACGGAAATACGGGTATTGGATACTTACTGGTCGGATCACTGCAGGCATACCACATTTTCCACGGAGCTAAAGCAGGTGACATTTGAAGACGGCTATTACCGATCTCCGCTGGAGACGACCTGGCAGTCCTATCTGGATACCAGGGAAGAAATCGTGGGAGAGCGGGAAGACAAATTTATCTGTCTGATGGATCTGGCGCTGATGGCCATGAAAAAGCTGAAAAAAGACGGCAAACTGTGGGATATGGAAGAGTCGGATGAGATCAATGCCTGTTCGATCGTAGTGCCGGTGGAGATAGACGGGGCGGAGCAGGAATGGCTCATAAGCTTTAAAAATGAGACCCACAATCATCCCACGGAGATTGAACCGTTCGGCGGGGCTGCCACCTGTCTGGGCGGCGCGATCCGCGACCCGCTCTCCGGGCGTTCCTATGTCTATCAGGCCATGCGTGTGACCGGAGCGGCGGATCCTACTGTGCCGGTATCGCAGACATTGCGGGGGAAGCTGCCGCAGAAGAAACTGGTGACCGGGGCGGCGGACGGCTATTCGTCCTATGGCAACCAGATCGGACTGGCCACCGGTTATGTAAAAGAAATCTATCACCCCGCCTATGTGGCGAAGCGGATGGAGATCGGCGCCGTGATGGGCGCCTCCCCGAGAAAAAATGTAGTCCGGGCGTCTTCTGATCCGGGGGATATCATCATCCTGCTGGGCGGTCGGACCGGCAGGGACGGCTGCGGGGGCGCTACCGGTTCCTCCAAAGTGCATACGGAAAGCTCCATTGAGACATGCGGCGCGGAGGTGCAGAAGGGAAATGCCCCCACGGAGCGTAAGATACAGAGACTGTTCCGTCGGGAAGAAGTGAGCAGGCTTATTAAGAAATGCAATGACTTTGGCGCCGGCGGCGTGTCGGTCGCCATCGGAGAACTGGCGGACGGTCTGCGCGTCGATCTGGACCGGGTGCCGAAAAAATATGCGGGACTGGATGGTACGGAGCTGGCCATTTCCGAATCCCAGGAGCGGATGGCGGTTGTGGTTGCGCCAAAGGATGTGGAAAAGTTTCTGGCATATGCCGCGCAGGAAAATCTGGAAGCCGTGGAAGCGGCCGTGGTGACAAAAGAGCCGCGGCTGGTGCTTTCCTGGCGGGGGAAAGAGATTGTCAACCTTTCCAGAGCCTTTCTGGACACCAACGGCGCTCATCAGGAGACAAACGTAGTGGTGGAAATGCCGTCTGAGGAGGATAACTATTTTAAAAAATATGCCGCTCCTGCCGTGGAGACGGCTTTGCAGGAAAAAGATACAAAGAAGGCATTGCTTGCCACACTGTCTGATCTGAATGTGTGCTCTCAGAGAGGCCTGGTGGAAACTTTTGACGCTTCGATCGGGGCAGGCAGCGTGTTTATGCCCTATGGCGGCAAATATCAGCTGACAGAGACACAGGCCATGGTGGCGAAGCTGCCGGTGCTGCATGGCAAGACGGACACGGTGACGATGATGAGTTACGGTTTTGACCCGTATCTGTCCTCCTGGAGTCCGTATCACGGCGCGGTTTATGCAGTCACCCAGTCCATGGCAAAGATCGTGGCCGCAGGCGGCGATTACAAAAAGATTCATTTTACCTTCCAGGAATATTTCCGCAGGATGACCTGTGAGCCGTCCCGGTGGAGCCAGCCTTTTGCGGCGCTGCTCGGCGCCTTTGACGCGCAGATGGGATTTGAACTGCCCTCCATCGGCGGCAAGGACAGTATGTCGGGCACATTCAATGATATTGACGT
>CAJULA010000017.1 GCA_910587155.1 uncultured Lachnospiraceae bacterium
CTCACGATCTGCTCTTTCTCATCAATAATACCGGAAGTGATATAGATGCCGCCCGGTTTCAGATGATCCACAATGACCGGTGTCAGCGGCACCAGCACGTCCGCCAGTATATTGGCCACCGCGATATCATAACACGCATAGCCCAGCCGGTCCCTTACTCCCTGATCGGTGATAATATTGCCGATCAGCAGCTCAAACTTCTCCGGCGGAATATGATTGGCTTCCAGATTGTCTCTGACCGCATCCACGGCGCAGGGATCCAGATCCGTCCCCTTTGCCTCCCGGATACCATACAGCAGGGAAACAATCGACAAAATGCCGCTGCCAGTCCCCACGTCCAAAAGCCTGGTCTCCTCTGTCAGATATCTGCGCAGCTGTCTGATACAAAGCTGCGTCGTCTCATGCATCCCTGTGCCAAAGGCAGTACCGGGATCAATGTGCAGGATCTTCTTATCACGATCCGCTTCCCCTGCCTCCTCCCAGGAAGGAATAATCAGCAGGTCGTCGATCGTGAACTGATGAAAATACTGTTTCCAGTTATTGATCCAGTCAATATCCTGAGTCTCTTCCACGGTAATGCTGCCGGTCCCGATTTCCATATAGGCACGGATCCCGTCCAGTTCCCCGCGCACTTTCTCTAAAATGACGGCCATGTCGGTTTCTTCCCCGTTCAGCAAAAGCATGCCGCTCTCCGTCTCCTCCACAAAAAAGCTCAGATATGCAATCCCGTCATCCTCCGGCATCTCCGGCAGGATGTCCACAAACATCTGCGCCTTCTCCGATTCGGTGAGCGGAATCCGATCCTCGATCTGCGCGCCTTCCAGTCCGATATCATATAAGGAACTGATAATGATATCTTCCGCCTCCGTAGTTGTCTCTATGATGAATTTCTTCCATTTCATGCCCATTCTCCCATGGTTTGTATAAACTTTTTTTATTCTATCATATTTTGACCGGGTGTTCCAGAAAAATATGGGCGAACATTCCCTTTCAGAAAACTGAATTTTGTTTTATCTTCCCTGTTCCCACCTTCTGTCGACAGCATATGATAAAGAAACGGCAAGAAGGATTCTATCATGTATCTCTTTTTCGGACTCTTCCTCATTTTCTGTATTATTTTCTGTATTTTAAACCATCACCGGAAAAAACGCATCATCTGCAAGGTCTGCAATATGGACAACTGCGAAAAAGTGTGCACACTGAACGAGTTGCTGCGCCCTTTCGGTTTTTCCTATCTGCTGGATCAGGATATCGTCACATCCAGGCAGGACGCCTGGCAGCGGGAATTCGGCTACTGTGCCCTTTTTGACAAGACCGCACCTCATTTTAATATGATCTTTGACTGTGAACCAATCTATTTTAATTACCAGGGCAGAACCTGGCTGATCGAATTTTGGAAAGGCCAGTACGGTATCAATACCGGCGGCGAGATCGGCATCTATCATGCGGACTGCATTCTGTCCCCGCAGCAGTATGACCGGGCGCTGTTTCACAGTGTTTCCGATGAGGAAATGCTGTACATGTCCATGCAGCTTTTCTACAAATGCCGACTCCTCTTTTCCCTGCGCGGCGTGCGCTGGTGGCTGACCGGCTTTGATGTGGGGCATTTCTGTTACCCGGGTGATCTGACCATGAAGCTCTCCGTTACCTTCCCAAATGCCTGCATGCTGAAGGCCTTCCTCGACGGCCTGATCCACAGCGGCTATCCGGAATGTGCGCTCTGTGTCTGTGATCTGACTGTCTGCTTTACCTTTGCCAGACCCTATACGACCCAGCACCGCCCCGGATTTTGTTCCTGGCTGTCACAACTGGAAAACCGTCTGTTCTGCTGCATCTATCAGTATGTCACAAGGCCATTTTGCTGCACCCTCGATAAATTGCTCTATCTGTACTATTTTCTGCCCACATGCTTCCGTCATCTGCTTCGGTTCCGCAGATGCAGAAAGCAGAAATGTCCGCGGCATGGGAGGCGCTGTCGATGAGTCCTGCGCTGACCCCCACCGCCCGCAGCCACAGCCGTCTTGCCAGAGCCTTTGACGGTGCCCTGCGGCTGCCATTACGCCCCGGCTCCAGGTATATCCTCCTCAGCGACTGCCACCGGGGTGTGGGCAATGCCAACGACAATTTCCTCAAAAACGAATACCTCTATCTGGCAGCACTGCAATACTATTACCGTCGGGGATTCACCTGTGTGGAATTGGGCGACGGGGATGAACTGTGGGAGAACCGCTCTTTTCAGAAAATCAAGGAAATGCATCCCCGCAGTTTTGAAATTCTGTCACGCTTCTATAGCGCCGGACGGCTGTATGCGGTCTATGGGAACCATGATATCGTCAAAAAGCAAAAGAGCTTCCGGCATGCCCATCTGCATACCTACTATTGTGACCGCACCCTTACAGAGCAGCCGCTCTGCCCGGGCATGACCTTTTATCCCGCTATCATCCTGCAGGATAGCAAAGGCGTCATGGATATTTATCTCACCCACGGTCATCAGGCAGACCCGCTGAACAGCACGTTCTGGCCACTTGCCCGCTTTCTTGTCCGCTATTTCTGGCGGCCTCTGGAAAAGCTGGGTATCCCCGACCCCACCAGCGCGGCCAAAAATAACCGCAAAAAGAAAAAATCCGAACAGCGCCTGACAAAATGGGCCCGGGATCACCATCATATTCTGGTGACCGGCCATACCCATCATCCCATGATCGGCACCAGACTCTCCCCTTACTGTAACACCGGCAGCTGCATCCATCCGACCGGCATCACCGGCATCGAAATCGAAAACCGCTGCCTGACTCTGGTCAAATGGAGCACCCAGGCCAGGCCTGATCTGCTCCTCCAGGCCTGTAGGGAAGTACTGGGAAATACCGTGTGCGTCGATGAGTTCGGATAAAGAAACATGCTGCTTCGCAGCACAAATCCGGTGCGGGAAACGCTGAACCGGCGTTTCCCCATTTCTCCTTTCGCTTGCGGCCGACCCTCTGATATGCTATAATCAGCAGCAACCGGCTCATATGGTGTGTTCCCGGTTACTGCCCATGCCGTCCGCAATTCGCTGTCAATTGACAGCAAACACCAGCAGTTGCCCGCAAGCGAGTACAACACTTGCATCTGCATACAATAACCCTGAAAGGAAGCGTTACTATGGCGCCAGCATCAGCACAAGAAAAATTCCATACCATTGATGACATCTACAATCTCCCGGAAGGCAGCAGGGCTGAACTGATTGACGGTCAGATATACTATATGGCCCCGCCCAGCCGAAGGCATCAGGACATCTTATCCTTCCTTCATCTGGCAATTGGAAACTATATAGCCAACAATAACGGCGAATGCAAAGTATATCCCGCCCCCTTTGCCGTCTTTTTATTTGCAGACGATTCCAAATATCTCGAACCGGATATATCCGTAATCTGCGATAAAGGGAAGCTGGATGACCGGGGCTGCAAGGGTTCTCCGGACTGGGTGATAGAAATCGTATCCCCCGCCAGCCGCCCTATGGATTACTATACAAAATTGTCCCTGTACCGTTCCGCCGGCGTAAGGGAGTATTGGATTGTGGATCCCATGAAACAAACCGTCCTTGTATATGATATGGAGCATGATTCGGCTCCTGCCATATACTCATTTGCTGATAACATCAAAGCCAACATCTATGATGACTTATGGATTGATTTCCGAAAGCTGAATCTGTAGCCCGGTGAACCGCCGGGATGGCATACCTTTGCCGAAAGCCATGACCCTGTCTGAACTTTTTCAGTTTCTGTCCTTCCTACATGTTATGTCCACAATTTATCCACTCTTGCGTTTGTCGTGCTTGAGTGATAAATTTTCTTACTTTTTCCGCCCGTTTCTGCTATAATAAACCTATCGTCGGTCATAAACCGGCAAAAACAGGCAAAAGGATACACCGCAACGTGACTATTACGTTTATTCGTTTAAATATGTTTGAACAGATCAGTTCGGACGCCATGAAGCCGCTGTTATTTGGCATCATCAAAAATCTCACACCGCCGGAGCATGTCATCACCTTTCTTGACGAACGTGTTAAGCGGCTGCCGGATACCATAGATACGGATGTGATTGCCTTCTCCGTAGAGACATTCACCGCCAAACGCGCTTACATACTCGCCCGGAAATACCGCACCAATAATAACAGAATCGTCATGGGCGGTTTCCATGCCAGTGTCATGGCCGGGGAAATGCTGCGTTATGCCGACACGGTCCTGATCGGGGATGCCGAGGATACATGGGGCCGTTTTCTGGCCGACTGTCAGGCGGGCTGCCCGCAACGGACTTATACCTCCGGGGAAAAACTGCCTCTGCAAAAAATTGCGGACACGCCCGGCGTGTACCGGCATGGGTATTATGGAATCGGTGTGTATCAGATTTCACGCGGCTGTAAATTTCACTGTGATTTCTGCTCCATCAAGACCATGTATCGGGGCGTACGGCGCAAATCAGCGGATATCGTCCTGGAGGAGCTCAGACGGGCGCGGGAAAAAATCATCTTTTTTGTCGATGATAACCTGTTCTATGACAGGGAATCGGCGATCCGGCTGTTTCGCGCAATTGCGCCGCTGAAAAAGAAATGGGCCTGCCAGATCAGCATCGACGCGGCCCGGGACGACGCGCTGCTGGCTGAAATGAAAAAAGCCGGCTGTTTTCTCGTGCTGATCGGTTTTGAGAGTCTGAATGAGGACAGCCTTGCGGAAATGAACAAAAAAGCCAATGCCGTATCAGATTACGAAGAAGTGCTCTGTCGCCTGCGGCGGCACCGGCTGCTCGTCTATGCCACCTTTGTACTCGGCTGTGACGGCGATCATAAGGATATCTTTGCGCGGACACTTTCGTTTGCCGTCAGAAACAAAATAGCCGTCACCAATTTCAACCCCCTGATCCCGATGCCCGGCACCCGGGTCTATCAGCGTATGGAGGAAGAAGGGAGGCTGCTCTACCGGAAATGGTGGCTTTCAGATTCTTACCGCTATGGAGATACCGCCTTTATGCCAAAGCATATGTCGCCGAAAGAGCTGCGCGACGGCTGTCTGCACATCCGCACACAGTTTTATTCCCCGCGCTGCATCATCAAACGCCTGTTTGCCAGTCCGGCAAACTTTTTACCACTGCATTTTTTTGTATTTGTCATGGCAAATCTGATTTCGCGCCGCGAAATCCGCAGGAAACAGGGACAGCTTCTGGGAGGGATACTGCATGAAACTGACGCTGATCAAACCCAATATCGGCAGACGTGAACGCAGTCTGTATGTGGACGAAGGCCGGATGGAGCCGCTGCAGCTCGGCATCCTCGCCGCACTCACCCCGCCTGACATTGACGTGGTGATGTATGACGACCGCATGGAGCGAATCCCCTACGACGAGCCCACGGATCTTGTCGCCATCACCGTGGAAACCTTCACCGCCAGACGCGCCTATGAGATCCGGGAAGAATTTGCCATGCGTGGCGTCCCTGTCGTCATGGGAGGCATGCATGCGACACTGATTCCCGATGAGGTTGCCGCCCACTGTGACTGCGTGATCACCGGCGATGCCGAGCCTGTGTGGGAGACGATGCTCGATGATTTTGGCCACGGCTGTCTGAAAAAACGGTATGATGCCCCGCAGCCCCTCTGTCCCCAAAAGGGTGTCATCCCACGGCGCGATCTCTTCACCGGGAAGGGCTATCTGCCCATTACACTGCTGCAGTTTTCAAGAGGCTGCAGCCACCACTGCAGCTTCTGCGCCTCCTCGGCCTACTTCGGCGCCCGCCACATCTGCCGCCCGGTCGCAGACGTGGTGCGGGAAATCAGGCAGCAGAAGCGAAAGCTTTTGTTTTTCGTCGACGACAATATTGTATGCAGTCATGAAAAAGCAAAAGAGCTGTTCCGCGCCCTGATTCCTCTGAAAGTCCGCTGGGTCAGCCAGGGAAGCATGGATATGCTCGGGGATACGGAGCTGATGGAGCTGATGGTAAAAAGCGGCTGCCTTGGCCTCGTGATCGGCTTTGAATCCATTTCCCCCTCCTGCATCGCCACGATGAACAAGCATACCAACAAGAAAGGGGCTTCCCATCTCTATCAGGAAGAAATTCGCCGGCTCCGTCAATGGGGGCTGCAGACCTGGGCGGCGTTTACCGTGGGGCACGACGGCGATACAAAAGAATCCATCCGCGCAACCTGCGATTTTGCAATCAGAAATAAATTTACCTTTGCGGCATTTAATATCCTGATGCCCTATCCAAATACGCCGCTCTATGAAACAATGAAGCATGAAGGGCGCCTGCTCTATGACGGAACATGGTGGCTGCATGAGGATTACCGTTTTAATTATGCCTCTTTCATTCCCAAGACCATGACGGTGCAGGAACTGACAGAAGTGTCATTTGAGTGTCGGCGGCGCTTTAACAGCCTCCGGTCCATCGTGACACGGGCATTGGAACCGCACACCAATCTGCGCACCCCTTACCGCTTTATGACGTATCTGCTCTACAATCCACTGTTCCGCAAAGAAGTATTCAAAAAGCAGGGCATGCGGTTTGGCCTGCAGTCGGAAGGAGACAAATCATGCTACAGGGAGAAGTAAAGCCAATCGCCGCCTATGAGGAAGATGAAATCTGCGCCATGTACCGACTGATGGCAGAGTTTTATGACGATATGAGCGAAGATGCGTTCCGCCGTGATTTCCGGCAAAAGGATTACTGCCTCTTACTTCGTCATGAAACCGACGGCGTTGTCGGGTTTACGACCCAGAAGGTAATGACCTTTCCTCTGGGCGGCCGGGAAATAACCGGCATCTTTTCCGGCGACACGATCATCCACAAAAGACATTGGGGCGACATGCAGCTATTCAGGACATGGGCACGGTTCTGGTTTGCTTATGCCGCGCGGTATGACGAATTTTACTGGTTTCTCATCTGCAAGGGATACAAGACCTATTGTATGCTGCCGCTGTTTTTTACGGAATTTTATCCGGATCGGCGCCGCCCGACCCCGCCTTATGAGCGGCGCATCATTGACACCTATGCCGCTGCCCTGTACGGAGACGAATACAATCCCGCCACGGGAGTCATAGAGTACCGCCGTGTCAAGGATAAACTGAAAAAGGGCGTGGCGGATATCGGCAGCCGAGAGCTGAAAAACAAAGACATCGCCTTTTTCACCAGAGCAAACCCCGGCTATGCCGACGGAAACGATCTGGCATGTCTGGCAAGGCTTGACCGGTCAGCGCTGAAAAAACAGGCAGAAAAGATATTATTCTCATGAGCAAAGAACAAAAGCTGCTAAACAACCTCTGCCGCCTCCTCTACCGCGGCGCATATAAACAATTTACCGCGCCCTGCGATATCGGCGCCGTACAGACCGATTATCTCCTGCGGCTGCTGAAAAAAAATGCCGACACAGTCTATGGCCGCAGCTATCAGTTTGACACGATCCGCAGCTATGCCGATTTCGCAAAAAAGGTGCCGCTCACAGTCTATGAGAATTATGAACCCTATATCCGGGACATGGGAGACGGGAGACGGGCGGTTCTGACAAAGGAAAAAGTCAGACTGTTCGAAGTGACGAGCGGCTCATCCGGCGGGAAAAAGCTGATTCCCTACACACGCTCTCTGAAACAGGAATTCGGGCGGGGCATCAGGCCCTGGCTGTACGATATTTATACCAATGTGCCCGGTGTGGATGCGGGCAAAAGCTACTGGTCCCTCACGCCGGTCACTTCCAAAAAGCGTTATGCGCCCTGCGGAATCCCCATCGGCTTTGAAGAAGACGCACAGTATTTCGGGTTTCTGGAACAGGGGATCATGCGGCGGCTCTTCGCGGTGGACGGCAGTGTCAAATTTGCAACGGACAGAGAGGCCTTTTATGAAGAAACAGCCCGGCAGCTTCTTGCCTGTGACTGCCTGACCCTGATATCCGTATGGAATCCCAGCTTCCTTACCCTGCTTTGTGATTTTATGTGCGAGCACAAAGATATCCTTGCCGCCGGCCTTACAGGCGGCAGGAAGGCGGTCTTTCTGAACGCGGTAGCGGAAAACAGATTTGACAGATTGTTTTCTGATCTGAAGCTCATCAGCTGCTGGGCCGACGCCGGCGCGGCTTCCTGCACAGCTCCCGTGCGGGATCGTTTCCCGGACGTTATGATTCAGCCCAAGGGACTGCTGGCAACGGAATGTTTCGTGTCCTTTCCACTCGTCGGTGAGGAGGGCGCACGCCTCAGTCTGTACTCCCATTTCTTTGAGTTCCGCAGCCTGGATGACGGTCATATCGTCACGGCGGAGGGGCTTACCCGGGGAACGTATGAACTGATCGTCACTACCGGCGGCGGGTTTTACCGCTATTGTATCGGCGATATCGTGGAAGTACTGGCTGTGTACCCCCACGCACCGCCGAGAATCCGCTTTCTTGGCAGAGGCGGTATCTGCAGTGACCTGTTCGGGGAAAAACTGACCGAACAATTTGTTGAAAAAGCACTGAACAGCCTCCGCCTCTCCCACTGCTTCTGCCTGCTGGCACCGGAAGGGACGCATTACTGCCTGTACACAACCGACACGCATGTCACATCTGAGGCATTGGACACTGCGCTCTGTGAAAGCTATCACTACCACTACTGCCGCCAGCTCGGCCAATTAACTCCGGCACGGATTATCCCCGTAAAAGGCAATCCCCGGAAAGCCTGGATGGACCGTCTGGCCGCGGACGGGATGCGCCTCGGAGATATCAAACCCTCCTGTCTGTCAAAAAGAAGCGGCTGGGCAGATTATTTTGAATGCCTGACAAGGCCTTAGTGCCAATTCACGACTGCGTATCCGCCTGACGGCAGGAACATGAGTCTACATCGCATAAGAGAAAGGACCGTGCAAAAAGATGCTGAAACTGGCTTTGCTTGCCCCGGCAGGTGCGATGCACCGTTATACGGGAAGCTTTGGAAAATCACTTCACTATGCGCCGCTTACCCTCACCACACTGGCCGCGCTTGTGCCGGAGGATGTGGAAGCACAGACGCAGATCTATGATGAAACGGCGGGCCGTATTCCCCTCGATCTTGACGCCGACCTGATCGGAATCACCTGCATCACCGGCACCGCGCCGCGCTGCTATGCCTATGCCGATTACTTCCGCCAAAGGGGAAAAACCGTCTTCCTCGGCGGTGTGCATCCCTCCATACTGCCGGATGAGGCAGCGCAGCATGCCGATGTGGTGTTTACCGGCTTTTCGGAACAGACCTTTCCGCAGTTTATCCACGATTACCTGAAAGGCTGCCACCAAAAGCGCTATGACCAGAGCGGCGATTACACGATCGCAGGAAAGCCGATTCCCCGGCGTGAGCTTCTGCATAAAAACCGTTATATCACAACAAAAACCGTCGAAGCCATTCGCGGCTGCTGTCATACGTGCAGCTTCTGCGCTTATCCCGCTGCCTTCGGAAAGGCGGTCTACAAACGCCCCGTAGCGGAAGTTGTGGCAGAGATCGAGGCACTTGACACAAAGCACGTCCTCTTCCCCGATGTCAACCTGATTACCGATCCGGGCTATGCACGCGAACTTTTCACCGCCCTGATTCCACTGCATATCCTGTGGGTCGGGCTTGTCACCTCGGCTGTCGGCATGGACGATGCGCTGATCACCCTCCTTCGGAAAAGCGGCTGCCGCGGACTCCTGATCGGATTTGAATCCATCACGCAAAAGTCGCAGAACTATCTCCACAAGGGCGTCAACCAGGTGGGAAGCTATGTCACATTAATGCAAAAACTCCATGACAATGGAATCCTTGTGCAGGGCTGCTTTGCCTTTGGCGGCGACGAGGAAGATGAAAGTGTCTTCGACCGCACAGTGGAAATGATCATCAAGGCAAAGATTGATCTCCCCAGATACTCGATTCTCACCCCGTTTCCGCAGACGCCCTATTATATGCAGCTGGAAAAAGAGGGGCGTATCACTGAACGCAACTGGGCGATGTATGATGTACAGCACTGTGTGTTCCGGCCCAAAAACATGACAAAAGAGCAGCTTGAGGAAGGCACGGACCGGGCATGGCGCGCCACATACGAGACTGCCAATATCCTGCGTCGGCTGGCCCCGTTTCGCCACAGCCCCTGGCTCTCTCTTCCTCTGAACCTAGGCTATAAGGGCTATGCCGACAAATGGCACAAATTTACCCGGGAAGTAATGTGTGACAATTCGGACATTCCCACCAAAGGAGCATAGGAAATCATGAAAATCACCTTTATCCTCCCTGCCATCGGAAAAAAGCCGGGGCAGAAATATATTGGTACATGGAAGATGGAGCCGCTTACCATTGCCGTGTTAAAGGCGCTGACGCCGCCCGATGTGGAAACGGAGTTTTTTGACGACCGTCTGGAACTGATTCCCTATGATACCAGGACAGATCTCGTCTGTATCACTGTGGAGACCTATACCGCAAGACGAAGCTACAAAATCGCCGCCAGATTCCGCAGCCGTCATGTCCCCGTCATCATGGGCGGATATCACGCCACACTCTGCCCCGGCGAGGCCATGCGCCACAGCGACAGCGTCATCACCGGCAATGCGGAAACCGTCTGGCGGCGGATGCTGTCGGATCTGCAAAAGGGCCGCCTGCAAACGCGCTATCACGGCCAAAACGGCACCTATGACATCCGCCCGGACAAAAGTATCTTTCAGGGCAAAAAGTATCTGCCGGTCTCCCTCGTGGAAACAGGCCGGGGCTGCTGTCATAGCTGCGAATTCTGTGCCATATCAAAGTATTACTGCGGCCGCTATTACAGCCGCAGCCATACCTTAATCGCTGACGATCTCAGACATGCCGCTCACAAGTACGCCTTTCTTGTGGATGACAATCTGATGGCCGACAAAAAGAACGCAATGGCCCTGTTCGAGGCAATCACGCCCCTCAAAATCAAGTGGGCCGGTCAGGGCACGCTTTCCATGGCCAAAGACAAAGCGCTCCTTTCGGCCATGAAAAAAAGCGGCTGCGAGATTATCCTCATCGGCTTTGAAAGCCTGAATCAGGAAAATCTCAGGCAGATGAATAAGTCCTTTAACGACTCCCTTGGCGAACGCGACGAGCTTGTGAAACGGATCCACGACGCGGGCATCGGCATTTATGCGACATTTGTCTTTGGCTATGATCACGATGATGAACGGACAATTGACGAGGCGGTGGCCTTTGCCAAAAAGCATAACTTTTACACCGCCGCCTTCAATCACCTGCTGCCTTTCCCTAATACCCCGCTGTATGACAGACTGAAACGGGATAACCGCCTGATCTATGACAAATGGTGGCTGGAGGAGGGCTATCGCTATGGTGAACTTGCTTTCTACCCCAAACGTATCCCGCCCGAAAAGCTCAGCCGGCTCTGCCGTGATGCCAGAGCGGAATTTTCCTCGCCAAAGACAGTACTGAGGCGTGGCTTTGCCTCACTCAAACGCACAAGCCCGCTGATGTGGGGACTGTTCTGGGCGATGAATCTGCGTATCGGCGGGGAAATCGACGAGAAAATGAATGTCCCCATAGGAGAACATCTCGATGAACTACCAAAATGACAATGGCACAGGTATCCTGCTGCAAAATCAGACCTACACGATCCGCTTCGCAGACAGCGCCGACAATGACAGACTTTGTGACCTCTTTCAGAGCACCAGCTTCACCGGGGGCCTGAGTGTGCAGTATCTGCGCGGTCAAAGTCCCTATGACTCTTTTCTCGCCGATGGCGCCGACGCCCGGATCCTGCTTGCAATCGACAGGCGGGCAGACCGGCTCTGCGCGGTCGGCGGCGCCGTCATCCGCAGGGAATATCTGCACGGAGCCGCCGAAAAATGCGCCTATCTCACCGGCCTCAAAATCCATCCAGATTACCGGAAAAAGTTTCCCTTCCTGTCAAAAGCCTACGCTTTTTTGCATGAGGCGGTCGCGGACTGCCGCATTTGCTATACGACAATACTGGACGATAACCAGGACGCCATTTCCCTGCTGGAAAAAAGGCATAAAAATATGCCCGAATACCGATATCTCGGGCATTACACCACCTATTGCTTCCATGGCGGCAAAAAACTTCTTCCTCTGGAAAAGAACAACATGGACGGTTTTGACGAGCTGATGAAAACATATTTCAGCGCCATGAATCTGGCGCCCGCCGACTATGGCTACGGCGGTTTTGGAGAAAAGACCTTTTACGCCCTGCGGGAAAACGGCAGGATTATCGCCTGCTGTTTTGCGGGAAACCAGCAGGCCACCAAACAATATAAAATGTGCGCCTACGGCGGAATCTACCGACTTGTGTCAAAACTGCCCACCAGACTGCTGCAGTATCCGGCCTTCCCCAAAGCCTCCGCTCTTATCCATCACGGTGTCATCTCTTACCTCTATATCAAAGACCACGATCCGGACCTTGGCCGGGCGTTTCTGCGCTCTGTGGCCGCAGATACAGACTTTTCCCTCCTGATCTGGGGCGGCTTTGAAAACAACCCGCTGCGGCCTGCCCTCGACAAAATGCGGACAATCCGTTACGGCAGCCGGCTTTATCAGGTTTTGTGGGAAGATACCCCGGCGCCCCGCGGCATCATCGGGGTGGAAGCGGCACTGCTGTGACTACTGTGCTTCCAGCTTACTGTCCATTTTTTTGTGAAACTCAGGGTCCGCCGGTACATTCAGATCAATCCCCAGATCTTTTGACAGATTGACAAACAGAATCTGCGTCGCCATCAGATAGGCAAGCACGGTAAACGGATGGCATACGTCACAGTCTCCCAGCTGCTCCCGGCCCAGAGACAATACCCGGTTGCCGCCTGCCCGGTAATAGCGTCCGAGCTTTTCCACATTTGCATCATTGCCGATCAGCAGAAAGACCGTCTCCCGGTTTACCGCATTATACAGGCCATGCATGAAACTGTCCGCCACCCGGCCGCGCACCGGGAAACGGCAGGTTTCGGAAAACTTGAGCTCACACTCCAGCATGACCGCGCGGTTTCTGTAGTCGGAAATGATAAACAGATCCTTCGTGCGCAGAAGTACATCACGGACAGTGGCATAATAGCTTTCCACCCGCTGCGGTATCGTATCCATGAAAGTGATGCATGTCCGCAGACGCTGATCCAGTTCCCGCAGCCCCTCGCCTTTCAGCCGCTCTCTGACAAAAGCATAGCGCATGGCGAGCAGCATCAGCGACAATGTGGTTGCCGTCACCCCTTTCGTGGTGGCACCCGCATCTTCGATCCCGCACTCAATATAGGAAACTGCGTCGCCGTGACGGGTGAGCTCCGTATCGTGTTCGCCTGTCATGGCGATAGTGCGAAGGCCATGACGGCCCGCCGCATCCAGGGCACGAATCACGGACAGGCTCGTCCCCTGCTGGGAAATGCCGATGCATACGGAGGATGGGGGCAGTATTCCCAGCATCCCCTCCAGCTCTTCCGGCTGCATCGTATACACTTCCCGCTGCAGAATCTCCCGTATGAAATCCGTGGCCGCGACGGCCGCATGGAAGGAGGAGCCCGCACCGGTCAGATAGATACCGCTTATATTTCCGTCCAGTACCTTGATGCTGCTGCGGAATATATCTTCCCGATATCTCCAGATTTCCCGGAGCACTTTGGGCGTCTCCTGAATGTATTTCTTTGCGTCACCATGATAGATCATCCTGTTTCTCCTTCCATCCGTCCGGCCATGCCAAGACAGTGTCTGTCCCGTCAAAATCAGTCTTCGTAAGGTTTTCCGTAACCGAACGCGCCGTCCAGTTCACATACTTTGGCCGCAAAGTCGGCGGCATCCTGCAGTGCGCCTCTGATTGCCTCCCGGCGCGCGACCCCCTTCTTCACAAGATCCGTAAAGCTTACCATGAATGTCGTGATAAAGGAGTCTCCGGCGCCCATCGTATCGACCTGCTTCTGAATTTTTGTGGCAGGCTGCACGTAAAATTCGGTTCCGTCATAAAGGATACAGCCTTTCGCCCCTCTGGTCAGAGACGCAATCTCCGGTCCGAGAGAATGAATGAATCTCAGATGCTCTTTCGCCTCCTCATCCGTACCGTCGAAGGAGCAGAACGCATACGTCACATACGGCGCATATTTCTCATAATACGCTCTGTCGGAATCGTCCGAAAAATCGAATGAGATTTTCAGCCCGGCACCCTTCATCTTTTCCAGCTGCGATTCGGTGTAGCAGTAATTGCCGGTGTGGACAAAATCAAACTGCTGCATATATTCGATATCAAAGTGATCCAGTACGTAAGGGGTCTTCCCTCTGACGCCGCCCTGATTATAATCGCCGAACGTGCGGTCCCCGTCGATCAGGGTGCATTTGGACCAGCCATTCTCACCTTCAAGCTGTTTGCACTTCACCGTCTCGATCTTCATCTGATGCAGCACGTCAATGACAAACTCCGCAATCTCATCGGTTCCGAAATAACCCATATATGCGCTTCTCTCCACATCCTGCATGGAAGAATAGGCACACATATTGACACAGTTCCCGCCCGGATACATCACATGGGAATGTTCGTACATATCCACGACATTATCCCCAAACCCAAGCACTTTTACACATTTCGCCGCCATACCCGTTTTCTCCTCTCTGCGATCAGTATTCCACAACGCCCATGTATCTTCTCATGTCAAGCGGATGCTGCCGTTTGTTCTGCAATGCCGTCCTGTAGGAAACCGTCATTTGATAGAACAGCATCGGTGCGAAATATTCGTTTACCGTATCTTTGATCTCACCGATCCCCAGTTCCTCGGCGTCGATGATCTCATATTTTCTGGCATATTTTTTCAGAAAGACTTCTGCTCTCTCATCAAATACGCGTGCACTGCCGGTTCCCTTCATCAGAATGTAAAGCGTGTTTTCGTCGGTACACTCAAACGGCCCATGGAAATACTCTCCGGAATGGAGGTAGCAGCAGTTCATCCACTGCATTTCCTGCAAAGAGCAGATGGAGAATCCATATGCCTGAGAATAGGAAGCGCCGGAAGCCATAATGTACAGGAACGGTTCCTCATAGTATTTTTCCGCGAAAAGCCATGTCCGGTTCAGCACCTTTTTCTCAGCTCTTCTGACAATGCCGTCCGCTTTTTCCAGCCCGTCCAGTACATCCTCATATTTGTCATAATCCGGTTCCTGCGCTTTCATCAGTTCATTGAGAATCCGCATCACAATCCCCTGCGGTTTCTCATTCTGATTCACATCGTCCGCCCAGTCATAAATAATAGGGTTGAAATCTTCCCTGTCAACCGCGGATCCCGGCGCATGGGTAAACGCGATGACGTTAGCATTTTTTGCAAGGACTGCCTGGCCCACTTCCACACACTCCGGTGTATTGCCGCTGTGAGAGCAAATGATAACCAGGGCGTGCTCATTGAGGAAACGGGACGGAGATACGGTCAGTTCTCTCGCCGGAAGCCAGTGGGCATGCATGTTGGCGGATTCTTTGCTGATAAAGTAATATCCCGGATACAGATCGACCAGGGAACCTCCACAGGCTGCAAAAAATACGTCCTTGATGGTATTCTTCTCTACGATGCTTTTGATGATTTCTTCAGGTGTTCTCATGGGGTTATCCTCCTTTTATGATAAATATTTTTTAGTTGCCGATTTTATGTGCGCCCGCAGTCAGAGAGCTTTTGGAAGCCACAATCCCTGCGGCGCTTATCCATCCTCAGATGGATGCGGAAATGGTGCCGAAAACAATGGCGGTCACGGTCAGGACAAGAAACAGCTTCCATGCGGTCTTCCACCACTGCGGGAATGAGATCCGGCAGATAGCAAGACCTGCAACAGTTGTGCCGGCCAGCGGACTCATAAGGTTTGTCAGCTGGTTCGCATATTGCATGACGGTGACTGCAGCCTCCGGATTAGAGCCGTGCAGATCACACAGGGGCGCAACAATCGGAATGGTCAGTGCCGCAAGCCCTGAGGAAGACGGCACCAGAAGCGTAGCAAGAGACTGTACGATATACATGGCAATGACAAAGAAGGCATTTCCCACGCCCGCCACGGAATTTGCCATGGCATTTAAAATGGTATCAATAATCATGCCGTCGGAAAGGATAACGGAGATGCCGCTGCAAAATCCGATCAGCATGGCCGCGAATACGATATCCTTACAGCCCGCGATAAATTCTTCCGCCATTTCCGTTTCCGTCAGGCCCCCTGCGATTCCCATCAGGATACCCATTCCCAAAAAGCACATGGACAGCTCGTTCATATACCATCCGTATTTGACCAGGCCGAAGACAACGAGTGCCATGCCAAGAATGAAAATCGTCAGCACTGCCTTCTGTCTGCCCGTGAATTTCACGTCCGTACCCATCTCATGCACAAATTCTTTGCGCTTCTCGATATCTTCCTGATAGCAGATGGATTTTTCCGGATTTTTCTTCACCCGAAGCGCCCGCCATGTCGTAAACAGGATACAGATCCCCGTCATGATCACCCACTGTATCATGCGGAAGATCAGCTGTGGATTTCCCTGAATGCCCGCGATTCCCTGGGCGATCAGCACGTTAAACGGATTGATGGTAGAGGCTGCATAGCCGATGCTGGCGCCCAGACAGACAACAAGAAATGTCGTCATGGAATCATAGCCCATTCCCAGCAGGATCGGCATCAGCAGCAGGTAAAACGGCACCAGCTCATCCGACATACCGAACGTGGAACCTCCCAGTGAAAAAATAATCATCAGAATCGGTATGATCAGGATTTCCTTACTTCCCAGCTTTTCAATCATCTTCTGGATGGCCATATTCAACGCATTGGTTTTTGCCATGATGGCAAAGACACCGCCGATGATAAAGGCAAAGGCAAGTACTTCAATGGCATTTTGCAGGCCTCTGGCCGGCGCCGTCAGAATGTCCGGGATCCCCTGCCGCAGATCGGTGCCGTCATCCAGAATCTTCGGCCCTTCTTCATAAGTTCCGGCAATAACCACTTCGCGTTCGCCGGCCATGGTATCCACCACATGTCTCTGGAACGAGCCGCTTGGAACGATCCAGGTCAGAACTGCCATAACGGTGATCAGCAGCATAATCAGAGTAAGCACATGTGGCATTCGTATACTGAATTTCTTCATCTTGTTTCCTCCTATTAGTAGTTCCGCATCTGCCCTCCCGATGCCTGCACCGCAGAGTATCTCCGGTCACTGAAATACCCGTGCCCGGTTATACTCTGCGCATCTTTCGGGCTGATGCTGTTTGTAGTTCCGCATCTATTCTGTTACAATTTTTCCGTTTACGATGGTCATTGTGACTTTGGCATCAAGGATCGCCTCTTCTTTCAGGGAGAAAAGATTGCGGTCAAAAACAATGATGTCTGCCAGTTTGCCTTCTTCGAGTGTGCCAAGGATATCTTCTTTGCCAAGGGCGTACTGCGCGCCGATGGTCCACGCCCTGAGCATTTCGGGAAGGGTCAGGGCGTTTTGTGGATTGACTTTTTCTGTATGGTCTTTTGCATAGTTCAGGCAGCCATGGTAAATACTCTCCGGTATGTCAGGGATCATAAACGGCAGGTCGGTAGCCGCAGCCAGAGTCACCCCCGCGTCCTGCAGCGCCCTGAGATTCAGATACTCGGAAAAACGCGACCCGATCTTTTCCGTCACATCCTGTTTCCAGTTGGACGCGCTGTCCGTCATCAGCATCTGTACATAGGCTTCCCCGTATACACCCAGATCCGCCATCTTCTTTCTGTCTGCCGGTGTCGTCAGTTCCAGATCGGTGATCCCGTGCCGACAAAGGAGCTTTCCGTTTTCGTCCTTCCGGCACTTATCATAGATGGCAAGGATTCTGTGAAACGCACCGTCGCCCTCCGAGTGCAGGGTAAACCGCAGCCCCTTCTGATCCGCTTCCAATACCTGTCTCTCCAGATTTTCATAATCAATCTCTTTCCCACAGGTAATCCCGCTTCCCTCATACGGCTCCAGCAAATCTCCCTCACCACAGACAATCAGGCCGTCTGTCATCTGGTTAAATCCGGAAAAGTGTAAGAAATCGGAGTGAAATCTTTCTGCCATCGCTTCTCCATACGCAATGTCCGCTTCCCGCTCCACCGGCTGCGACATAAAAGCAATCCTCAATGTCAGCTTTCCCTTTTCCTCAAAGTCGGCCAGAAGCTCTTTCAGCCCGTTGGACTGATCAAACGTCATCTCCTTTACGGACGTAATGCCGCGGGCATTCAGCATATGCATGTACTGTGTAAGCTCTCGTCCGGTAAAATCTCTGTCGCCTAAATAGACTGGCATGATTCCCAACAGGGCTTCCGAAAATGTCTCCTCCGGCGTCACCCGATATTTGTCCGCAGCGCGGTTTTTCACAAATGTTGCGTGCCCCGGGGTAAATAGAATGACAGGCCTGGAAATCTCTTCCACCAGCTCCTGCAGCCTGCAGTCTCTGGCAAACGCTTTCGGAAGATCGTGCCCGAACAGTATCTCTTTTTGTCCGTTATCATCCTGCCCAAGCAGCGCAATAACGTCTTCTGCCTTCACTGCCCCGGCCAGATCCACTCCCAGATGATCCAGGATATAACCGGTAAAAAATGTGTGTGTGTCTGCGAATCCGGGGCATATGGTCTGGTCTTTGCAATCAAAGACTCTGGCATCATTCTCCAGCCATGCCGCATCCGGTTCGCCTTCCCCCACTTTTACAATGTTCTGCCCCCGGATCACCACATAGCCGGATATGGGTGAATCAGAAACTGCCGTAAAAATGCAGGATGATTTCAGGATGATCGTCGTCTCCATTTTGTGTTCCCTCCTTGTGCTAACAAGCATAACATAATATAACGTTATATTACAATATGATTTTTCATTTTCCACTATTTCTATAAAAATCAGGCTGTGAAATTGTGCAATATAACCATATATAACCTCTTATAATCTTATAAGCAATTGTACATAGATTATATATGGTTATATCACTTTATATTGACATATTCTGTTATAAAACGATTGATTCCCGCCGGAATGATATGATATAATTGAAAGAACATAGTGCAGGAAACCAGAGAAACGGAGGGCGGTACTGTTGAAGCTCAATACCAATTCAACCATCACTCTTTTTGACCAGATTGAGTCCGATTTAAAGGAAAAGATCAAAAACGGAATCTATCAGCCCGGACAGAAAATTCCCACGGAAACAGAGCTGATTGAAGCATATGGCGTAAGCCGGATCACAATCCGGCGGGCGATCGAGGATTTGACAAAAGAAGGGATTCTGACCAAGAAACAGGGGAAGGGGACATTTGTCCAGGATAAAAAGATCATTCGGAAGATTTCCCACACGATCAGTTTTACCGAAGCGTGCAGTCTCTGTTCCATGACGGCCAGCAGTTATGTGTCCATGCGCAAAATTATGCAGCCCGGCGAGCTGAACATTCCGGAAAGTGATCTGTTCTCCGGAGAGTCTGTCATCCGTATTCAGAGGATCCGTATGGCAGACGGCGTGCCCGTTATCTGCGAAAATAATTACTTCCCCTGTTCCCGATTTGCCTTTCTGCTGAATGAAAGCCTTGACGGGTCTCTCTACCAGCTGCTGGAAAATAAGTATGATATCCATATCGGCTGTTCCCACAATTCCTATATTGATGTCACCTATGCGGGGAAAAAGCTGACGGAAGCCCTGAGTATCGCCTCCAGCGAACCGGTCTTCCTTTTGAGTACGGAAATGTACGATACCCATAACGGACTGATCCATGTGGGGAAGCATTACATAGTCGGTTCCCGGTATCGCTTTTATCTGGATGATTAAGTATACCGGAAAAAATACGGGCAGCCCCGGATATGTTTCGGGGCTGCCCGCTGGCGTTACTATTCAGACTGCTCTTTTCACAAACTCTGGAAACTCACCGCAGATACGGCTCATACGCCGCCATATTTTTGCGGTCAATGGATACCGGATCCTCAAAATAATCAAATTCTGTCAGCTCCTGTCCCAGATATCCTTTGTAATGATGACGGTTCAGCGACTCCAGGTATTCCTGCAGATTTCTGTTGCCAAGTCCCCAGGCAAGATGCCCGTACGGGTTGCTGTCGATAAAATGGGTGTGCCACACGTCCTCTCCGAACACGTCAAACCAGTCGTCGATCGTCTCACCCTGCACACTCATAGCCGTCGTATCAATCAGTATCTTCAGATTCGGGCTGTTCACTTCATCAAACATCCGCTTCGCATCCTGGAGCGTCACAACCAGTTGGGATTCCTGGGGCCGCAGGGATTCCATAACCAGATGAATGCCCAGTTCCCCGGCCTTGTCTGCCAGACGGCTGAGCATCTCGCGGGAACGCTTCCATGCCTCCTCCCTGTCCTCGTTCCAATACCCCCACCCGGAATTTGTCTGCATCATGGGACATCCCAGCTCTGCCGCCGCACGCAGCCCGTTGCAGAAATATTGATAGCTCTTTTCAAACAGTTCCGGTGTCTGTGCCGCAACCTGATACTGATAGGTACAGTTTTCCGGTGTGATGACTTTCACCTGCAGCCCTCTGTCGGTAATTTTCTTTTTCACTTCCCTGCAATCCTGATAAGTCACACTGTCCAGATAAAAATGAGGCGCCCCTCCCCACAATTCAATGGTCTGAAACCCCAGCTCCCTCTGGGCATCCAGAAAATAATCCAGAGAATAAAACAGATAATGGATATTCATCCCCGCGATCTGTTCTCTGTCAAGCAGTTTTTTCATATGTTTCTCCTTTCTTTGCTCAAAATATGCATGATTGACTGATTGTTCTCATAAAGCTGTGCAAACAGTTCTTTATGTGCCTGGTAATAGGCAGATGCCTGCGGTTCCGGGATATATGTCTCCTTTGGCTGTATCACCCGGGAGAGTGCATCCCAGTCCTTATAAAAGCCCGCCTGCAGAGAAGCCATAAGCGCATCCCCATAAGCTGCCCCTATGGTAACTTCCGCTGTATGGATCGGCTTTCCCACCACATCCGCGATGATCTGCAGCCACACATCGTTCTTGGTTCCGCCGCCCACCGCCATGATCTTATTTACCAAAAGGCCGTTTTCCTCCATGATCTGTACATGCTGCGCAATGGAATACGCAATTCCTTCCAGAGCCGCTCTGTACATATGCTCCCTTGTGTGGGAGAGCCCAAGGCCGATGAGCAGTCCGGTGGCAAAAGGATCGTTAAGCGGCGTTCTCTCCCCGGCCGGATACGGCAGCATCATCAGGCCGTCGCTCCCGGCCGGAATCCGGCGTATACTCTCTGCCATAGCCTGAAAAGCAGGGATTCCGCTCTTTGCCTCTTCGGCCTCTTTATCGAAGTAAATCTTTTCCTTGAACCATTTGGTCAGGGTTCCGGCAGTATTGGTACCGGCACAGACACTGTACGTGTCAGGAATGATAAAAGTACCCGGCCATACCCGCGTATCCCGGATCAGCCGGTCTGCCAGACAGACAAAATAACAGGTAGAGCCGAGCTGTACCATCATATCCCCTGGCCTGAAGACACCCGTACTCACTGCCTCCGCTCCTGAATCCCCGGTTCCGGTCAGTACCATCGTCCCTGCCGCCAGTCCGGTCAGCTCTGCCGCCCCTTTTGTAATCCCGCCTGCCACATCCGTGGCCGATAAAAGCTCTGCCATCTGATCCGGCCTGCAGAACAGCCTGCATCCCTCCTCGCTGATACAGTTATGTTCCAGATCGTAAAGTGGAAGAAAGTCTTCCGCCAAATATCTGTCAATGCAATATCTCCCTGTCAGCTTGGCAGTCAGAAACGAGGAGGCGGTGAGAAATTTGGCAGTCTTTTTATATATTTCAGGAAGATGATTTTTAATCCAGAGTATCTTTGGCGCAATATCCGAAGAACAGATCGGATGCCCGAATACCTTTTCCGCGTCCTTTCCGTAATATTCATGTAACCACGCGATCTCTTCATGACTGCGGCAGTCAATGCCGTACAGGATCGCCTTGCACAGAGCATTCCCCTGTTCGTCAACCGGGACACAGTCACATCCCAGCGCGGAAATTCCCAGCGCCCTGATCTGTGCAGGAGCAACGCCCGACTGACTGAGCAGCATCCGGCTGACCCGGCACACATCCTTCCACCAGATCTCCTCCGCATCCTGCTCAAATACATGGGGAGCGGGATGATCCATGCCATGGGGAACCGCCGCCTGGGCCGTGATCCGGCAGCTCTCATCAACCAGTACTCCTTTTGTCTCATTGGTTCCCACATCTATCCCCATCACATAATACTGACTCATATCATTCTCCTCTTATACTGCACACTTTGTCCATAAATGCCCTGACCCGCTCATAATCCACCGCTCCCGTAAACTTTCCGTCCTTCTTGAATGTGGTCCCCACGAAAGCACCGTCCGCCACCCGCAGGATCTGTCCGATATTATCCGGCCGACAGCCCGTTCCGCAAAATACCGGGGCCGCATCACCGGCGGCTTCCTTTACTTTTGCCAGCAGGCTGTCCGCAGGGCTGCTGCCTGCCATACCGCCAGCCACCACAAGCGCTTCCGGACGACAGTTAAAAAGCATAGTCTTTGTCACTTCCTCCGGTGAGCGGTCGTTGAGATAAACTTCACCTTCGGAATTGACAAAATAAAACAGCTTCAGATTCTGCATGCCAAGAGCACGGCGCAGTCGCAATGTCTTCGCCACATCCCGATCCACCAGTCCCAGATCTCCGGCATAGGCGCCCGTAAAGACACATCGGCTGAAGGATGCGTCCGCAGCGGCACAAATCTCGATCGTAGCATCCGCATCATAAATGGCTTCCACCCCATAAGGTACACGAAAGCGACCCTCCAGAGCACCCACCACACGTCCCATGGCCCCCAGCGTCACTTTTGACACCTGTTTTTCATAGGGCAGACTGAACTCATTGGTGAGCAATACCCCATCCACACCGCCTTCCTGCAGCGCATCCAAATCCTCTCTGGCCTGCCGTATCACCTTTTCCATGCTTCCCTCATAGAAAGGATCCCCCGGCAGGGCTGTCAGATGTAGCAGTCCGATAATCGCTTTTTCCGTTTTGAACATTTCCCTGATCCAACTCATTCTTTTACCCTCTTGCCTTCTTTGTATTAATACGTTATAATATGTTATATAATCTTTTTTATCATAATAGCACAAAAAAAGCAATAGGATTTCTGGTTTTTGGGAGATTTTTTATGAAGAGATATGCTTTATTTTTAGATATTGATGGAACTATTGCCACCTACAGGCAGCCCATATCCCGGGAATTACAGCGGATGCTCCTGTATCTGAAAGAACTGAGGCATAAGATTTTTATCTGTACGGGCCGCGGATATTCCGATATCCCCGACGATATCAGGAACCTTGTATTTGACGGTTATATCTGCTCCACCGGCGCTTACATCAGGGTCGGGAAGCGGGTCATCTACAGCATGCCTTTTCCCGCTTCCACAGTCCACACGCTCCATAAGTTTCTGCTGTCCCGCGGCGTCTCCGCCTACTATGAGAGCGACTGTCAGATTTACCGCAGCGAAGCCCGCGAGCCCCTGGATCACTCTGTTCCTGATTTTAAGAAGGCACCTGTCGGCACAAGGTTTTACTCCGTGGCCTACCACCTGGCGGCCGGACAGGGTACTTCCTCATTTCTGCCCTTTCCCGACACAATCAATGCCCGATCCGTCCCACAGTCCGACCATTCTGGCGACATCATCATGCCGACATGCAATAAAGCTGCCGCTATGCGGATCTTGCTTGCTTTTCTCAAGCTGGAAGACTACGGCACCATCGCCATCGGCGACAGTCCGAACGATGTGGAAATGCTCATCGCCGCCGATCTGGGAATCGCCATGGGGCACGCCCCGGATGCGTTAAAGAGACACGCGGATCGGATCACGGGAACTTTTGAGGAAGACGGGGCCTGCATGGCACTGAAAAACATTTTTATAAAAGGAATGTAAAATCGCCTGTTCCGCAGTAAAGCGGATACAGGCGATCTGTTCTCAGATTTTCTGCACTTTTACCGGTTTCTTCATTTTGCCGGTCACTTCGACGTTATTGGCCGTATTGATCTCATCCATCCAGGCATCCTTCCACGCTTCAAATGCCCTCGCCTCATCTGACTGGATGATGTTGACGGGGTGGAATTTATCATCATTGAGGTTCTCCGGCAGAACCGACACGGACAAAAGTTCTTTCTGGTGCATGTCATAAAGCTCTACCCAGGCCGTCCCCTTCTTGCTGTTGACAATCGCTACGTCCTTCTTTTCAATACAGAACGCATTGGAATAGCTGATATCCCCGCCTTCACAGGATAACGGCACCACATAAAGGCGCTCTTTGTTGAAAGCCAGTCCGTAAAACCAGTAAGAGGTTGTGGATTTTTTGCCCTGATAGGTAGTCCATTCCCAGCATCCATATGCCCGCGTATATTGATCGACGTTCGGAACAGCTCTCTGCAGAATGTTCCACACGGTCTCTCTGTCGCCGCCGCTCATGGCTTTTTTCCTGTTTATCTTATCCTTAATTACAACGTATATGGTAATAATTACAATCAACCCTACGGTGATCGCGATAATCTGAGGGATTGTAAGCCCGTAATATGTAGTCTCCATTTTTTCTCTCCTATTCCAGTTCCGCATCTGCCCTCCTGATACCCCTGCTCTGGGAGAATTTCCGGCCACTTTATACCTGTGTCCGTAATTTCTCCCGGTATCTTCCGGTTCGATGCTGTTTTCATGTTCTGTCAGTGGTTCATGTACGCTTTGTTAAATTGTTTTTTAGGATTTTGCACATAGGTCACATCAAATACTTTCCGGTCCGTGTCCATCAGAACACTGTGGAAAAGCCCGCCGTACGTATGGTCACGCCAGCCTGCCTGCCCCAGATCGGACCAGAAATACGTTTTTTTCCGATATCGGATACCATATTCATAAAAAGCCAGATATTCGCGCAGATGGATCAGTGGATAAAATCCAAACGCCACGGTCAGCACCAGGTTAACTATGATCGTACTCATCTCCGGCGGTATCTCACCCCACTGTCTGATCGCGGCAATACCGCCAAAGTTCATGATATCCAGCAGGATACAGAACGCCGTCCTCCATCCGGCCTGAATCGCGATCTTTACTTTGTCCGCCGGACATTCTGTCAGTTTCCGTCCCAGCTGCCCTTCCGCCTCCAAAGCCATCTCTTCACCTCCCCTCTTTTATTCCACGCAGGGAAATTACTGCCGTAAGGCACGACTGCGCGGCACGGATGGCCGCCGACAGCAGCCATCTGTATATGCCTATTTTACTCGTTTTCCCAAAAACATTCAACTGAAAAAAGGGCTGCTAAGAGCCCTTTCGGTAACAGTTCAGACAGGTCTGAACATTTTGAAGTAAAACAACATATTTACTTCCAAAACCCTTTTTTCTTTTTGTCTTTGGTCTCTGAAGTGCCGTTTTTACCCGATTCGGCTTTCTTGGCCGCATTCAGGCTGTCGCCCGTCACCTCATCAAATTTCCGCAGCAGTTCTTTTGCCTCATGGGAAAGTTTATCGGGCACCTGTACCACCAGAGTCACGTAATGATCGCCGCGCACGTCTTTATTGCGCAGGGAAGGCACACCTTTCCCCTTTAATCTGACACGTGTGTCAGTCTGGGTGCCGGCCTTTACCTCGTAGATGACTCTGCCGTCTACCGTGTCAATGACAATTTCACCGCCCAGCGCTGCCACCGGGAAGGATACCGGCACGGTAGAATAAATATTATAATCCTGTCTCTGGAATTTGGGATGTCGCTGTACAATGACTTCCACCAGCAGATCCCCTCTGGGCCCGCCATTTGTACCCGGTTCGCCCTTGTCACGGATCCGTACACTCTGCCCATTGTCGATTCCCGCGGGAATCGTGATCTGAATCTTTTTGCGATTCGCAATATAGCCACTGCCGTGACAGTCCGCGCATTTGTCTTTGATCACCTTGCCGCTGCCGCCGCACTCGGGACATGTCTGTACATTTCTGACGGTGCCGAAAAATGACTGCTGGGTAAATACAACCTGACCTTTCCCGCCACATTTGGAACAGGTTTCCGCGCTGGTGCCAGGTTTTGCACCGCTGCCATGGCAGGCAGGGCACTCATCCTTCAGTGTCAGTTCGATCTCCTTTTCCACACCAAATACGGCTTCTTCAAATTTTATACGTACACTCGTCCGGAGATTCGCGCCTTTCATGGGGCCGCTGCTGCGCCCGCTTCTCCTGCCGCCGCCAAACAGATCCCCGAATATATCCCCGAATATATCTCCGAAGTCAGCACTGTTGAAGTCAAAACCACCGAAACCGCCTCCGCCTCCGCCGCTTTCAAATGCAGCATGGCCAAACTGATCGTACTGACGTCTCTTTTCGGGATCACTCAATATGGCATACGCCTCAGACGCTTCTTTAAACTTTTTCTCCGCTTCCGCATCGCCCGGATTCATATCCGGATGATATTTCTTGGCAAGCGCCCTGTATGCTTTTTTGATCGCCGCTTCATCGGCGCTCTTCTCTACTCCCAGGACCTCATAATAATCACGTTTCTGCTCTGCCATAACATTTTACCTTTTTCCATACAGAAGATGCCCTGACGGCATCCCGGATCAGGATACCTGCGCCTTCGCACAAGGTATGGGGCAACCCGTTTGCGGTCTCTGCCCCATACTCTGATCTCTGTATTATACCTCTCTGTAATCTCCGTCTACTACGTCATCTGCCGCACCTGTATCTTCGGCAGGTCCTGCCTGTGCGCCACCCATATCCATATCGGGACCCGCGCCTGCCGCTCCCTGCGCCTGTGCCTGCTCATACACTTTGGTAAACAGTGCCTGTGCACCGTTCATCAGCTTCTCCTGCGCTGCCTTCATCTCAGCCACCTGCGCTTCTGTCATCTCTGTATCTTTTGTCTTCTCCAAAATCTCTTTCAGAGCCGCCAGGTCAGCTTCCACTGTGGCCTTATCGCTCTCCGCAATCTTATCGCCCACATCCTTCAGTGCCTTCTCTGTCTGGAACACGAAGGAATCTGCATCGTTCCTTGCATCAATGGCTTCTTTTCTCTTCTTATCCTGCGCTTCAAATTCAGCGGCTTCTTTTACCGCTCTGTCGATGTCTTCATCGGACATATTGGAACCTGCGGTAATGGTGATATGCTGCTCTTTTCCGGTTCCCAGATCCTTTGCGGAAACATTGACGATACCGTTGGCATCAATATCAAATGTCACTTCGATCTGCGGGATTCCACGGGGTGCCGGAGGGATACCGTCCAGTCTGAACTGGCCGAGAGATTTGTTGTCCTTCGCAAACTGTCTTTCACCCTGCACCACATTGATATCCACTGCAGTCTGATTATCTGCTGCCGTAGAGAACACCTGACTCTTCTTTGTCGGGATGGTCGTATTTCTCTCAATCAGCCTCGTTGCCACACCGCCCATTGTCTCAATGGAAAGAGAAAGCGGGGTGACATCCAGCAGCAGAATATCGCCTGCGCCTGCATCGCCGGCCAGCTTGCCGCCCTGGATAGAAGCGCCGATGGCCACACATTCGTCAGGGTTCAGTGACTTGCTCGGTTCATGTCCTGTCAGCGCCTTTACCTTATCCTGTACCGCCGGAATACGGGTAGAACCACCTACCAGCAATACTTTGCCCAGCTCGGAGGCAGACACGCCCGCATCCTTGAGCGCATTCTGCACCGGAATCGCTGTCATTTCCACCAGGTCATGCGTCAGTTCGTCAAATTTAGCCCTTGTCAGATTCATGTCAAAGTGCTTCGGCCCTTCCGGTGTCGCCGTGATAAACGGAAGGTTGATATTGGTAGTCGTCGCAGACGAAAGTTCCTTCTTGGCTTTTTCTGCGGCTTCTTTCAGTCTCTGCAATGCCATCTTGTCTGTCGAAAGGTCAATGCCTTCGTTTTTCTTAAATTCAGCAAGCATATAATCCGTGATCTTCTGGTCAAAATCATCGCCGCCCAGACGGTTGTTGCCGTTGGTTGCCAGAACTTCGATCACGCCGTCGCCGATCTCGATGATGGATACATCAAACGTACCGCCGCCCAGGTCATAGACCATGATCTTCTGCTCTTTTTCATTATCCAGGCCGTAAGCCAGCGCCGCTGCCGTAGGCTCGTTGATAATACGTTTCACATCCATGCCCGCGATCTTGCCGGCATCCTTTGTTGCCTGACGCTGTGCGTCATTGAAGTACGCCGGTACGGTGATCACCGCTTCTGTCACCTTCTCACCGAGATAATTCTCAGCATCGGCTTTCAGTTTCTGTAAAATCATGGCCGAAATCTGCTGCGGAGAATATCTCTTATCATCAATGGTTCTGCCATGATCCGTACCCATATCTCTTTTAATGGAAGAAATGGTCTTTTCCGCATTGGTCACTGCCTGCCTTTTCGCCGGCTCACCTACCAGACGTTCTCCTGTCTTGGTAAAGGCCACAACAGACGGTGTGGTTCTTGCGCCCTCTGTATTGGCGATAACGGTCGGTTTACCGCCTTCCATAACTGCCACGCAGCTATTGGTCGTTCCAAGGTCGATTCCTATAATCTTGCTCATGATAAAGCCCTCCTATATAAATTAAATGTTTCCAGTATCTATGCCCGCTGCGCGCCATTTCCATCCATGGCCGCCGCGGGGGATCAACTACTCTGCCACTGCCACCATACTGTGCCTTACTACGGTGTCATGATACAGATAGCCCTTCTGCAGCTCCTGTGCCACTGTCCCCGATTCAAATTCCTCACTTTCCACCTGCATCACCGCATTGTGAAAATCGGGATTAAATTCGGTTCCTATGGCTTTGATCGGCTTCACGCCGATATTTTCCAGTTCTGTCATCAGCTGCTTATACACCATGTTCATGCCTTCCATAAAGGCATCGCTGCCGCCCTCGGGCACCGGTGTCTGCAGCCCTCTCTCAAAATTATCCACCACCGGCAGTATCTTCTCGATCACACTTCTGGCGCCGGTCTCAAACATCTGGTTCTTTTCCTTCTCCGTCCTTTTGCGGAAATTTTCAAATTCCGCCATCTGACGCTTTACCCGGTCTTCCAGTTCCTCGATTTTTTCCTTATATTTATCTTTCTTCTCTGCTTTGGCTTTCTTTTTGAACGCTTTCGCCTCCTCTTTTGTCAGCGCCTGCTCCGGCTCCGCCGGCTCCTCTGCACAATGGTCTGCTCCTGCCGTCTCCTGCATATCCGCATCGCTTTCCGGATTTTCCGCAGGTTCCCTATGTTCCATTTCCTGATCCTGTCTGTTTTCTTCTGACACGCCTCTTCTTCCTTCCTGTACCTGATGATCCAAACGGTACCTGTTTTATATTTTTCCTGATTCCTCAGCTAACATATTACCGCTTCTTATATAAAGTATCCAGTTGATGCATCAATGTCTTCAAGGTATCCACCACTTTGTCGTAATCCATCCGTGTCGGACCGATAATACCGATCGTTCCCCGCATGCCTTCCTCCAGCTCATAGGTGGCCGTCACAATGCTGCAGTCCTTCATCGTCCGGATCGGTGTCTCTTCCCCGATATAAACCTGAATCCCTGTATTGCTTTCATCAGCGAGTGTTTCCCGCACCAGCTCTGTCAGCATCTGCTTTTCCTCAAATGTGTTGATCAGCTCGCTGGCCTTGCGGTTATCCGCCAGCTCCGGATAGCGGAAGATATTGTTGGTGCCGCTTGTATAAATCTCAAGATCCTCATCTGCCTTGATGGCATCCGCCACCGCGTCGATCACTTCACTGACGATATCGCTGTGAATCCCGGCCTGCCGCTTCATGGCTGCGATCATACCAAGATTGATCTCCTCCGCAGACAGTCCGTTTAAATGGGTATTGAGCAGAATATTCAGCTTCAGGATCGTCTCATCGTCCAGTTCCTCTTCCATCTGCAGCATATTGTTCCTGATCACATTGCCTTCCGCAACAATCACTGCCAGCAGCTGTCTGGCATCCATCTTGGAAAGCTGGATAAACTTCAGCTTATTTTTCCTGGTCTGAGGTGCGGAGATCATGGTGGCATAATTGGTATTGGCTGCCAGCAGTCTGGCCACCTGCTTCAGAAGCTGCTCCATCCGGTCCTCCCGCTCCAGAAGCATGCCTTTGATCTCTTCCACTTCCTTCTCTTTCTCCTGCATCATATTATCCACATACAGACGATAGCCCTTATCGGAAGGAATCCTGCCTGCTGACGTATGGGGCTGGAGAATATAGCCCAGCTCTTCCAGATCCGCCATCTCATTGCGGATGGTAGCCGAGCTTAAATTGAGGTCGGTGTATTTGGAAATCGTTCTGCTGCCCACCGGCTCTCCGGTTTCCAGATAATTGTGGATGATGGCCTGCAAAATCTTCATCTTTCTTTCATCCAGCAATTGCGCTCCCACCATCCTTTCCCTCGTTATTAGCACTCGTCTTTTATGAGTGCTAATCTGTTCTGTACCTAAAATAGCACTTACGCTATTTATTGTCAATTCTTTTTCGGAAATAAATTATAAAAATATTCTAAAAAATCACCGGCTTCTCTTTTCTGCCATGCTGTCATAACTATAGTGATAAGCAGAAATTTCAATCATATACCGCATAGCATGGTTGAAATCAGCACATCATTAAGAAAATTTTAAAAAATAATTGCAAAATATCCGCAAAGACCATATACTCTATTCTATGTGCATCAAATTGTAAACACTCCCCTGTTTTTTAAGGAAACGCTGATTTAATCAACACTTCCTTGAGAATGCCGGTTCATGGCACGGCATGACGGGGACGACCAGGAGATATAGGAGATTATGACAGCCAGTACCATTGCAAAAGAAAAGAATCATGACAGCGACAGGGAGATCCGCAGATATCCGCAGGAAGCGCCGGCCACAGGCGGAAAAAGGAAAGCTAAGAGGCCATCGTCCCAGAGCGCAAAAGCTGCCGCCGGGAAGTCCAAAAGGCCGCCGACAGCAAAAAGGGAACGCAGAGAAACAGAACTGCGGCTGATTAAATCCGAGAAAAAACCACAACGATCAGAATGCGGCCCCGCAGGAAATGCAGCAAAAAAACGTGAGGCCGCCGTACATAACAGGAAGAAAAAGCCAACGACAGCCGTACATGGCGCAGGCAGGCAAAATCCCCGCAGGCCACAGCAGAGCAGGAATCCGGACAGACATTCTGCCCCTATCCGTAAAAAACGTCCTGTCCCCGATGCCCGGAGGCGGGCCGTTTCCCCCAGAAGGAAAAGACGCTTTGCCGTGTGGAAATATATTCTGCCAGTGATAGCGGCATGTACGGCCGCCGGATTTGTGCTCTGGTATCTGAGCTTTGATAATCTGCTGCCCAGCGACTACATACATGTCACATATAGCGGATATGATTCCAGAGGCACGGCCGCACTTTCAATCGAAGGAGCAGAAGAATATGCCGCCTTTCTGGAAGACACGGAAGTCCGGCTTCTTACGGAAAATGGGAATCTCAAAAACGGCGATATACTCGATATACAGTTTCTGTATGATGAAGAGAAAGCCAAAGAAGAAAAACTGCGGATCAAAGAAGACAGTTTTCAGATTGAAGTAAACGGCCTGCCCGAGGGCCGGGAACTCACCAGGGAAATGCTTTTTCAGGATATACGGATCAGCTATGAAGGTACGGCGCCGGAGCTGTCAGTCTCCGTCACAAACGAGAGCAGCGATCCTTTTTTGCAGACTGTCGCCTATGAGATAACCGACCGGAAAGAAACCTATGACATCGGCGACACCTTTACGGTAACGGCTGCCTTTTCCGAAGAAGAGGCCGTTTCTTACGAATACGCAGTATCCGCTGCCGATTACAGTCAGGAATTCACAGTAGAAAACGCAGATCGCTACCTGCGCAGCGCTTCCCAGCTTACCCAGGAACAGATTGATCTTCTCGATGAAACGGCAGTTTCCCTTTTCGGTGACGCCAACGAATACGGCCTGCGCATCTTCAGCGAAGCAAACCTGATGCCTATCTGGATCAACGGCAAAAACACATTTAAATGGAGCAATCCCCGACTGATCTCCGCTTATCTGAATGTACTGAAACCGGAATATTTCCAGACAATGCAGCAGTCGCATAACAATGACATCAAGCTGGTTTACAAAGCCACCTTATCTCAGGCTGACGGTGTGGGCTGCACGGCGGAGGTCGTCGTCCAGTTTCATGATCTCATACTGAAAGCGGACGGCACCTATGACCTGGCGCTTGATTCCGGCAGGATCATTGCCGCTTCTTTCCGGGATTCTCATATCCGCGATCTCGTCACGGATACCTATGCGCAGGAATACGAGGCCGAAAAACTCACCCTGACTTAAGGAAGTGCTGATTAAATCAGCGCTTCCTCAGAGCCTCCGGCGGATGCGCACGGATTTGAAAATGCCTCAAAGCAGCTATGTGCTTTGAGGCATTTTTCGTAACGCTATGTCAGATCTTGAAATTTCCCAGTACATCTTCATTAATAATGTAGTATACCATGCTCTCTTCCGGTTTCACGTAAAGCTCTACGGATTTGAACTCGCCTTCCTCTCTTCCCAGATCATATTTCCAAACATCTTTGGCAATCTTCACAAGATCCTCCGTCGTATATGACTTACCGGCAAACTGCAGTGTGATCGTTTCTGTCTTGTCAGCTTTTCCGGAAACTACCTCTTTCGCCTTCTTTTCAGCCGCTTTTACAACCGGGGCCGCTTTCTCCTTTGCCGCTTTTACGACCGGCTTCGCTTTCTCTGCGGCCGCCTTCACAGCCGGCTTTGCCTTCTCTGCAGCACTCTTCACTACGCTTTCCACTTTTGTCGTCTTTTTACTCTCTCTCATAACTAAACTCCTCCCGGGCTTTCCCCTCTACTGACGGACTGTTGTTATTATGTAATACCCAGATGCCTAAAGAAGTATAGCAAAGTAAACTTCTCTTGTCAAGAAAGGAGCAACGCACGCCACGACAAACGCATGCGTGCATATTGTGGACATAACATGCAGGAAGGACAGAAACGGAAAAAGTGCAGACAGGATCATGGCTTTCGGCAGAGAGATGCCAAAAGATATCGTATCAGAGACTTTTTCAATTTCTGTCCTGCTAAACGGAAATGATCACAGTTTATTCACTCCTGTCAGGTTATCTCTCCTCCAGTACGTACCCCGCGATATTGTCCGCATGATCGGCGATCCGTTCCATGTTGCTGAGCATGTCCAAAAAGATAATACCGCTCTCCGGCGTGCACTTCCCTTTTGAGAGTCGCTGTATATGCTTGTCTCGCAGCTCCCGTTCCAGCTTATCCACTCTTTTCTCACTGTCCTTCGTCCGTCTGGCAGCCTCGGCACTGGCAAGTTCCCTGGCTTCCAATGCCGCTTCAAACGTATGGAGGGTCACATCGTACATCCGCTCCATATCCTTTTCCCCTTTTTCGGAAAAGCGCACTCTGTCTCTGCGTTTGGTTTCCGCCAATTCCGCGATATTTTCACTGTGGTCACCGATACGCTCGATATCGCTTATTGTATAGAAAAGGTTTCTGACCGTAAGATACTGGGCTTCTGTCAGAGAAAGATTTCCCACTTCTACCAGAAATGAGGTAAGCAGTTTTACCAGTTGGTTGATATGCTCTTCCGTCTGCAGTACCTGACGAATCTGTCCCTTATCATTTTCCCGTATGGCAGTCACGGATGCTTTGAAATTATCCCTTACCATAATACCGATGGCTATCACTTCACTCACTGCGCTTTCCAGCGCCAGCGCCGGATTGTTTAATAGTCTGCGATCCAGCTTCCTGCTCATCTGTTCCACGATATCATGAGTATCTTCTTTTCGGGTGCCATCATCGGCAATGAGCAGTTCCGATATCCGCACCAACCCATTGGCAAACGGCAACATCGCCAGTGTATTGACAAGGTTAAATACCGTATGGAACACGGAAATCTCCACACTGTCAATGGAGGCAGCGGCCATCTGCGGGCGAAACCGAAAATAAAAAAACATGACAATGCCAAACCATACGCTTCCGATTACATTAAATAACAAATGAATCACCGAAGCCCGTCTGGCATTTTTTCCCGCTCCCGCCCCGGAGAGGATCGCAGTCACACAAGTGCCGATATTCTGCCCCATCATAATAAATACCGCCGACTGCCAGTTCACCACCCCATTCATGGCCAGTGTCTGCAAAATCCCCACCGAAGCCGAGGAGCTCTGAATAACCGCCGTGACGGCCGCCCCCGTTATGACCGCCAGCAGGGGATTCTTCCCAAGGATCCGAAACGCATTGGAAAATATCGGCGCATCCCGGTAAGGCGTAACTGCACCCGACATAAAACTCAGGCCGATAAATAAAATACCGAAGCCCGTCAGTATCTCACCTATTTTTTTCTTTCTTTCGCCCCCCGCGAACAGCAGCAGGAAAGCTCCTATCCCCACTACAAGCGGAGCCAGAAATTCCGGTTTGAAAACACTCCCCCATTCGCTCAGGGAAACGATCCAGGCTGTGATGGTCGTACCGATATTGGCACCCATAATAACACCCACTGCCTGCGTCAGTGTCAGCATACCTGCATTAACAAAGCCCACTACCATAACCGTAGTGGCAGAACTGCTCTGTATGATGGCCGTAATCCCTGCGCCGACGAGGATCGCCACAAGTCTGTTTCTGGTCAGGAAACCCATCAGCCGCTTCACCCGGTCTCCTGCGGATTTCTGAAGACCGTCCGCCATAATATGCATCCCATACAAAAACAACCCCAGTCCGCCCACAAATTTGAATATCATACCCAGATCATCAAGTGTCATTCTTTTTCTCCCATACTTTCAAACACTGCCTGTTTTATATATATTCTCCAACCCTCTGAATATGATTCTAACAATATTGTGTAAAATACATGCGAAATCCATGTAAAATTGATGTAAAATAGAGAGAAAAGAACACGGGAATCTGTGTCTTGCAGGAAAGGAATGATAACCGTCATGAAAAAAGCAATCATCATCGGGAGCCCCGGCGCAGGCAAAAGCACATTTGCCCGGAAACTGAGTAAAATCACTGGCCTGCCGCTTTACTATCTGGATATGCTGTGGCATAAACCCGATCGGACTACCATCACTCCGGAAGAATTTGATCTCAGGCTGCAAAAAATCCTGGTAAAGGACAGTTGGATCATAGACGGAAATTATTTGCGCACACTGGAAATGCGTCTGCAAAAATGTGACACTGTCTTTTTCGCAGATCTGCCAGTGGATGTATGCCTGGCAGGCGCAAAATCCCGTATCGGGAAAAAACGAGAAGATCTGCCCTGGATGGAAACAACACTGGATGAAGAGTTCAAAATGTGGATCATGGATTTTCCTGACAGACAATTGCCCAAAATTCATGAATTGCTGAAGAAATATCGGGAAGTCACAGAGCAGATATGCTTTCATTCCCGGAAGGATGCGGAAGAATATATAAGAATGTTACGCAGCAGACAGCCAGAAAGCTGCACCCGCAGCATTGTATGATGGATGCAAAAAGGGAATGAACCACTTCTGATCCATTCCCCTGTCTTTTAAAGTCTCTGAAAAATTTATCTTCTTCTTAACCGAAGTATCTCTTCAGAAGTCCGGCAAATGCCTTGCCATGTCTTGCCTCATCCCTTGCCATCTCATGAACTGTGTCATGGATTGCGTCAAGGTTTGCAGCCTTTGCTCTCTTAGCAAGATCAAATTTGCCTGCGGTTGCACCATTCTCAGCTTCCACACGCATCTGCAGGTTTTTCTTTGTGGAGTCAGTTACAACTTCGCCGAGGAGTTCTGCAAATTTCGCTGCATGCTCAGCCTCTTCCCATGCCGCCTTCTCCCAGTATAAACCGATCTCCGGATATCCTTCTCTGTGTGCCACCCTTGCCATAGCAAGATACATACCTACTTCTGTGCACTCGCCGTTGAAGTTCGCACGGAGATCTGCCATGATATCATCGCTGACACCCTGTGCCACGCCTACCACATGCTCAGCAGCCCATTCCATCTCACCGCCCTGCGCCGTGAATTTCTCTGCGGGCGCATTACATACCGGACATTTCTCCGGAGCTGCATCTCCTTCATGAACATAACCACATACCTGACATACAAATTTCATTGCTTATTCCTCCTGCTTTTATATTTTAAGAATGATTACTAATTTCAGTAACGATTATTGATATTATAAAGAGTATGTCCCTTTATGTCAACACCTTTTTCAGGAAATTTTTTCGCCGTCATTATGCACCTATTTCTTTTACGGCTTTGCAAAAACCATAAAATACGCCAGTACCAGAATCCCCAGCAGGATCCGATACCAGGCAAACACTTTGAAGTTATGACGTTTGATATAATCCATCAGGAACCTGATCACCAGTACGGACACAACAAACGCCACAATACATCCCACAGCCAATATCGCCCATTCCATACCGCTGACGCTGACACCCTCCATAATAAATTTAACGATTTTCAAAAGGCTGGCCCCGAACATCACGGGGATGGCCATGAAAAAGGTGAATTCCGCGGATGCCGTCCGGGATACGCCCAGTAACAGACCGCCCACAATAGTGGAGCCGGAGCGTGAGGTGCCGGGAAAAATACCCGCGATTAACTGGAAAATACCGATCATAAATGCCACCGGCAGCGTGATCTGCGCAATGTTTCTCATCTTCGGCTTTTTCTTTCGGTTTTCAATCACGATAAAGGCGATGCCAAATACAATCAGTGCGATGGCGATCGTCTTATAATTATAAAACAGTTCTTCAAAAAGATCATCAAAGGGCAGCCCGATTACCACAGCGGGAATACATCCCACAATAACCTTCACCCACATGGAACATACATCTTTGCGGATCAGGCGGCCGCCACCGAAGCGAAACGGAAATATCCTGTTCCAGTACAGCATTACCACGGCCATAATGGCCCCCAGCTGGATCACAACCAGAAACATCGACCAAAACTCCGGTGTCACATCCAGCTGTACAAATTCCTCCAAAAGTATCATATGCCCGGTACTGCTGATGGGAAGCCACTCTGTGATTCCTTCCACAATACCGAATAATACCGCTTTTAAAATCTCCATTAAATGAATTTCCTCCTATTAAGAGTTCCGCATCATCCCGTCAGAAGCACTCCCCCGGATAAAAGCCCGGCCTCTTTCGCGTCCGGGTTTTTATCCCGCTTCTGTCGTGCTGATGCTGTTTCTAGAGTTCCGCATCATCCCGTCAGGTAAGCAAGAAGAGCTTCATATTTTTCCTGTGCTTCCCGGTATCCCTGAAGGTAGAGTGCGGTCAGTTTTTCTTTGTCCTTTTCGATCCGGCCGATACCGCTGGCAACCGCAGGGCGGATCACAAATGCCCTTCCTTTTCTTTCCTGCTCCTCCAGATAATCTAATGTTTCATTATAAGAAATATGCCTGTTTTTCATAAGTTTATATACGTTCGGGTAGCGCAGGTAGGCGAGGCGGATGAGCCATAGCGCCCGGGAGCGTTCTTTGCGGTAACCCGTTTCCTTGGTAAGAATCACCACGTTTTTCCGGTTGCCATCCGCAATGGCTTTGCGGATGGGTATGGCGTCAGAAATGGCACCATCCAGATACAGTCCGTTCCCGATTTTTACATTTCTGGATACAAGGGGCAGGGAGCTGGAAGCACGGACTGCCGTAATATCCTTTTCCATGTCCCGCAGTCGCATATATTTTGGCCTGCCGCTGACAATGTCGGTCACTACGGCATATGCCCTTCCGGGGTAGCGGTCAAATGCCTGAAAATCATAGGGATTGAGCCATTTGGGAATCAGTTCGTAGCAGAGATCTGTGTGAAAGAGATTCCCTGTCAGAAGCAGGCTTCTTACACTGCAGTAATCCCTGCAGGAAAGGTAATCAACCGCTACATGGTAGGCACGCTTTTTCTGCCCTGACAGATAACTGCACATATGGCATGCCCCGGCGGACACCCCATAACAGTCTGAAAACCACAGATTCTTTTCCATAAAAAAGTCCAGTACGCCGCATGTGTACATTCCCTTCATGCCGCCGCCTTCCAATACCAGTCCTGCCTGATACATAACTTCCCTTCCTTCATTATTTTTGTGATACGCGGCCGGCAGACGGATATTCGGTTTTCACAAACCGCCGCAGTGCCACCAGAGAGCGTTTTACTTTTTCCGTATCAATGCAGTAAGCCATCCTGAAAAATCCGGGACAGCCAAATCCGTCGCCCGGCACCAGGATCAGATCATATTTCCTGCCTTTTTCACAAAAGCGTGTCGCGTCCTCTTCCAGCGCCCTCGGAAACAGATAAAAAGTCCCGCCCGGTTCCACGCAGGAAAACCCCAAATCCAGCAGTTCCCTGTACAGAATTTCTTTATTTGTCTCATATACGCGCAGATCGGCCGTTTCCTCCAGATGCTCTGCCACCGCCAGCTGTATCAGCGAAGCGGGACAGTTATGTCCGGTCTCTCTGGAAATCTGTGCGCACATCTGTACAATCTTCGCCGCATCCTTACAGGCCGGATTGACCGCCACATAGCCGATCCGTTCCCCCGGCAGAGACAGTGACTTGGAAAAAGAATAGCAAGTCAGCGTATTGGCATACCCGGCCGCCACAAACGGCGCTTCCACACCGCCAAAGACAATCTCCCGGTAAGGCTCATCGGAGATCAGATAAATCTCATGTCCATATTCCCTGGACTTCCTGTCCAAAATCCGGGCAAGTGTGCGGATCGTCTCCGCGGAATATACGGTTCCGGAAGGATTATTCGGCGTATTGATCAGCACTGCCGCCGTCCGCGGAGAGAGTCCTTTTTCAAAGGCCTCAAAAGCAATCTGAAAATGCTCTGTGTCAGCGGGAATGAGTCTGAGCACTGCCCCCGTCCCGTTCACATAAGGGAAATATTCGGAAAAACAGGGCGCAAATGCGATCACTTCATCCCCCGGCACCGTCACGGCCCGCACAGCATGCGCAATGGCTCCGGCAGCTCCGGCAGTCATAAAGATATCTTCCGTCTTATAAGGTACGCCAAACCGCCTGCGCAGAGATGAGGCCACCGCTTCCCTGACGGCTGGGATGCCCAGAGACGGACTGTACCCATGCAGCTCCATCGGATCCCTCTCTCGCAAAAGGCGTATCATTGTCTCTGTTACCGCCTCCGGCACCGGGACAGACGGATTGCCCAGACTGTAATCAAAGACATTTTCATACCCGATCTCCTTCCCACGCGCCGTGGCAAATTCCGACAACTGCCTGATCACTGATTTTTCCAGAAGCATTTTTTCATAATGAGCGGCTACCATAATCTCCTCCCTGACTGCTGACATATTTTTAGCTTCGATATGTCTTTTATCATAGTCCAAAATTTTTTTCTTGTCCAGTGGAGGATGCTCTGGTCCTTATGGGCATGTTTGGCGCGAACGGTTGACTATCGGCCTGAAAAGTTCTATAATTTATACATAAACGACAGCACTACTCAGGTTCTGAAGAAAAGAGAGGTAACATTATGAAAAAGATTGCTTTAGAGCAATTAAAGCCCGGCATGGTGACCGCCGAGGATGTTTATGCAAACAGCGGCCAACAATTGTTGGTGCCAAAGGGAACTACATTAACGGATCTCAAACTCCAGTTGCTCAATGTCTTTGCAATCCGCAATGTCCGTATAGAAGATGACAATCCGGAATCTGCTGATGCTTCTTCTGCTGGTCAGGGGGAGGAGAGCTATTTCGGTGAACATATCCCCGATTTTACTTCCAAGCTTCCACAGGAAGTGAGAGAAGCCCGCGTAAAGGAAATCAAAGAGTACAAAGAAGCCTACAACAAAGGGCTGAACTATTTTCAGGTAGCAGTCAACAATCTGGTGGAAAAAAATGCCGATATGAATCTGAACGTGGACACCATCCTCAATCAGACCATATCCCTGCTGGGCAACCGGGGAAAGAGCAGCATACTGGAAATGCTTATCTTTATGAAAGAGCGCGACAGTGATATATACAGCCATTGTATCAATACATCGCTGCTGTGCAATATGCTGGCCCACTGGCTGGATTACAGTGAAGAGGACTGCCAGATGGCAGCGGCCTGCGGCCTGTTCCATGATATCGGCCACCTGGCGCTCCCGGAAGAGCTTCTTCAGAAAACCGAACCACTGACACCCGAAGAACAGGATCTGCTTGCCACGCACACGGAAAAAGGGTATGAAATGCTGAAAGCATTTGATGTGGACGAAACTGTCCGCCTGTCCGCACTGATGCACCACGAAAAATGCGACGGCAGCGGTTATCCCCGCGGCCTGCAGGATGAGGAGATCGACCGCTTCGCCAAACTGGTCAATATCTGCAATATTTATGACTCCATGACCTCTGACCGCCCCCGGCAGAAGGCAGTTACCCCTTTTGCCGTGATCGAAGAATATGAGACGCGGGGTCTGAGCAAATATGATACACGGGCAATCCTTGTCTTCCAGAAAAATACGGTCAATACCTATTTAAACTGTCCGGTACGGCTGACCAATGGCGCCGTTGCCTATGTGGTTTACATCAATCCCGGCCGCCTCGGGCGTCCTATCGTGCAGTGCAACGGTGAATTTATCGACCTCAGCAAACGTACCGATATCAATATTGCGGAGATGCTTCCTGTCGTGTAGGAGTGTCCGCTGCGTTCTGCGCAGATTACATGAATATTCAGGAACAGGTCAGTTTTGTGTGGCCTGTTCCTCTTTTTTTCCTATATTCATATGTTTCCATCCCCTCCCCGTCCGACTCTTTGATTCTGTAAAAACCGAGTTTGTGCAAAAGGCTTTTGGATGCGGTATTGGCCGGCCTGACTCTTGACAGGATTCTGTCACATTCGATCTCCCTGTCCGCATAAGTAAGAACAGCCTGACAGACTTCATAGCCATATCCCATTCTCTGCCACGGCCGGGCAATCACAAACCCCAGCTCCACTTCCCCATCCCTGGGCTCCAGACCGGCCCGTCCGATCAGCAGCCCTGACTGCCGCTCTTCCACGCCCCATATTCCATATCCGTAAAACTCATAGACATATCTGCGGTAATCCGCCATATATCTGCGCTCTTCCTCCCGGTCTCCGAACAGTCCCTCCATATAACGGGTAATGGAAGGCTCCGCATAAATTTCATACAGCCTGTCCACATCCCCTTCTGTCAGCTCCCGCAGTCTGCACCGCTCTGTCTCCAGAATATCCCAGGGCAGCCCCGCCAGACGCCGGTACAAACGGATAAAATCCGCCGGTTCCAATTCATCTACCCGCTCCACTGCATACGCAAGCCCGGTAAAATCTTCTCCGCGGTTTTCTTTTGTCAGAATTGCCGCCGCCTTCTCCCCTCTTGCCAAAAGCTGCCGCAAGAGCGGCAGACAGTCTGTCAGATACAGAATACCCCCGTCCTCAATCAATATTTTCCTGATCATAAATCCGCCTCCGGATAAACACTTTACGAATCAGAGATTTTCCCTTACAATACAAAAGGAATCTCTGACTCACAGTTATTATAACAGAAAGGAACAAAAATACCATGAAAAATCCTATGATAACCATTACCATGGACAACGGCGATATCATCCGTGCGGAACTGTATCCCGAAATCGCCCCTAACACGGTCAACAACTTTATCAGCCTGATCTCCAAAAATTTTTACGACGGCTGCATTTTTCACCGTGTTATCAACGGATTTATGATTCAGGGCGGAGACCCGGAAGGCACCGGCATGGGCGGCCCGGGCTACAGCATCCGGGGTGAATTTTCACAAAATGGCTTTGCCAATGAACTCCGGCATACAGAAGGTGTACTGTCCATGGCCAGAAGCATGATGCCTGACTCCGCAGGCAGCCAGTTCTTTATCATGCACAGGAACAGCCCGCACCTGGACGGCGCTTATGCGGCATTTGGAAAGGTAACGGAAGGTATGGATGTGGTAAACCGCATTGCGCAAACACCTACCGATCCCTCCGACAGACCGCTTGAAGATCAGGTAATGAAGACCGTTACCGTCGATACGTTCGGCACACAATATCCCGAGCCTGAGAAACTCTGAGGAACTTCATTCAGATATCACGTGCACTGCAAAAGCCGGAAAGCCCATTGTTTATGCAGCTTCCCGGCTCTCTGTTTCCTGTTCGAACCCGGTATGTTCTTTTTGTCCGTTCATATTTTATTTACATTTCATTTAAAGAAACTTAATTCTGATAACATTTTTTATCCAAATTCATATCTTATACTATAAACATCAAATACAACAACACACGCCAACTAACATTACTTTATAAATAGCTTTTTCATAATAATGCCAGGTAGATTTTATTTACCTGGCATCCTCCCTTTTCCGGGTAATTTGTGAAATTCCCGGATTTTTCTTGACTTTTCCACTTTACTAGATTAAAATATAAAATCAGTGGATTACAGAGACGTAATATCGCATTGCGTATATTACGCTTTTTTTTACTGTCAATTGTTACTTGCCAAATATATCGTATGGGAGGAACTGTTATGGAAACATTTTCAAAAGCGGTCTCGGCCGTAGACACTTTTGTATGGGGGCCTGTCATGCTTGTTCTGCTTGTGGGAACAGGTATCTATCTGACGATCCGTACAGGCTTTCTGCCCTGGAGAAATCTGGGCTATGCACTCAAGAGTACACTGAGCAAGGAAGCGCGCCAGAAAACCGGCGAGGGAGATATCTCTCCTTTCTCCGCTCTGACCACTGCCCTGGCCGCCACCATCGGGACAGGAAACATCGTGGGTGTGGCCACCGCCATGGTATCCGGCGGCCCCGGCGCCCTTGTCTGGATGTGGATCTCGGCATGCTTCGGCCTTACTTCCAAGTTCAGTGAATGTATGCTGGCCATCAAGTATCGGGAGGTCAATGCAGACGGCGAGATGTCCGGCGGGCCGATGTACACAATGAAAAAGGCAATCAAAAACAAAACGCTTGGCTGCACACTGGGCTGGCTGTTCGCATTTTTTACCGTCGTGGCATCCTTTGGGATCGGCAATATGACACAGGCCAATTCCATTACCAGTGCCCTGAATGAGACCTTTGGTATCTCCAGCTGGATTATCGGTATCGCCCTCACGCTGTTCGCCCTGCTGATCATCGTGGGTGGGATCAAATCCATCTCCAAGGTATCCCAGGTGGTAGTGCCTGTTATGGCAATCTTTTATATCATTGCCGCACTGATCGTGATCATCGGAAATATTGCCAATGTACCCGCAGGGGTGGCGATGATCTTCAAAATGGCGTTCAGCGTACAGGCCGTAGGGGGCGGACTCTGCGGTACGATCACCGCATCCATGATGAGCGCCATGCGTTACGGTGTAGCCCGTGGTGTCTTCTCCAATGAGGCCGGTATGGGCAGCGCTGCCATCACTGCTGCCGCAGCCACGACTACCCATCCGGTGCGTCAGGCTTACATAAATATGACCGGGACTTTCTGGGATACCATCGTCGTATGTACCATGACCGGCCTTGCCATCGCGGCATCCGGCGTGCTGGGACAGGTAAATCCGGCCACCGGTGAGCTGTATCAGGGTTCTTCCCTGACCATCGCGGCCTTCGGCACAGTACTGGGACCGGCCGGGGGCTGGCTGGTAAGCATCGGCATCACGCTTTTTGCCTTCTCCACCATCCTGGGCTGGGAATATCATGGGGAAAAAGCGTATGAATATCTGTTAGGCACGCATAAATACAACATGGTTTACCGTATTGTCTTTTCCCTGGTGGTATTTGTGGGATGTGTTGCCACACTTGATCTCGTATGGAATCTTTCCGATATCGCCAACGCTCTGATGGCGATCCCCAATCTGATCTGCATGCTGATCCTCAGCGGCGAGATCACAAAGGATATCAAAGAATTTCAGGATGTTCTGAGAAAAGAAAAGATGTATAAATAATGATAACCTTCCCGGAGTCTGTTTACAGACGGCAGGGGACAGATCAGTAAAATGATCCGTCCCCTGCCGTTTGTTCCATGATAAAAGCTATCTGCCTATTCTTTCACAAACCAGTGGTATATCTTTACAAAGACCGCTTTCAGTCTGCCCCAGACACCGATGTCTTCCGGCTCTTTCTCCAGATCCACCGTATTATCCGTTTCATCGTCTATGCTGATCTCAGCCGTACGCATGATAATCTGGATGCTTTCCGGTGTGGCATTTTTCGCAGAGGTAAAGGAGGGAAATGCTTCCTGCGTGTCAATGTTGAGAATATTGGTCTCCTCCTCGATCTCATCCAGCTCATCGTCCACCGCATCCTTCATCGTATCTTTGGCATTGCGAAAGACCTCACTGCCCTCCGCAATACCGATACCGCTGTCCAGTATCCCGATCATACCGCTTAAACTGGAATCAATAGCTGCATCAAGGCTGGTTTCTGTGGCATCCAGCAACGTGCGCATACTGCGCAGCGACACCTGGACCGCCGCTATACTCGCATCGGAAGCATCCAGCAACATCTGTGTTTCATCCAGCAGCATGAGGACATGGTCTTTATAGTCCTGCGTCATATGTCCTGCCAGTGTATAGCCTTCATTGATAACTTCGCTTGCTTTGTTGGTCAGATTTTCCACCTCATGGATCAGGCCTTCCGTGTCTTCCAGCACCGGAACCGTGGATCGGGTAAGTGTTCCCGCGAAGGATGCCAGATAGCCGATCTCCGCTCCCACCTGCAGATTGCCCAGATCAGCCGGGTCCCCCGTCTGGCCATAAATCTGCTTGAGGGCATCAATGGAATCCTCAATTTCTTCCTGCGTATCCCCGGCTCCGTCTTTCATCGTACGACGCAGCTTTTTCATCGAATCCTGCATATCCTTTGCCGCGTCTTCCATATCTTTCAGATAGTCATCCATCTCATAGATGCTCTTGCGTATTGTATCGAGACGCTCCATGGCATCCGTAAAATCGCCCTTCTCTATGACAGTCTGCGCCGAGAGCAGAATCAGGCTGTTTCTGATACCGTCCAGCGAATCAATGGCCGCGTCGGCGTCCGATTTGACCTGCCCCTCTCCCGCGTCAAACGTGGCCTTGGCCTGCTGCGCTGCCCGGAGGCCTTTCTGCGTCTCCACAAGGCCGCCTTTCATTTCCGAGAGGTTATCCAGTATCACATCGGCACTGTCACTCATGGCATCCATGGAATCACGCACCTTGTCCTTGACCTCCCGGATATCAGCCATCCGATCCAGTGAGGAAAGAGTGGCCGGAACCATCAGGAACATCACGCCCACACTTTCAAAACTGTGAGTGCCGATGTCGATTCGGAACGTCCCGTCCTCTCCCGGAAGTGCCAGAAACATCACGGCCTTTTTCGTCCCCAGCGTCTGCAGCTGAGAACCGGGCGCCTCCAGAGAGTAGTTATCTTTATCCATATCCACTAAAGTGGCTACCGTGAGGATCATATTGTTTCTGTAATAATCCGGTGCCTTCTGATTGGGGGATACCTCAATCAGCATTGTCACCATGCCGCTGGCACCCGCCAGGGAGGCCGCGTCACATTCCTGTCCGTTCAGCCGGTAAGTCACATCCAGATTCCAGGGCAGTTCCTGTGCCGGTTGATCCGTCTTGCAGGAATAATAAAACCGCTCTTTCTCCTGTCCGCTCAGATCCCAGGTCACTTTGCCCTCTTCCACCGCCGGAACGGCCAGATTGCTCATATTGACTACCTCTTCGTAGTCCCCGTAATCAACGATCGTGGTATTGCCATTGAGCATACAGCCCTTTACGATATTGACTTCCTCCACGCTGCCATAATAATCCAGATTGATATATACGGATTCATCCACCTTTACGCTCGGCGGCGCCGCCTGCAGATCCACGGACAGTGTCCGGCCAAGCAATATCACTCCCAGTCCCAGCGCCCATGTTCTTTTCCAGATCTTCTTATGCATCCGTATCTCCTCCTTCTTTCCGGACTCCTGCTTTTTCGCTCTGCTCCCTCTTTTTTTCTGTCTCCGTATTCTCCCCGCCTTTGGGATCTATTTCCTCTTTGTGCACCCGCTTCTCCATCCGCTGGGCATGGCGGTCTGAGAGACGTCGGAGCAGTTCTTTTCTTCTCGCCCGGTGTTTTGCCACTCTCTTTCTGAGACGTTCCAACTCCCAGCGCCGCAGCCGCTCTCCCACTGCCTTTTCCTTGAAGATCACGGTATCAAACATGGTCAGGAGTGCCGGAACCGCCAGAATGACCATACACATACTGATCAGACCGCCCCGCCCGATCAAATGTCCCAGAGAAGAAATGGCACTGACCGAGGAGATATGATAGATCCCATATCCCGCCACTGTGAGAATGGTGCCGGAAGTAAGGATCGACAGAATGCTTCTCTGCAGCGCATCTATGGCCGCTTTTTTCTTTTCCAGTCCATGTTCTCTGTTGTACATATAGTTATTGGTCAGCAGGATGGAGTAATCCACCGTTGCCCCCAGCTGAATACAGCTCACGACGATAAAACCGTTAAACATAAAACTTTCTCCCTGCAAATAGGGTACTGCCATATTCAGATAGGTCGCAATCATGATGGGAATCAGTACAAACACAGGAAGCAGTACGGATTTAAAAGCAAATCCCACCACCACGGCCACGGCCAGCAGGGAAATGATATTGGTGACCGCATAATCGGGAACCATAAGATCCTTCAGATCCTGTGTGGAAGGCGTATTGCCGACCACATAGGCATTTTGCGGGTAGTATTTTTTTACAATCGACTGAATCTCGGCAGCAGTCTCGAACGCCAGCTCGCTTTCCGTATCTGTCCTTGTATACATCAGCATACGGGCATAGTTTTCCGTCCGCAGCTTTTCCGTGATACTCTCCGGGATAAAACTTTCCGGAATCCCCACCGGCAGCACATTGGCAATGCCCATTACGCTCTTCACATAATACAGGTCTTCCAGCTCATCCGCCAGTTCCCGTTCTCTGATCGGCGTCTCATTGGGCACAATCAGCAGATAGAGATTGCTCCGGCCAAATTTTGCTTCGATCTCTGCCGTATCGTCATAGACCTTTGTCCCTTTGCTTCTGCCAAGGGCACTGTTGCCGAAGGTAAAACTGTTCATATTCTGGGCTACATAAGCGGGAATGACTACAATCGCCATCAGCACAATCACCAGATACCGAAGCTGAAAGACAGCCCTGGCAGTCAGCCGAAACTGCGGCATCACGCTTTTATGCTTCGTTTTCTCGATCAGATCGCCGAATCGCAGAAGCAGCGCCGGCATCAGAAAGAGAACCGTAAGCACACTGCATACGATACTTTTGCCCAGCACCAGCCCTACATCCCGCCCCAGGCCAAACCGCATGGCCAGCAGTGCCATAAAGCCCACGAACGTAGTCATCGCGCTGGATAAAATGGACACGGCCGATTCTTTCAGCGCCCCTTTCATGGCTTTTTCCTTATTGCCCGGCTTTTCTTCATTCCGACGCACATACGTATGCAATAAAAAGACCGAATAATCCATGGACGTGGCAAGCTGCAGCACCGAGGCCACACTGGAGCTCATAAACGAAATCGTCCCCAGTAAAATATTGCTGCCCATATTCAAAAGAATGGCAATCCCCATAACAGTCAGAAACAGCACCGGCTCAAACCAGGAATCGGTAGTCAGACAGAGAATGACAAGGATCAGGATGACTGCCACCGCCATAATCGTCTGAATCTCCTTATCCAGTGTCTCTTCCAGTGACTTATTCTCTACCGCGGGCCCGGCATATCGTCCCCTCTCACCCAGCACCGCCTGTATCTCATCAATGGTATCCTTTGTCAGCTGATCGCCATCGCCCTTTTCAAACGTGATATCCATGACCGCACACCGGTCTTTGTAATAATCCTTCTGCGCATCCAGATCAATGAAGTCCTGCGTCATATAGACGTCTTCCGTCATCCATGTGACCATGTCCACGCCGTCAATATTTTCCAGCATCTGCTTGTACATATATGCTTCATAGACGGAGACATCCGTAATCATGATTCTGGCCGTACCGGGATAACCAAACTCACGCTCCATCAGATCTATGGCACGCTTAGATTCCGTGTAGGACGGCAGGTATTCCGTCAGATCATAATTTACCTTCACAAGCGGCGCATTTATCACACTGAGAAAAACAAGAACGATAAAAAGCATTTCTATGTAATGCCGCTTTGTCACAATCACATCCACGATGCCGTTATTTTTGATATAACGCAGCTTTTCTCCTAAGCTGCGGCTTCTTTTTCTTTCTCTTCTCTCAGAGAACCGGCTCAAAAAACCTTTTCCGGTATGCAAATAAATCCCTACTTTCTGCTGCTCTTTTACTGCCATCCGCATCCGTCACCACGGCTGCGGACAACACTGCAAATACCTGACGTTTCCTATTGTTTCCGGTATCTTCCTATCTTTTCTTTCCAATGAAAAGTATATTAAAATTCAGGGGAATGTTACACATGCGATTTGATTGGTTTGTATAATTTAAAGATACATAGATATGATTATGTATTTATTTATTAGCAGGAAAGCACACATTGTGTATGTATGAATATCCATTCCTCTTTCCGTCAAAAAAGCACCATGCCGCCAGAAATCCCGCAGCATGATGCTTTTTGCTTATCTGTCAACGCAGGTCATAACTTTGTCATACCTGACCGGCCTGCAGCGGCGTCTTGGCTTTACAGCCCCCAGCCGATCTGATCCAGCTGATCAACGCCATCGACAAATGCCTGTGAACATTCTTCGCATTTGTCAAAATAATCCGGTACGGACCAGTATGAGTTTACACTGTCGTCATACAGGAAGTCGGAATATACGATTCCATGTTTGCAGCTGTGAGAAAGCAGATTAAACATCATCTGCATGGCATTCGCCTCAGAGACATCTTCCTGTGCCAAACTGCCAACCACTGACATCTCAAATCTGTCATCAAACCCATTGCAGTTCAGATCCAGATAGCCGCAGCCATTGATGGGATCCCTGTCGTCAATACCATCTCCGTCGTTATCCTGCAGCTGCCCCCAGACATCTGTCCTGCGGACGAGCGCATTGGAGAGTACGGTCTCATCCATATCATCCACATTCAGTTCAAAACTTGCCAGAATCTCCGGTGTCATCATCGGCTGATACTGCTGTACCTGCGGGGTCTGCACGGTCTGCTCCGGCGCGGGTTCCTCCGCACATACGCACATGCTGCTCCCCAGTAACATCATAAGACCTGCTATCGTTCCCAATACTTTTTTCTTCATTGTCTTTCTCCTTTCAGACTTTGGTATTTTTCTGAATCTGACCGCGCTCTTATGTCCTGCGACATATCTTCCCTCCCCTCTTCCGCTCTCAGATTCCCTGACAGCCCCGGCAGATATGCCGGTCTGTTTTTGCTTATGGAAGTGCTGATTAAATCAGCGTTTCCTTAATTCTGTCTTCTGATCTGCTCATTCACGATCAGAGGGTAACTCACCGGCAGCGTGCCGTCCAGCTCTTCTCTTTGCAGCTCCACGGCAGTGATCTGGTGATTGTCATACGTTGTATAATAATAAGTACCTTTGGATGCATTGCAGCAGGATGTGTAGATTGTGATCTCATATCTCCCGTCGTCTGCCTCGCTGCATCCCCGCTGCTGCTGCACGGATCCAAGGATATGAAAAAACTGCCCGACGCTTTCCATCTCTCCCTGGCCGGAAACCGCATTCATCTTTGTATAGGCCGCTCTGACAAAACGGGACTGGGAAGACAGATCACCCGGGAGTCCCATTGCCCCCATCCCTCTGCAGTAAACCTGCAAAGGAAGCCTGTCGGAAAAATGATTTTCAGGATTCTGCGGCGAGAGGCTCATATAATTATTCAGTTGGAACATCTGTATCTCAAAGGGGGGATTGTTGGTAAGGACACCCACCGGATTGTCGTAGATATGAATGCCTGTCCTTACCGATTCTATCGTTACGGCCTCTTCCCTGTCTGCCAGCAGCCAGTGAAGCTGCGCAGGGGGCAGTCCCTCACGAAACGATTCTCCGGTAAGGCTGACAGACGCCAGCAGACCTCTTGCCTCTCTGACGGTGGCACATCTGGCAAGAATCCATGGAATAAATTCAAAGGTGGCCACATTATCGCGATCCGGCACCTTATCTCTGTAATACGCATTGCCGGGAAAATTCAGTCCCGCCATGGCAAGGCCCTTTTCATTGACCGCATCATAATAAAGGGGACAGCCGTCCTCTATATGCGCCACGCCGATCATCGCGAAATGATGATCCATCATACCCATATTTCGAAAACGAAACGTATAATTGCGGGGTGTGATTGTCACTTCTTCATGATAAGACATATCATGATCCAGGGTCCGCCCAAAATAGAAATCTTTTGTCCTGTAAGTGGCTGCCGTACACATGGCCTGCCCTCCCTGTCATTGCTTTCTTGTATCGTTTTATTCAGGATACCTCATATATTTTAACCAGTCAAGCCCACTCTCATGCATATTTTTCGTCTCCTGAACTCATGTTGCGTTATCGTTAGCTCTTTTCCTTTCGTCTTCTCAGGGTATCCGTTCTCTGCGCTCTCTGTCACATACAATCCATTCATCCAGTGCCAATGGTTCATAATCGGAATACATACAGAAACAATTGATCATATGACAGGGAATCTGTCGGCAGCTGCCTTCTTCACCGATAAATCCCGTCTCTTGTGTCATCTTCTGAAACTGTTCCAGGAGCCGCTGATCCCGGGTATCATGTACATGACCGTAAAGCATGTAACTTTTGGGAAGTCCATTCTCATCCAGGCGATATTGCCCGTTATAGCACATGATCGGATAATGGCATAAAACAACTTTCCTTCTGTTATCGGAAAGCTCCTCATAAGGCTTCACCCACTGGAAACGGCTCATATCCATCTCCTTGTCCCGGACGAAGCGGTCATGATTGCCCTGTATGAGATACAGTCTGCCATGTAACCGCTTTAAAAGGGTATCCGTCTCTTTTGCACTGCCAAACGACAAATCGCCCAGAATAACCACATCGTCTTGTTTCCGCACCTTCCCGTTCCATTTTTCAATCATATATTCATTCATTTCTTCCACCCCGGCGAACCCCCGACAATCCATACGGTCATTGAGGGCTGCGTGGTAAAAGTGCAGATCCGCAATATAGTATCTCACCTTTGCTGTTCCCTTTCCTTTATCGCCCAATCCATCATTCTCATACCTGTAAAAAAATCCCTGTTATGCATAATCGGCGGCTCCTGACAAAGAACCGCCGCCAACAATGCTTTATTCAATCGGCTTCAAATAGAAACCGCCGTAAAAATCTTCAGACTTAAAGGTATTGATGATCACATGGGGATCTGCCTTATGCATCAGTTTGGCAATATCCTGCATCTCATAACTGGAAACCACCGTGTGCAGCAGGCTGATCTTCTTTCCGCTGTATCCGCCGATCCCATCCACTCTGGAAACACCATGCCGATACTCCGCCACATAGGCCTTGATTATCTCATCAGGCTTGGTTGTCGTGATCTGCATGGTCATGCGCTCGTACCGGTGATAGAAGGAATCAATGGTCTTTGTAGAGATAAACTGAAACAGAATGGAATATCCTGCATACTCCCAGCCAAACATAAAGCCGAAAATGGTAATCAGTGTTGCGTTAAATACAAAGACATAGCTCCAGATGGATTTCCCCTTCTTGTTGGAAATATACAGCGCCACAAAGTCCACGCCTCCTGTGGACGCATTGCCTTTGAGCGCGATCACCGTCATAATGCCATAGGAAAACCCTCCGAAAATCACATTCAGCAGAACATCGTCAAACAGAGGTTCAAAATTCAGGATCTTCAGGAAAAAGCTGGCAAAGAATACCTGCAACAGCGAAAAAAACGTGAATCGCTTGCTGATACTCTTACTGCACAAGACAGCAACCGGAATGTTTAATACCAACATACCTATGGAAACAGAAAACGTAAATCCGAAAAATGTGGAGGTGATCTTTTCGATCAGGATGGCCACCCCCGTAAACCCGCTGGAGAGCAGGTTAATGGGATTCATAAAAATCTGCAGGATAGCCGCCTGCAAAAATCCGGCCAGCAGTACGCTCGTAAATGTAATGGCATACCGCACTTTTTCATTGCTTCTTAACATTCGAAAATTCATATCGTCTCAACCAGCCTCTTCACCAACGCCTCATCTACGATTTCATATGCATCCCTGTGAGGCTGCTCCGTATAGGAGTAGGATACATCCGGCCCGTTGGTAGTCGGATCACAACGCCATCCCTTACAGGAACTGTGCACCTGCCAGATCCCCGTCTTTTCCATCAGCTCCGCGGCATTTCCCGCATTGACGCCGCTGCCCGCCAGAATCTGGATCCGATCGCCGTATTTCTTCTGGAGAGCGGCAATCTGCTCCGCGCCATCCATGGCCTTTGCCTTCCCGCCGCTGGTGAGAACACGGCAGATTCCCATACCGATCAGTGCTTCCATGGCGCTGTCCTGATCCGGTACACAATCAAATGCCCGATGGAACACAGCTTCTCCGTGATATCTTTCTATAATCTGCACAATCTCCCGTATCTGTATCTCATGAAGCTCCGCCCTGGCATCCAGACATCCGAATGCAATACCGTCGGCGCCGTTTTCCATCAGCAGCTGCGTGTCCTGTTTCATCACTTCAAAATCCGCGTCGCTGTAACAGAATCCTGCCGCTCTGGGGCGAACCATAGCCACCACCTTCAGATCCGTATGTTTCTTTGTCAGAAGCAGTGTCCCCACGGACGGCGTCAGACCGCCCAGATACAGCGCACTGTTCAGTTCGATCCGCTTTGCGCCTCCGCGGTATGCCGCCAGCGCATCCTCATAGCTGCCGCAACAGATTTCCACTATTTTATCCATATTGTCACCCTCATGATTGCTATTATAATTACCTTACATCGTCAGCGCAAAACTGTAGGCCGGTTTGATGCAGTCCAGCAAAAGCTGCTCTCCTCCATCCACATGGCCTGCATAATTATAAACATCATCCGCCTTGATCTCGCTCAGTACGATCATCAGCTCTCCGGCATAATGTTTCAGATTGTCATTGACGATGATCACATCGCCTCTGGTGAACGTTTCCTTTCCATTTGCCCGCGGCACAATGGCTTTGTCCTTATATTGTATCCTGGGCCAGCTGGATCTGATAACCAGTTCATTGCAGTCGTCTCTGGATGCATGGATATCACAGGTGATAATTTCCTTTTCTGTTTCCGAAATAGTTTCCGCCGCACTGACTTTGATGGAAATCTTGCTCAGATCCGTCTCTGCCATGGCTTTCAGTTCCGCCTCGCTGGCAAAGGCATTGCCGATCAGGAAATCATTGCAAAGGCCCATGGCATTGAGATGGCGAAGCTGTAAGTCTATTGGCAGATCTCTGTGAATCTCCAGTGTCGGAAGCCCGTCATATACTTCCCATGGCCCATGGGTGTGCGGTTCCCGGCTGGTGACAAACGCGGCATTATTCAGACCCAGAGGCTGATACCAACGGTTCAGTTCCTGCCATCTGGCAAGTCCCATACCGGTATTTCGCTGCGGGTAAAAGTTGCTGCAAAGGCACATATTGCTGCGGTCTGCCCCCTTTTTAATCATCACATCCAGCGCCTGCGTGGAAGAAGCATTGTATTCGATCATAATGCCATAGGGATTTTTAGTGATCGCAATGTCCTCTGCATCGCTGAAATGCTCATCCAGGCGAATAATATCCACACCCATTTCCGCAAATACGGAAAGGTCACGCGGGCCTGCTTCCAGTCTTTTGAAAACGGCGCCGTTTGTATCCACCGATACCTTCAGCCCATTCTCATGGGCTACCTTACAAAATTCCGTAAAATCCTCTTTGATCTTTTCTTTGTCCTCTTCTACGGACAACAGGCAGGTAAACACACGCTGAAAACCATATTTCCCCGCCAGTTTCATATATTCATAGCATTTTTCTCTGGGTGCCCGCTCGGGGTATACCGAGATGCCAAGTCTTTTCATAACAGAGATCCTCCGATTCCAGTTCCGCTACATTCCTTCCGCCGCCCTTTCCCTGAAAGGATTTCCCATCCGCTTTCGCGTCTGTTAAATCCTTTCGGGCACCGTACGGAATTTCGCTGTTTTGATACCAGTTCCGCATCTCCCTTACACGGGAGATGCTGTTTTTTATTTCAGTTCCAGGCCTTCCATCAGTTGGTGGAGTGCGTAGGCGTAGATCTGTGTGTTTTTTTCTATGTCACAGATGCGCATCCATTCGTCCGGCATATGGCCGATGCCTTTCTGGCCTTTGAAGCTGGGGCCGAATGGTACGATGTTTTTCACCACTTTGGCATAGCTGCCGCCGGTGGTGGTCACTGCGCTGCCGTCCTCATGCATGATTTCCTCATAAACGCGTTCCAGTGTCTTGATCAGGTAGGTGTCTTTATCGAAAAAGACAGGATCAATGTTGGAATCCAGAATAAGGATCATATGCTCGCTGCAGAGCTTGCGCAGGGATTCGGTCATCGTTTCCAGCTTATAGGACGCCGGATAGCTGGAAACCAGTGTCAGGCCACAGCTGTCAGCATCCTCAAAGAGTTCAACCTTGCGCACCTGGTTCTTGCCAAACTCTTCATCGGAGTAGTCGATGCCCAGGCTGGCAGCCAGATCGTTTTTGTTTAAGATAAAACGATTGACAAAGCCGTAGAGCTCTTCGGTCCTGTCTTTGGGCAGGCTGTAACGGAATGCGGCCCGGCCGCGCTCCGCATAGATCACCGGATATTTGACATCAGGTGTCCAGCCCATCAGAGGGTATTTATGGTCTTTGAAATACCACTTCATATCCTCCATCCCGGTTTCTTCATTGGTGCCGAATATGATTTTGACACGGATGGGGAACTCATAACCGAGATCCATCAATGTCTTGAGCGCATACATGCAGCAGAATGTGGGGCCTTTATTGTCAAGGACACCTCTTGCATACAAAGTGCCGTCTTTTTCCGTACAGACAAAGGGATCGGTCTTCCACACGCCGTCCACATCCACCACATCCAGGTGGCCCACGCAGGCAATATAGTCTTCGGTATCAGGGCCGCAGGCTGCAATGCCCACCTGATTGCCCACGTTCTCTGTCTCGAATCCCAGACGACGCGCAATGCTGAGCGCTTCCTTAAGGCAGTCTGCCACTCGTTTTCCGTAAGGTTCCTCCGGTGTCGCCGTATCCTGCCGGGAGTCCATACCGCAGATTGTTTTAATATCTTCCACCAGTTCCGGAAGAAGTTCGCTTACATGGTTTATAATTTTCTCTTTCATCTCTATTCCTCAACCGGCGCCATACGCACACGCATATATTCTTCCAGCCACTCTTTGGATGCCTCTTCAAAGGTGCAGTGGCCATCATCTTCTCTCGTGACCAGATAAACGATGGGAGGCTGATCCTGTGTGGCAACACTGAAGGAAAATCCGCCAATATTGGTAGCACAGCCAAATTCCCCTTTGTTGTTCATTGCCACGACAGACAGATCGCCCGCTTCTCCCCGTTTTGCTTTCAGCTTCTGATCAAGGTCGTTTACGGCTTTCTCACATGCCTCCTGGGGTGTCAGGCCCTCTTTCATCAGGCGGACGATCTCATAGGAAATACAGCCTTTCATCAGATCCTCACCCAGTCCGGTGGCCGTCGCGCCGCCCACTTCAGAATCCGCATAAAAGCCCGAACCCACAATGGGAGAATCTCCCACACGGCCGCTCCGTTTCATAAACAGGCCGCTCGTGCTGGTAGCCGCTGTTACGGTCCCGGACTGATCCAGACATACCATGCCCACCGTATCGTGGCCGTCGTAGGGCTTCAGTTCCTGATCCAATTCTTTTTTCTTTTTGCGGTAAAAAGCCTTCGCACGATCGGTAAGCATTTCTTTTTCTTCAAATTGGAACTCGCGCGCATATTTTTCGGCTCCGGCTCCTACCAGTACATTGTTCACCTTTTCCCCACTGAGTTTTCTGGCAATGCTGATCGGATTGGCGAAATCCTTGATCGCTCCCAGCGCTCCCACGCTCATGGTATCCCCGTCCATATAGCCGGCATCCAGTTCCACAATCTGCTCCTCATTGGGCAGTCCGCCGTAACCCACTGATTTATAGTAAGGGAAGTCCTCCACCGCACGGATGGCAGTCTCAATGGCGCTGCCTGAGGTTTCCCCCTTTTTCAGCATTTCATCTGCCTGTTCTATCCCTTCCTTTGCCATTCTCCATGTGGCTATGATTCCATACATATCATTTCCTCCTGCCTTATATCATGTTTTCACGATCTGTGCAGCAAATACGCAGATCTGCCTGTTCATCAGGCTCCATTGTTACTTATCTGTTTAAATATCTCATCATCCATATCCTTTACCAGTTCACAGAGCAGACGGATGCAGGCCTCCACATCATCCTCGTGGATGATGCTGTGGTTGGTGTGCATATACCGGATGGGTATGGATAAGGTCATGTTAAGGATTCCCTCAAATGCCTTGTGTATATTGCCGGAATCCGTGCCGCCTTTGTTAAATACCGCATACTGACAGGGGATATCATGCTTTTTGCAGATACGTTCCACATACCGCACCAATCCCCTGGGCGCAATGGAATTGGAGTCAATCATTGACAGCACCACACCTTTGCCAAGGCTACAGATATTATGGTTGGCCGGGGTATCACCGGCTAATGTGGTGTCGATCGCAAAGGCGATGTCCGGGTGCACAGCCTCTGTGGCGGTCCTGGCCCCCCGAAGCCCCGGCTCTTCCTGCACGGTATTGGCCAGGTAAAGCGGTGTGTGCACCGTATCTTTCAGTTTTTCCGCCACTTCTGCCATGATATAGTTTCCGATCCGGTCGTCAAAGGCTTTACAGGAAATATATTTGGGATTGTTCATCACCTCAAAATGTGCCCAGGGAGCGACCATATCCCCCACGGCAATTCCCAGAGAAAGCACTTCTTCCCGATCCGCCACACCCAGATCCAGATAGATGTCTTCCATGGCAACGGTCTTATTGCGGATCTCCTGCGGCAGCCCGTGTGTCGCCATACTGCCCATCAGTGCGGCATATTTCTTTTTCTCTCTTGTGACAATCGTGTACCACTGGCCCAGAACCATATGGCTCCACCAGCTTCCCACCGGGCGCACCCGGATAAAGCCGTTATCGTCGATGCTCTCTACCATAAAGCCTACTTCGTCCATATGGGCGGCAATCATCATTTTCGGGCCCTGCGCATCCACACACTTGAGCCCGACCACACTGCCGAGCCTGTCCCTGATACAGCCAATGCCAAGGCTCTCATATTCTTTTGCCAGCATCTCTCCCGCTTCCTGTTCAAAGGAAGAGATTCCGCAGACAGAACATATCTTTTCCAATCTTTCCAAATTCATCATCACTTGTCACCCAGTCCGAATCCTGCAATTTTTTCAGAATCAATGGTTTTCAGATATGCAGCCAGGCTCTCTGTCAGCGCGTCCACATCACCGGCCCTGCATATCTCATTGGCACTGCCCATATGATCCATGGCGATGCCCGCACTGACCGCCGGTGTTCCTTTTAATGTCTTATGAATAAAGGAACCGTCATTTCCCGTTATCCCGAAATAGGGTTTTGTCTCTGTTTTTTCCGCAAAGTCATGCAAAAGGGACTGGGCAGGAAGCATCTGTCTGTCATAATACCCCAGTATCACACCGTCTCCCACACCAATCTTGTGTTTGGCAGTATCAAACGCCGTCAGAGCAATGGCCGCATCCGGGCGGATCACATAGGTGGCGGTCTTCGTTCCTCTAAATCCGATCACGGACTGGGCAATGCATCCGACTGCCAGATGGAAGTCAAATTCCGTATCTTTTACCCGTTCGAGCAGTTCCAGCGTCACTTCATTCAACACTCTGGGGAACAGCGCTTTCGACATGATAATTCCGTCCTTTTCACTGTAGTCACCGGCAAATCCGACCAGATCACCCGGATGCACCAGCTCTTTCAGTTCCTCGCCGGAAAGACCACAGGTGATAAATAAGTCATCCGCATTTTTCACCTCGCAGGAATCTTCCAGTGATTTTTTATCCATCCCGATCACACCGTCAATACAGGTGTCCTCTCTTGTCAGGATACGCACCCGCTGATGCAGCAGCGAACTGCATGCCAGATGCTCCAGCGGAATGAAGGAAAGGGTGCCTTCCTTTTTCACCTCTGAAATCATCAATCCCACTTCATCCAGAGGGGAAGCGATCATAAAGGTTTGTGCCCTTGGATTTTTTGATTTTTTGATCGCAAAGAGTGATCCCAGACGATCAGCCTTGATCTCATCGCATAAAGGCTCATAGCTCTCCCGAAGTATCCTGGCCGCCCCATGCTCCGCGCTGCTGACCCCGAAACTGTTACATAGTTTTTCTAATCTGCCTGTGTTCATACCTCTCCTTTTTGAAAAGACCGCCGCAAAATCCATTTTATGAAAAATCCTTTTGCGGCGGCACTTTTAAATTTTTATATACTTAATAGCAAACCCGACTGCGGACATTCTCAAGCTCTGCCGACTCCTCTACGGTACATTTCATAAACTCACATAAATCCGCAAAGCTGTCATTCAGACCGGTGCCGCCTTTTTTCGGCATTTTCAGTATAGGCGTTTTGTCTTTGTAAGCCGCGATCGTATCTCCGTTTTCAACAGACATCATGGCACAAGACTTAATATCCGTGTTCTCCAGAATGGAAGTGGAAATCATGGCAGCCATGCGGGCATAATCCGGGTAGTTGAAGCAGGGTCCGCACAAAACGAAGTCCGGATTTACCTTTTTCGCCATAGCTGTCATCTTTTTTACAACCTCTTCCTCATGGTTCTGAAAGTACTCATTGCCGCAGTACAGTGTGGCTGCAACCTGCGCTCCGATCTTTTCAAAATGCGGCTCCAGCATCAGAGAGGAACCGACACCGCCTTTTACGGCAGTCAGGCCCACGTTCGGATTGGATTTTCCGCCGGCCCCCGCCAGACCCTGATCAAAAATCAACACAACTTTCATATTCAGCCTCCTGTTGTTTCCGGTGGATTGTCATTAATCCAGTTCCAGATCGTCAAAGGACAGATCGTCCAGTTCATCGCCCTCATTGCCTGCTGCGCTTTCTTCCTGCATATATCTCTGATCCAGCAGTTTGAAGAATGGATAATAAATGAGAATATCCACAATCAGCATCACAATCTGGACGACAGAACCCATTACCGATCCCGTTACCAGGAATCCGGAGAAGATAATCGGACAGGTCCATGGCAGCTGGACACCCAGCGTAATCGGCATAATGCCCGTAACCGTAGCCAGGTAACCGATAATCGTATTGACAACCGGCGCCAGGATAAACGGAACTGCCATCAGCGGATTCAGCACGATCGGCAGACCGAAAATAAGCGGCTCATTGATACCGAAAATTCCGGCCGGCAGTGACAGTCTGCCCAGCGTTTTCATACGGTTGGACTTTCCAAGGAAGGCCATCATGATAACAAGACCCAGTGTGGAACCGCCGCCGCCGAAGTTACAGAAGAAATCTGAGAAGCCTGCGGTGAAGATGTTGGTCATTTCCAGACCTGCCTGTGCAGCTTCGTAGTTTTCAACTGTCAGCACTTTATGGATCGGGCTGAAGATCGTATTGGTTACAGCCGGTCCATTGATACCGAAGAACCAGAACAGTGTGGAGAGGAACTGGTAAATCACCTCAAATCCGGACAGTTTGCCCAGACCCACCAGCGGTGTCTGCAGTACTTTATAAATGAAATAATGTACATATTCAAAAGATGTATGGTCGAATATAATGCCTACAACAAAGAATATTGTCATCGCTATGGCGGAAGGAATCAGGGAAGCAAAGGATTCCATAACCATGGGCGGCACACCGTCAGGCAGACGGATAATCAGTTTCTTCTTGATCGCCCATGCATAAATTTCCACAGATAAAATTGCCGTAAGCATTGCCAGGAACATACCTGCAGTACCCAGGAAGGTAAACTGGAAGCCGCTGAAAGATGCCGCTTCTGCCGCCCCTTCCAGTTCCACGAATGTCTTCTGTGGTGTGATGATCAGAAAACATACCATTGCCACCACGCCACCGGCGATTCGGTTTTCCAGACCCTTTTCCCTTGCATAACAGTACCCGATACTCAGAACACCAAGGAGTGCCACACAGTCAAACGCGATGGCGGACACTCTGCCCAGATATGCGTCCCATCCTTCTCCGAATATCGAGGTCATCATATTCAGAAAACCTTCCAGCGGGAAGTTGGAGATCAGCAGGAAAATGGAACCTACAATGGTAATCGGAACCGTAACCAGAAAGCCGTCACGGATCGCGATCAGTATCTTGTTCCTGGAGAGCACATTGGCAATGGGCATCAGGATTTTTTCAAGTTTCTGCATCATAACTTATTTTCCTCTACTTTCTTTGTACAGCTTCATCGCTTTCTTTAAAACTCTCTCGCCATCCACATTGCCGTAGTCAGTGCTGTCAATTACCGATACCACATGCTCCTGGCCATACTTCTCATTCACTTTGTCATAGAGATGCTTCACCTGCGGCCCCAACAGAATCACTTCCGGGTTAAACTCACTTACGATGTCGTTCATCTGTGCGTCGGAGAATGCCTTGATCTCGATCGGCAGATCATGCGCATCCGCGGTTTTCTGCATCTTGCTTGCCAGCAGACTGGTGGACATACCTGCGTTGCAGAATAAATAGAATCTTTTCATGGTGTTTTCCTCCTTTCCCTCAGTTCACCTTTTTATACAGTTCGATCAGTTCTACAGCCAGTAACTTGATCGTCTCTGCCGCCATCAGCTGATCCTCGGCATGCATGAGCAGGAGACATACTTCCGTCTTCTCTCCGCCTGCTTCTTTTGTGATCAGTTCCGCATGCTGTTTGTGCCCGTTTAAGTAGCATGCCTCTCCGTGTTTGATTGCTTCTTCTGCTTTTTCGTAATCTCCCTTTTTTGCAGCTTCCAGAGCAGAGATATAATCACTCTTTGCCTCCCCTACCGCAGAGATGATCTTAAAACAGATCAGTTCCATTTCTTCCATGATGTCTTCCTCCTTGTTTTATATGATTTTATATATTTTCCGTAAGGATAACTACTTTACTGTCCACCCACAGGTCATGAACCGCCTGCCCTTTTTTGAAGACCATCCAGACAGAGATCAGAAATACCCCCAGCATAAGATAATTCAGCGCACTTCCCACCGCGCCGGCCGTCAGCATCCTTAGCATCCCTGTCACGTACTGCCCGGTGATCATAAAGGAGCCTTCCAGAATCATGATGCCTGCCACCTGCCGCACGGCAAGCCTGCCTGCCGGAAGCAGCCGGTCATCACAGCCGGTAATCCGGATCCGCATCAGCCTTTTCCCCAGCGTCTGCCCCGGCCATATCCTCAGCGGAATCAGATAATAATAAACGGCGCCGGCCAACAGTCCCAGCAGTCCAGCAATCAGGCCCCATGGGGCCTCAAAGAGGGTAATATCCGTATTGATCGCCGTCTCGCCGGTCTGCATATTCCAGAGTATTCCTGCAGGAACCGCACTGAGTGCCGACCCCAGATACCAGTCCAGCAAAAAGGCAAAGGTTCGTTTATTCAACGGCGCCGGTATGGCTTTCGGTGCGGCATTTCCGCTCCTGTTTTTCTTCATATTACCCTTCTCACTTTCCATCACAGCCCCGCCGGAACCGTAACCCTGTTCCTGTCTGTTTAACATTCGATCAGACTGACAAAGGCTTTCGCATTTTTGGCCTTCATGATCCCTGACAAAAGAAGTGTATTGTCGCTGAGATTGCCCAGCCAGTCAAAAAATATCTTCAGCAGTTCCCTCTCGTCATCCCGAACGGCCAGCAATAATACAAGCCGCACCTGATAATCGCCCCATTGCACGGGTTTTTTTAATATGGCAATGCCCATTGTGGAACGGATGGCCGAATAATTCAGTGCATGAGGAATGGCATATCCGTAGCTGAATGAGGTATATGCCATCTTCTCTCTGGCAAATGTGGAAGCCCTGAAGCTTTCTTCCACGCGCCCCCCTTCATACAGTTTGTCACACATATAGCTGACCGCCTCTTCCCACGTGTCACATTCCAGATTATAAAAATAATAATCATCCATAATCAGACATTTGATAAAATTATCAAATTCTGTTTTATAATGTCTGTCATCCAGCTCGGAGAGCGCCCTGAATATCTTGTATTCATCATTGGTATTCACGAACATACTGATGGAAATCATGGGGATATCCAGCTTGTGTGTGAGCGGTATGGTGGAGATAATCAGATCCGGATGCAGACTTTCGATCACCGACGCCTCATAATATTTCAGGATGGCATCAATTACGATCCGCTCTCCGAAGCGCTCCAGCAGCTTATCACTACATGCCCCTGTCAGCGTACTGCTGTTGGGCTGGATCAGCACCACATGGTAAAAATATCTGATATTAAGCCGGTCATATGCCGCCCCCAGGTGAATCGCCAGAAAGCCGATCTCATCCTCCGAAATGGAACTGCCTGTATATTCTTCGATCACATGACCGATGAAAACGCTCATCTCGAATACAAGGGGATACGTCTTTTTGATTTCCGCCAGACAGACATTGGAGACAACGGCTCTGTAACGGATTCTTTCCAGCAGATTCTGCAGATGCAGAACGATCCCGTCCTTAAAAATAACATCACCGGAAAAGTCAATATCATACCGCATGCGTACCGTACTTATAATCTTCAGCATCAGTTCCTCTGCCTGAACCAGATACTCCTCCCTGTTGTCAAAGAATGTACTTCTCTGCCTGCCGATCAACAGGTTTGCAAACAAGACCACCTCATTTTCATTCAGATCAAAGCGTAACGAAGTTGTCACCCGCGAAAAAAACTCCATGGCAATCTTATATTCCGGCGTATCCCTGATTTCCTTCCGGCAACGGTTCGTCTCCACGTAATTATAATTCATCATCCGCTGGATCGAAACGCCCACATGAATCATCAGCATGGGAAAGGTTTCCTCTCGTACACGGTAACTGTATTTCCCCAGAATCTCTTCCAGAATATTTTTCACTCTGATCAGATCAAAGTTCGGAAAAAGCTCGTCAATCTTGTTGATATTGATGAAATTCCCTCTCGTTTCGTTGGCAAGTAAATCCTTATAGACAGCGCGTTTACATTCCTCGCTCCCTTTGAGATAGATATGGCTGTCTGTTCTGACCAGTTCCACATCCTCATACTTTTCCAGCATCTCCGAAACCTTTTTCATATCATTTTTGATCGTAAATTCACTGACATAGATATCATACTGCAGATCAAAAATATTCAGCTTCCGGGTACTGAAAAGCAGCTTCTCGATAATATACTTACACCGCTCGCCTGAAGTCTGCGGAATCCCTTCCTTCTGCGGCGCATCTCCCCGCTCCCTGGCACTCTTTTCCAGAGCCTCCTGGTCGATCCGGTATCCGTAACGCACGCTGGATTCGATAAGGCCTTTCCATTCCTTTCTCAACAGCTCCATATCATTGCGTATCGTACGGTCTGAGACGCTCAGCATCGTCGATAGCTCTTTTCCCGTGATCCAACCCTTTTTTTCTTTTAAAATCTCAAGGATTCTTTTCTGTCTCGCTTGCATGATGTCATTATACACGATATATTCCCCGATTTTTTCCATATTATTTCCTAACAGATAGGAAATTTACTACGGAAAAATAGTCAGTTTTGCACAAAAAAGGAAGTATCTCCCATTTCTGAGTAAATACTTCCTTTTTATACTTAATCCATATGCAGGATATCCTTGACCCTGGTGGTAATGCCCTGTACCTGCACTCCATAGATAATCTGTACGGAGCCTTTCACATGCACGACCCCGCGGGCTTCCAGATACTCCTTCCATGCCTCATCCGGCGCCAGCAGATTTTCATCTTTCAGGCTCACCCGCAGTCTGGTTGCACAGCAGGTGACATTCAAAATGTTGTCCGCACCGCCCAGCGCTTCGATGATCCGTTCCTCCAGGGAGTCGGCGCCCGCCTCTGCGTCTGCCGCTTCCTGCGTGCCCTGACGGATGTCGTTGTATTCTTTTTTGCTCATCAGCCTGATATCGCCGTCTTCCCTTCCGGGTGTCTTTAAATTAAATTTCTCGATGATTAGTTTAAATGCAAAGTAATACACCACAAAAGTAAGAGGCAACAGCCAGATTGCCGCCATGGCATGAACTTTCTGCGGCTGGAACAGATTGGGTATCATAAAAAACAGAGCCGTTCCGTTGATGGAAATCTCAAAAACCTCAGCCAGTACATAGCAGAGTCCGCAGAGCGGTGCATAGACAAGCCAGTACAGCAATGGCGCCACAAACAAAAAGGTATATTCCATCGGTTCCGAGACACCGACCATCGCCAGTGTAAAGACAGCCGGAACAAGCAGGGATGCCACTTTCTTACGGTTCTCTTTTCTGGCGCAGCGATACATGGCAAACGAGGCACCGGGAAGGCCTGCCAGCTGAAACAAAAGCCGCCCGTTCGTAAAATTACGTACGATATATCCGGTAGCGCTGGCACTGGCCGCCTGACCGTTCATGATATTTTTAACACCTTCATACAAAGTACCGTCTATCATCATCGTACCGCCCACAGAAGAATATTCGATGGGGAAGGCGATCAGATGATGGATCCCAAACGGCAGAAGCGCTTTGTCAAGCGTACCGAACACAAATGTCCCAAACAGTCCGCTCTCTCCGATAAATCTTGTAATGCCCTGCAGTCCTCCGGCGATAAACGGCCAGATATAATAAGTCGCAATAGCCGCGGGCACGGAAACCAGCGCTACCATGATAATCACGAATTTCGTGCCTGCAAAGAAAGCAAACATGGCAGGGAGCCTGGTATCGACAAACCGATTGTGCACCGCTGCTGCCAGGATACCGCAGATAATGCCGGAAAATATCCCCATATCATAGGTAAAGAAACCAATCGCATTTGTCCAGAGTACATTAAAATTCATCGCCGCCTGCTCTGTATAGCCGACTGATATCAGCGCTTCCACAGATGTGGTCTCTGCATTCCATCCATTGAGAGAGGCCCAGCACCCGATTCCGCTGGCAAAGCAGCAATACAGAATCAGCCCGGCAAAAGCCGCCCAGCCTTTTTCCTTTTTAGCCAGCGCAAATGCGATGGCCACCGCAAACCACAGCTGGAGATTTCCCATAAACATAAATCCCATATTCGTGATCATGGAAAAAAGTTTGTAAAGCAGAGATCCCTCCGGAAGGATATAATTGGTAAACGCACTTCCGATACCAACAAAGAAACCAACCAGAACCAGCAGGATCACGGGAACCATCATTGCGCCGGCAAATGTTTGAATTTTAGCCTGAATGTTTTTCATCGCATTTTTCTCCTTTTCTTTGATTAGCCCCATCTTAACATGCGCCCACCGCCCTTTCCACCTGCCAATCCCTATGACTGTTTCCCCATTATTGTGGCAAAAACTGACGCCTCTATACCGTCAGATTCCACAATGCTTCGCAATAAATTTCCATTGCTTTCATAAGAGACGCACAAGCAATTCCTTCATTTGGCATATGCGGATTGGTCATATCTTCCGGAAAGGCTGCCCCAAAGGCCACGCCACGATCAAGGGTTCTGGCATAGGAAGCGCCCCCTTTGGTAAGCACATCCGCGTTATCCCCGGTCACCTTCTCATAGGCCTCCTGCAGCCCTCTGACCAGTTCACTGTCCTTTGGTACATATAAAAGCCGTTTCTCCTCTTCCACCTTCCAGGAAAACCCATAGATACCGGCCCATTTACGTGCCCAGTCGCAGATATCCGCCGGATTGGAGCAACGGGGATAACGAATATCCACATAGAGATGGATGCCGTCTTCTTCCATACAAATCCCCGTGGGGCAGACGGATGTACATCCCATCTCTTCATCCTCCGCATACAGTCCGCTCTTTTTTCCGTACCAGTCATCCGCCAGACAGTCATTCACAAACCCGATCAGCCGCTCTGCCTCCGGCTCCGCAAAAGTGGCTTCCGCAAAAAATGCGGCAAACTTCCAGATTGCGTTTTCCCCTCTCTGGGGATTTCTGGACAGTGCCTCCTTTCCCTGAAAGGTCTTTGTCATCCTTTCCCGTCCCACTTCATACTCCGCCTCCAGATCACTGCACACGAAATTCCGCAGACTTGTGCTGCGAAGCGTTCTCAGACGACAATCCGCCTCTGTCTTCTCCCGTTCCCGCCCAAACAGCAGGTCAAATTTCATAATTCCCTTCTCCCCGTTCACCACCGGAAAATTCCCGTCCGGCGAAAACCCCATCACCGGCTGTTTGTTCCTGGCAAAATAATAGTCCATACATTCCCATGTGGTTTCCTCCGCACCACCGGCAATCACCCGTATGCTCCTTGTGAGCGGCACTTTCATATCCTTTAAAATCCGGGCCGCATACAGCGCTGCCAGCAGCGGTCCCTTGTCATCACTGACACCTCTTGCATACAGCATCCCTTCCGGGGAGCGGTGTAATACATAAGGGGGCGTCTTCCACTGCTCCGGATGCAAAATCCCCACCACATCCAGATGCCCCAGCACACCTACATACTCCTCACATGCTCCGAGCTGCATATGACAGGCATATCCGTCAAAATCCACCGCCGAAAATCCACACCGTTCCCCGATTTCCATAAAACAGTCAAACGCTTCCCTGATCCCGCTGCCAAACGGTGCACCCGGACGGGCAGTGTCCATATCACGCACCGACTCGATCCTGACCAGCCTGGCCAGATCCTCCAGATACTCCTCCCTGTACTGCCGTACTTTTTCCTCAAATTTCCGCATCTTTCCTGCCGCTCCTTTCCTGTCTTCCCACTGTCATATTCTGATCTCTATTTTACTATAAACCGGTCAGGCAGGGCATTTTCTGCGGCCCCTTTTCCTGCCACATCCTTCCGGCACTTTTCAGACATATGGCTTCTCCTGCTTTTACATGCGCTCTTACTTGACAAATACGGCGTTATCTTCCATGCTATAGGAAAGTCATAAATTTTCCTTATGACCTTTCCCGTACTGACTAATAAGGAGAATACTTTTATGGAAAACAAACGGATTCAGGAAATCATACGAATCCTGTTACAGCAGGAAACCTACATCACGATCCATGATATTGCAGAGCTTTTACATGTTTCGAATAAAACCGTTCGTAACGATCTGGCATCCGTAGCTGCCTGTCTGGAAGAATACCATCTCTTTCTGCGCAAAAAGACCGGCACCGGCATCCGTATCGAAGGCAGCGAAACACATAAACTCAGTCTGCTGGAATCTGTCAGCCAGAAGATTCAGCTCCCCCACAGTTATTCCCCGCCGGCCCGAAAGATATATATCGGCCTGCGCCTGATCACAGGTACAGAAAACTGCCGGATCTACGAGCTGGCCTCCGAACTCTATGTCAGCCGTGCCACGATCCACAAAGATATATCTGCGCTTTCCCGGCACTTTGAAAGCTATCGGGTGCAGATTGTCCGGAAAAACAACAATGGCATTTCCCTCACAGGAAAGGAACAGCATCTGCGCGATCTGATGTTTGATCTGATGACGGAAGACCGGGGATATGCGGATTTCCTGCGCATTGTCCGGGAACCTTCCTGCAGCTGTCATGGCACCTTCCCGTTTGAAGCGCTGGACTATACGGACTGTGACATTCAGAAATTTATCCGTCTGATCCTGGACTCCGGCGATCCGTATGTGGACAGCCTGCCCTTTAACGCTCTGATCTCGGTACTGCTGCGCGTCTTTATCAGTCTTATGCGCATTATGGACAGCCATCTCATCCGTCTGTCCGCTGAATTCATGGAGGAATTACAGGCAGAACCCCTCTACCCGGAGGCCAGGCGCCTGACGCTGTCGGTAGAGCAGGACTGGCAGGTCACATTTCCCGAAGAAGAACTTCGTTACCTGCAGACTCACCTTCTTGCCCTGCAGAACAAAAGTCTTTCTCCTGATCGGGAACAGACTGCTGCCCGTGAGCTTGCCGATAAACTTCTCAGCCTGTGGGAGCGGCTCCTTGGCCTGCCCATTACTACGGATCAGGAGCTGCGCGAATCGCTGACGGCTCATCTGACCCCGGCGGTCACACGTATCCGGCACGGCATTTCCATAGAAAACCCCATGATGGATACCATACGGGCCTATTACCCCAACACACTGGAAATCGTACGAAAAAGTCTGGGCATGCTCGATGAGGATCTCCTTTCTCGTATAAGCGATGATGAAGCCGGCTACCTGGCCGTCCACCTGGCCGCTGCCCTGGACCGTGCCAAACAGCCGCTGAAAACGATTCTTGTATGCCACGGCGGTGTCGGTTCCAGCCGTCTGCTCCTGCGCAAGCTCTCCACGCAGATCCCCGAAATACAGATCATTGCCCAGGAAAGTTTTCTCACGATACAAAATGCGGATCTCTCCCAGGCAGAACTGATCATCAGTACCCTGGAATTACATCTGCCCATAGATATCCCGATTCTACAGATTGGTATATTGATGTATGACCACGATATCCAAAGGCTGAAGGAAATCATCAGAGAGTATTACAAAAAGAAAAACACACCGCCGGATACAGGCAGTGTCAATGAATTGCCACAATAATGAGCCACTACAGGATGCATCGGCGGCTTGTCATTCTGCTGTCTGTTCTTTACAATAAATTCATCAGACAACCAATAAGAGAAGGAGACCTATATGAAACATATCAGAATCGCCGCAGGGCTGGCACACGTAAATTATGGCAATATCGCCGGAATCGTCAAAGAGATCAGTGACGCAGGCGTGGATTACATCCACTCAGATGCCGCGGACATGCATGATCTGCAGAATATGAAGCTGATGGGCGGTCATCAGATCATTGCCGGCATCCGTCCTTTCACGGACAAACCCATTGAATGTCACATCTACACCGTCTCCATGGACAGGATGTTCATCGAACAGATTGACGAAGCGGGAGCAGACATGCTCATCATTCCCGCAGAGCATTTTCTGGGTGCCCAGCTTGCCTATATTATCAACTGGTGCCGTGAGCACAAGCTGAAAATCGGCCTCACCGTAGGCTGCTACACCCCTCTGTGCTTTGTGGAAGAATCCATCTACGATATTGACCGTCTGCATATTGTCACACACGGTGTGGATGAGACAGACGGAAAAGATAACTGGGGATTCCGTAAGAGTGTACCGGATCTGATCCGCAGAGCGCGCAAAATGATCGACGAAAAAAATCCCCGCTGCGAACTGGCCATAGACGGCGGCCTGCGTGCAGATAATATGGAACCACTGATCGAATGCAATCCGGACGTGATCGTACTCTCTTCCGCACTGTTCAAAGATCCGGAGGGTATCACGGCCGCCTACGGCAAATGCCGCAAAAACATTGATGAGGCTGCCAGAAAATTCGGCCTGAACTGAGGAAGTGCCGATTAAATCAACGTTTCCCTAAATATCGTCTTTTTCTTATTATCAGCTCCCATATAACTGGCGCCGGCATATCCAGTAGCCGGCGCCAGTTCTTTTTGCTCTTATCCTGTTTTGTAAGATCAGTTCAGGCGAATCTGCCTGTACCGGCCGCCCTGAAATACCGCCCGGCCTGTTCCAATATCTCTGCCACCCCGTCCTCTTCGTTGCTCCCTGTGATCTCATCACAGATATCCCTGACTTCTTTTACCGCATTCCCCATGGCAATCCGCCATCCCGCACTTCTGAACATAGGCATATCGTTCCAGGCATCCCCTATGGCAAGCACCTGTTCCTTCTCAAGTCCCAGACACAGACGCACCTTCTCCACCGCAATTCCTTTGTCTGTTCCTTCTGCCGTCACATCAAAGCTGATATCCCTGTACCAGCTTACCTGTACATGCGCAATTTTCTCTGTATGCTTCGCCAGCTCCGCCAGGGCTTTCCTGTCCGCATCATAAACCAGAATTTTATGAATATGGCAGACCCGTGCTTTTAACTCCTGCCAGGAAAGCCCGGGAAAGGATTGTACCTGAAGCCCCTTCGAAAACCAGCTGTTGTGATGGTCATACAGGAAACGTTCATCATAGATATCATGCGTATAAAACCGGGTCAGACCTTTGAAAAATGCATGTGCGCCGGATCGCTCCAGACAGTCCGCAAACTGCCGGACCGCCTCATCCGGCAATTCCTCTGTGACCAGCCTGCCGCCATATTCATAGCAGGCCCCCGAACAGGCAATGACCCCGATCCGCTTATCTATCGTATCAGCCAGAGATCTCGCAAAGCAATAGGGTCTGCCCGTCACAAAACAGACATGGATTCCCCATTCCAGACAGGCCTGTATGCTCTCCCTGTTTCTGCTGCTGATCTTTCCCTCCCGGTTGAGCAATGTTCCGTCCAGATCCAGACAGATCATTCCGCTGTATGTCATGTCATGATACACTCTCCTGTTACCTCCTCCCGCCTCTCTGCCGGAACCTATCTGAGGCTTTTTCGGGCAGCTCCTATTGCCGCAGACAGATTGCACTGATACCAGTATAGACAGACTGATACCAAAAAACAATCGCACCGGCCTTCCTTATTGTTGTCACTTCTTCCCCTATCATTGTGGCAACTCTCTGACACGTTGAACCTTTGTCCTTTTCCGCCGTCATTGTTATACTGAAACAGAAATCACATATCACAGACAAAATCAGGAGAGATAAAACATTATGAAGTATATCATTGACAGTGCAAATCTGCAGGAAATACAGGCCGCTCTGGAGATGGGCGCATACGGAATCACGGCCAATCCGTCGATGTACCGGAAAGAACAGCAGACGCTGATCCCGTTTCTTACCGCCTGCCATACGATGGAACCCGCTTTTCTGAGCGGCGAAGCCATGGGAAACACCCTGGCGGAAATGGAGGAGGAGGTAAGACGGATCCGGGAAATCTCTGCGGACATCGTCATCAAGCTGAACTTTTCCGAAAATGCTCTGAAGCTTTGCAAAAGACTGCACAAAAGGGGAATCCGCACCGCCGTTACCCTGATCTTTACCACCGCGCAGGCAGTCGCTGCCATCAGTGCCGGCGCTGATTATCTGTTTCCTTTCATCGGCAGAAGTGAAGCATATGGACTGGACGGTCTTCGTCTCATCCATGATATCCAGTCCATGATCAGCCTGCACGGGTATCCTGTCTCTGTCGTGGCAGCCTCCGTCAAAAATCTGTACCAGCTGGAAGCTGCGGCTGCGGCAGGTGTCAGCTATGCGGCAATTCCGTATTCTCTCTACCAAATGTCGCTGAAACATCCCCTGACAGAACAGGGTGCGCTGAATTTTGAACGTGACTGGTCGGCACTGTCTGTCGGAAATTAATCACCCATCGGTTTTCCGACTGGTAGTAGATCAGCCAGGCTCTTACACCCCGTCCGTGGAGCACCAGTGTACAGTCATATTCTATAGAAGGAACGCCCGCGTATCTCTTTTTCTCCTGTGCATGTACGGTGATCTCCCGGATCGTCCGGATTTCCCCGTCTTCATCCTGTATTTTCAGCATAAGCGGTATCACCTTTCCCGTACTGGTAAACCAGCACTCGCAGGCAATGTTTCTCTGTATTCCTCTGACACTGCCCGCATCTGCGACAGGTATACCGCTGCCAGCTCCAAATGCCATAGTCAACACCTCCTAAAAATGCAGCAATCAGGCACCGCTCCCAGGAGCAACGGACGGATTTAAAAATACGGCGCGCATCACTGCATCTGCTCCGAAACGGTTCCTGATCTCATCCACTGTCTGATCCATTCTGCTCAGCTTCTCATAATCAATCTCCTGAAAAAACATCAGCTGCCGGCCGCAGTCCGCTCCGCTCACCCGCCCTGTATGCACTCCCAGATGCCGGATGGGGCGGCCGTCCCATAATTCCCCAAACAGGCCGCAGGCTGCCTGATAAATCTCCCAGGTCAGATCGGTAGGATTTTGCAGGCATCGCTGGTGTGAAGTATCAGACAGATCACGATAGCGGATTGCAACGGACACCACACCAATCTGTACCCTGTCCGCACGCAGGCGCCTCCCTACTGTCTCAGAAAGAGCCAGAAGCACCTGCGCTGCCGTCTCCTCATCCGTCACATCATAAGGTGTCGTGGTGCTGTTCCCATATCCCTTATTGGCTAAAGGCTGCTGCAGAACTGCAGACAGGTCAATCCCATTGGCAAATCCCCATAGGATCTCCCCCTGCTTTTTTAAGACACACCTGAGCCATGCCGGATCCGTTTCCGCCAGTTCCCCGATCGTACAGATCCCCATGGATCGCAGTTTCCCGGTCGTGGCGCGACCCACAAAAAACAGATCCGATACCGGAAGCGGCCACATTTTTGTTTTGATTTCTTCCTGATACAGCGTATGCACCCGATCCGGCTTACGAAAATCCGAAGCCATTTTCGCGAGAAGTTTATTCCGCGCTACTCCCACATTAACCGTAAACCCCAGTTCTTCCCGGATATGCTCTTTCATACGCATTGCCGTCTCCTCCGGTGCCCCGAAAAGATGACACGTCGTACTCATATCAACAAATGCCTCATCAATGCTGTACTGCTCCACCGCATCCGAATACTCCCGCAGAATTTCCATCAGAGCTGCCGAGCATTTCTCATACAGACTGTAGTTGGGCGGCACCAGTACCAGTGACGGGCATTTTGCACGTGCCTGCGGAATTGGCTCGCCCGTCCTGACTCCGCAGCGTGCGGCGGCAATGGATTTCGCCAGTATAATCCCATGCCGCAGGGTGATATCCCCGGCCACTGCGGAGATAATTTCCCTCAGATCCTCTTTTTCTCCTCTGTGCTTCAGACGATAAACGGCCTCCCAGGACAGGAAGGCCGCGTTCACATCTATATGAAAAATAATCCGCTCCAAATATATGTTCACCTCCTGTAAGGAGATTTTATCAAACGCACGTTCTCATTTCAAGCGGTAAATTATACCTTTGCCAAGGCAGGCCACATCAGGCAAGGAACTGTGTGCCTTTTTATATTTCAGGTAAAACGCTTTTCCACGGTAAGCAATATACCGTCAAAAATCAGTGCCAATGCTGCCGACAGGACGCTCCCCCATAAGATCTTGGCTACATTCATTGTCCTTAGTCCGTCAAAAAGCAGTACCCCAAGCCCACCGGCATTGACAGATGCCGCAATCGCGGCAATGCCTGTTGTGGAGATCAGCGATATGCGGATACCCGCGATCAGAGACTTTCTGGCAAGGGGAAGACGTACCATCGTCAATACCTGCATCGGCGTCATCCCCATTCCCACCGCGGCTTCTGTCACATTATGATCGACCGCTTCCAGCCCTGATACAAAATTCCTTAACATAAGATATTGATTATAAATGACAAGGACAACAATCGCCGTGGTCGTTCCCAGGCCCGTTATCGGTATGAACAGTGCCAGCATTGCCAGGCTGGGAATGGAATAGATAACTGAAAACGCGGAAAGCAGCAGTCTGGAAAACGTCCGGGAAAGGCTGCAAAGAACCGTAAAAACGGCTGCCACCGCCAGCGAAATCATCATTGCCATCAGCACAATCCCTATATGCTCTGCCAGCGCTTCTGCCAGTTTGTCATAATAGTGGATCCCATACTCTATCATCCGCAGTTCTCCCAGAATCGTTCCTTTTCTTTCGCCGAATCAACCAGCGCCTTTACAAAACCATCTGCCGGCTTTCGTATGATTTCTTCCGCCTGATCAAACTGCACGACCTTTCCCTCATTCATGACAAGAACCCGGTCGCCCAGCTTAAATGCCTCTTCTATATCATGGGTCACAAATAGGAAAGTCTTTTTCATGGCAGTCTGAAGCGCCAGCAGCTCGTCCTGCAGTCTCGTTCTGGTAATGGAATCTATGGCCCCGAAGGGTTCGTCCAAAAGCATGATCCCGGGATCTGCCGCCAAAGCCCTTGCAAGGCCCACTCTCTGCTGCTGCCCGCCTGAAAGCTGCGATGGCCAGCGATCCCTGTATTCATCCGGCGCCAGTCCGACAAGCGCAAGCAGTTCCTCCACACGCGCCTCTGTTTTCCGTTTCTCCCACTTCAGCAGCCTGGGAATAGTCGCAATATTTTCCCCCACGGTAAAATGTGGGAACAGACCGACCTGCTGGATCACATAGCCTATTTTCCGCCGCAGCTTTACTGCATCCACCGTGCTCACATCCCTGCCGGACAAAAGGATCTGCCCGCTGTCCGGCTCATACAGCCGGTTGACCATTTTCATAAGCGTCGTTTTCCCGCATCCTGATGCACCTAAAATCGTGATAAACTCCCCTTCTTCTATGGTAAAGCTGACATCATCCACTGCATGATGAGCAGAGCCTGTGAATTTCTTTGTCACATTCCGAAATTCAATCGCATGCATCGTCTCTTTTCCTTCCCCGTACCCTGTTATCTGATGGATTCGTAAAATTCCTTCGCCACCTCCTCATATTCCCTCTTGTCAATATCAACCTGCGCATTTAACCTGATGATCGTCTCTGTATCCAGTTTACCGCTGACCCGGTTCAGCACTTCGGCAATCTCCGGATTTTCATCAAGCACATCATTTCTGATGATCGGCGCAAGATAGTAGGGCGGCCAGAAATGTTTATCATCTTCCAGATAGAGAAATTTATCCTTGTTGACCAGCCAGGCATCGGTAGAATATCCGGGACAGACATCCGCCTCGTCATTTTCCAGAATCTGATACTTTAATCCACTGTCATATACCTTGACTGATGCAAACCCGAAATCGCCGTAAACCCGGGACAGTCCCGGGATTCCATCCTCCCGGTACTCAAACTCGCCCTGAGAGCATACCCTGATCTTGTCCGCATTCTTCTGCAAATCCGAAATCGTTTTGATTCCATATTCATCCGCTGTCTGCTTTCGGATCACCAGACCGTTTGTATTATTAATTGCCGTAGAGTCAAGCCATGTAACAGCAAACTGCTGCGCATATGCTTCTTTTACCGTGCGATAGACAGTATCCGCATCACTGTTCATCTCTTCCTTTAAAACAGAGAGCAGCGCCGTGCCGGTATACTCCGGGTAAAGGTCAATCTCATCATCAACCAGCGCCGTATGGACAAGGGAACCGGCAATGTTCATATTCCGCTTTACCGTATAACCGGCATCTTCCAGTGCCAGGGCATATATTTCACTGACAATCAGACCTTCCGTAAAGTCTTTGGATCCCACACGAATCACATTCTGCTCAGATTTTGCACAGCCTGACAGCATCGACACAAAAATTACCGCAAACACAATACATGCTGTAAATCTTTTACCCTTTATCATAAGTTTTCTCCTTTATCTGTTTTCGTATCGTAACAAAACCCGGCCCATGCCACCAAAAAGCACACCTGTCAAAAGTGAAAGAATCGCGACCGAACCGCCTCCGATCAACAGCAAATCTGTCTGAAAAAGGCCGATCCCGGTAAAGATAAGCTCACCGAAACCGCCGGCACCTATTTTGGCCGCAAGCGCCGCACTCGCTATGATCTCCACTGCCGATGTTTTCATTCCCGACAGAATCATCGGCAAAGCAAGCGGCAGCCGCACCCTAAACCAGAGCTGGCAGGATTCCATCCCCATACCCCGGGCTGTCTCCAGTATAAAATCCGGCACCGCATCCAGCCCCGCGATCGTATTGATCAGCACCGGCGGGATGGCCAGCAGAACCAGTGCCGTAACGGCCGGCCAGAAACCCGTTCCCATCACTGGCAGCATCAGCAGAAGAATCGCCAGACTGGGAATGATCCGCAGCGTACCGAATATAGCCTCAAATATCTTTTTTAAGCTGCGGTATCTGCTGCATAAAACGCCTGTCGGAATGGCGATAGCCCCAGCGATCACAAGAGAAACGGCGCTGACCAGAAGATGGTCTGTAAGCATCGTCAGCCATCTGTCACTGTCCGTCTGAAAATATAGGATAATCTGTCGCAGCATGAATATCGTTCCTCCAAATAATCGCAGCACACGCTGACACTATAAGGATATTATCACACCATTTTGCTAAAATCAATTCATATACTCTGTTACTGGAAAGAAATGACAGCTCTTTGTTTCAAATATTTGTAAAGTGTACTTGCTGCAAGACTTTTTCCGCGCCCTTTATCCGCAATCATCTGTATGGACCGTTTGGGAATGCGGCAGTTTATCTGTATTTGCACCAGTTTTCCCTGTTCCAACAGTGGCAGCGCAAGGGTTTGGGGAACAAAACCGATACCAAAATTGTTTTCAATAAGAGGCAGCATAAGATCTGATGTTGCAACTTCCATGTCAGGTTCATAATCCACGCCATGTTCTATAAAAAAATCTTTATAGAGATGATAGGTGGCGCTTTCCCTGCCCAGCCCGATCAGAGAATACTTTCCAAGGTCTTTTAACTCCAATACGTTTGCTCTCAGGCTCCTGTACTGCGTCCCGCCTACAAGCACTTCATCATAATCCATTATTTTATTGCACAAAACCGTTTCAGAAAGCGCAAAAGGATCTGTAACTACGGCAAAATCCAATTTCCCGCTTATCAGATGCCGTATCGTTTCAGGTGTGGTATGGTTATGAATTTTTATCTTGATTTCAGGAAATTCCAATCTGAAATGAGGAAGAGCAGTTAACAGAAAAAGGTGCAGTGCGGTTTCGGTTACTCCTATTTCAACCGTACCGCCGCTGAAGGAACCCTGTTTTCTTATTTCTTCCTGTGCGCCAAGCAGTTGTTTATATGCAATTTCCACATGAGAATACAACAGTTCTCCTTCTTCTGTCAGGCTGATCCCTCTTGCCCCACGGACAAACAGCCGGCATCCTAGCTGGGATTCCAACAGCTTCATAATACGTGTAACATTGGGCTGGTTACTGCCCAGGGCGGCAGCGGCCTTTGTTATGTTTTCATATTTTGCCACATAGTAAAAAATCTTATAATACTCAAAATTTATATCCATATATTTTTCGTATGCCTCTAATATAATATATGTATTTTTCGTATGTCATGAAATGGATTATAATACATTTTCAGAAATATGTAAACAATAGCATCCTCATGGGAAAGGATATGGTTTTATGAACAAAGATCTGACTGTCGGAAAGGCGGAAACAGTGCTATGGCGATTCTGCCTTCCGCTTTTTGGCAGTATTATTTTTCAACAGCTCTATAACATAGCAGACAGTCTTGTTGCAGGAAAGTTTATTGGTGAAAACGCACTGGCGGCTGTGGGAAACAGTTACGAAATTACCTTAATTTTTATTGCGTTTGCATTCGGCTGTAATATGGGCTGCTCTGTTGTTGTTTCGCAGGCTTTTGGCGCAAAGGAATTCGACCGGCTGAAAACTGCCGTAACAACAGCCTGCATTTTCAGCGGAATTGTCTGCATTGTATTGATGCTTATGGGAATTTGGTGCTGCAATCCGCTGCTTCATTTGATACGGACCCCGGAAGAAGTTTTCACAGATTCAAAACAGTATCTTGATATTTACATATGGGGACTTCCCTTTGTATTTTTTTATAATATTGCAACAGGAATTTTTTCTGCTTTGGGTGATTCCAAAACCCCCTTTTATTTTCTCGCAGTGTCCTCTGTATCAAACATAGCCGTGGATATTTTATTTGTCAATACATTTCATATGGGTGTTGCAGGCGTTGCATGGGCAACCTTTTTATGTCAGGGGATCAGTTGTATTCTGGCTGTTCTTGCGATATGGATACGGCTTAAGAAGATTCCCTGTCAGAAGAAACCAGTATTATTTGACTGGGAACTGCTACGAAAAATTTTAGTGATTGCCATACCAAGTGTTTTACAGCAAAGCTTTATTTCCGTTGGAAATATTCTGATTCAAAGTGTGATTAACGGATTTGGCGCTTCTGTTATGGCCGGATATTCCGCCGCAGTAAAATTGAATAATCTGGTAATTACATCTTTTACTACAATTGGTAACGGAATTTCAAATTACTCCGCACAAAATCTTGGCGCGGGAAAGTATAAGCGGATCAAGGAAGGATTTCTTGCGGGTATTAAAATGGTATGGTGTCTCTGCCTTCCTTTCTGCGTCATTTATCTTTTGGGGGGAAAATATTTGCTGCTCCTCTTCATGGAAAAGGACTCCGGTGCGGCGCTTTTGACAGGCAGACAGTTTTTATGGATACTATCGCCATTTTATTTTATAGTATCAACAAAATTAATTGCTGACGGCATTCTTCGGGGAATCAGCGCAATGTGTCAGTTTATGGCAGCGACATTTACCGACTTAATCCTTCGTGTGCTTTTGGCTTTCTTATTATCGGATTTGACAAAGAGTGCGCTTGGTATATGGTGTGCATGGCCTATTGGCTGGACGCTTGCGATGATAATGTCCGTTTTCTTTTATCACAGAAAAACAAAGAATTATTCATAATTTCGCAAATCCTTTCAGGCTGCCACATTCACAGACTTCCGGTTTCATCCGCAGTCTGGATGCGGCAGCTTACATGTTACAATCAGAACAGGCTAAGCTGCTCATATTCCGTTTTCCGCTCCAGCAGACAGGGCGTTTTATACAGGATGCCTTCGATCTTTGTATCATCAAACATCCAATCCATAATCTCCTGATACTCCAGAATCAGCGGCATCCGGTCATGCACCGGTTCCATGGAAGCATTTGCCGCCGTCGTAAGGATCACAAAATGCTCCCTGTCATCATACTGCCTGCAGAACCCTGCCATAAACAGAACCGACATATCACTTCTGCAAAATGTATTCTTCTCCTTTCTTCGGTTCCATTCATAAAAACAGGATGCAGGGATCACAATACGCCTGTAACGCATACTATCCCGGAACAGCGGCTTTTCCAGCACCGATTCACATCTGGCATTAAAAATCAGCTTTTTCCCCTCAAAACCGGGAAATCCCCAGCGCTTCCATCCACAGCACAGGGAACCATTTGTTCCGGACAGCACCGGTGCATCTTTTCCCGGATAGATATCAGCCGTCTTTATCCGTCTTACAGCCCGTAAAGATTCCTGCCTTTTCCGCTCCTCCACCTGACAGACCAGCTTTTCAATCTCCCTGGCCGTCTCGTCATCCACATAATATCTGCCGCACATAAAATCTCCTCTGAATAAATTTCGCCAGAATCTGCTCCGCAAACTCTCCTCCCACATTGGTTTTGGCATTATATATTCTTTGTTTCCAAAATTATTGTATCCAGTTTTCCATCATGTATCAAGGTCTATAAAGCCCTTACAATTGCACGCCAGAAGCCCACTCATAAAAGAGATCCACAAAAAGGTTACTGAGGTAAAAGAAAGCAAGGAAATGGAGGTCGAGTATATGACTTTATTACAGAGAGACAGAGAAAATATTGAATTAGGACGCGAAGAAGGACGAGAAGAAGGCAGTAACCAGATGGCCTCCTTAATCAAGATACTTCTTTCCGAAAACCGCACAGATGAATTGAACCGTGCTTTAGAAGATTCGGATTTCCGGAACAGGCTTTTTGTAGAATATAACATTTTTTAACAACAGACACATTATTAACAGGGGAAGTATACACTTTCCCTGATTTTGCATTTCGGAGATTAGGGAAACGCTGATTTAATCAGCATTTCCTTAGCTCTCAAATACGATTTTACCTTTTGAAATCTCTGAATTTCTTACTGTTCAGCGCATTTTCGGCGGCACGGTTGTCATGCTTCGCCGCCTTGGTAAAGCTGTCAAAGGCTTTCTGTAAATCGACCTCTACTCCCAGGCCCTTTACGTACATATCTCCCAATTCATATAAGGCATTATCATTTCGATGCTCTGCCAGCTGAAGATACAACCTTCTTGCCACCGGATAGTCTTTTTCTCCGCCGGTTCCTCCGCTTCTATATAACAGCCCTCGGAATAGTAATCGCCAAGGCTGCACTGTGCCTCCATATGACCACCTTCAGCCAGTTCCTTCTTAGCGCCGGATAACCTCATCAAAATACTTTTGGGTCATAATAAGCTTTTCCCCCAGCCTTCTTCATTGCTTCCGGTTTCGTAGCTCAATGGAGGAATATGCGGGTAGTCATCAACAGAACGCCGATGCTTTAGCGCCCACGCCTTCCCCGGAACATAGAGCAAAGGCTCAAAGTCCATGCTCCAGACACGTCTCATTTTCCCCCTCTTGACCTTTTCATAGAAATCCGGCCCATTGATCAAAGCAACACACCTGGAATATAAAAATGTGTCATCACACATCAGCGGGTCAACCTTTTCGCATTGCTCCGCCAGCTTTTCCGTATCCAGATCATACAGCAGCTCCGTCATGAGATCATCAAACTCAAAAATAATAGGGTCATCCTGCTTTGAGAGATATTTGATCAGCGGTTTCAGTACCTTATCATTATCCCCCTCCCTGCTCCAATCGCACAACTCCATCGTAGTCCAAAAGAAATCAAATTTTCCGGGCATAGCTGTTTTTCCACCTCCTGTAAATTCCGGTTTGCTGACGCAAACTGCTCACAAACGCTTCGTTTATTGATAAAGTACACGCACCTTTTGATCCAGTTCCCTGACCCACTCCGTGAACGCCGCCCCACGACAGCTCGCTGTCAAAAAACAATGCGGCCGCCCCGCCACCATCAAGTCAGGAGAGCAGGCAACCGCTGCTTCCCTGTCCCGGTTATGGTATCGTAATGATAAATTCCTCGTCATATTCATCATCCAGATCATCATATGTCATTCGGATTTTATCCTCCGACAGCCACTCCAGACCAAAAGACACCGTTTCCATAAAGCCGCCGCCCGGATAGGTCCAGATATGCTTCTTCCCATACCATGTCTTTTTATAGACATACGGCCGGCACACATGGTCATATTCCACAATAACCGTGTTTGTACCCCGCGGCGAAGTATGGACCTCCCGACAGGAAACAAATAAAGCATTGCAGCAGCTCAGACAAAGGCATATAACCAGGAAAAACGCTGCCAGCAGTGCGATCTGTTTTATGTGTCTATTCTTCATCATCCTCGTCCCCGGTCATAGAATTGATAAACACTATGATAGATGGCGCCAAAATCTGATTTTCATACATGGATTGTTATCTCCTTTTACGTCATTATCCATCAACATATTTTAAAATATAAATTCCAACTTTTTATCTACTTTTGTCCAAACGGAATGCAAAAACAGCATTCCGGCGCTGTACGGTCTGCGCAGCTAGTGCGCAGACCTGCCGGTATAATTGCCCTGTACCTCCGCAGGGAGCTCTTCATACTGTACTTCACTCCATTCCAGGACGCCGCGGATGGGCATGACAGTCAGGCGAATAAACGCGCCCTCCTTCAATTCCCTTGATGTCCCCAAGGTAATGTCTTTTCCTTTTCCATCTTCATCACAGCAAAATAAGGTGTAGGAATAATCCATATTTCCGCGGAAGCTGATTACGCCGCCTTTTGTCTCAAGCTGTTCCAGTTTGCTATTGTCAACCTGCCCATAATAATAAGTGCTGTCGGCCCCGGAAAGAAACCATATACAAAAACACAGAAAGCCTGCTACAACTTAAGAACCTCTGCCAAACCGATTTTTCGTACCTTCCCCCATGCAAGATTTGGAGCATCAAAATTTTAAAAATAAACTGAAAATTAAGAATAAACTGAAAGTAAGGAAAGAACTGACCAGAGGCAAAGGACTAAAAGTACCAAGTCAAAAATAGGGACGAAGGAAAAGCCCCGGAAAATCAACGTCTTCCGAGGCTCCTGAAGAGGCGCAGACCGGATTTGAACCGGTGCGTACTGGTGTTGCAGACCATTGCCTTACCACTTGGCTACTGCGCCATATATTGATATAACTATATATATGCAGATTAACCATCTTTATACTGTTAATCTGAAAATAGGACTGACTCCGACGGGAATCGAACCCGTGTTACCGCCGTGAAAGGGCGATGTCTTAACCGCTTGACCACGGAGCCTTATCGGGAGCTGTTTCCCGCATGACACTGCCAGACACATCTGCCGTCGTCACGGCGACCTGACAGATGATATATTATCACAACTTCCCCGTTTTGGCAAGAGGGATTTTAAATTTTTTGGAAATACTTGTAACTGACCGATTACTTTTCACACCTGTGCCGTGCACCCACCCCATCCGCCTCTGCTAATGCAATACACTACTGAAAGCAGCCCTCTGCGGTTTTCCCCAGGATCCCGCCACACATTCTGCCGATGGCAATTTCCAGATCATTGCCCTTTCTTCTGTCGGGATACTATCACATACTCATCGCAATGCTGCCACTCCGTGATGCACATTCGCTCCGTCCGGCGCACTCACAGTCTCAAGATTATATCCTGCCTTTTACATCCCCCGTAAGGCAACGATAAGCAGGTTCATACAGCTTCCTTCATCTCCTTTTTGCAGATAATCTTTGTTTTGGACGCATCCACCTTATCGCTTTCAAGGATCAGTTCATCAATGGCATCCGCCCGGATCACACCGCCGGAAGGATTCAGCACGCTGTCTATCTTTCCGCTGATTTCCGCATCTACCGTAGAATATTCAAAGGCAAGTGTTGTATTCAACAGTTTGCAGTGCTTCATCACCAGGTGATCAATATAGCACATCCCTTGCAGGCTCTCCACCGTACAGTTTACCAGAGTCAGATTTCTGGCGTTCCATCCCAGATACTCCCCGGAAATGAAGGAATCGTACACCGCCACATTTTCACTGTTCCAGAATGCGTCTTTGGTAAGCATTCTGGCATGGTGAATTTCCATATTTTTCACCCCGTCAAAAGAATAATTGCCCACCAGTGAAAAATCCCGGAGAAACAGATTACTGCTGTTCATGGCAAAGTAATCCCCTTTTGCCGTTACCTTCTCCAATGTCACATCATCACAGCTCCAGAGCGTCTCCTCCGCATTGGTAAAATCCACATGAGAAAGCTTCACACCCCGGCAGCGCCGAAAGTTTTTTGGCGCTTCAATCACCGCATTTTCCACTGCAATATTATCCGTGTACCACACACCCGCACGGGCCATCTCAAACCAGGTACAGTTTCTCGCCACAATATTTTTTGCATACCATAAAGGATATTTCCATTTAAACAAACACCCTTCCAGTTCAATATCATGACTTTCTTTCAGCGGTGATTCCCCATCCGCAAAGATACTGTCACAAATTTCCAGATCCACACCCTGAAACAATGCCCGTTCCCCTGTCAGATACGCCTGTCTGATCTCTTTTTTATTCATATTACTTCCTCCTCTTTTCCCATAAAACATACCGACGACATTTACTATAAGCCATCATCGTATTTCCGCTTACGCAGATGCCTGCCTGAACTGTACGCGCCCCCTGTTTCTCTTACAGTCCCCTCAATTTGACGGATCAGATAGTCCACACAGTAAATCCGTTTTTCATCCTGGTGTACCCGTTCAAGCAAATGTTCACGCTGATCTTCCAGCAACGCTAACTGCTTTTCCCGCCACCCCATATCAAACCAGTTCATAAACACCACGATCATTTCAGCATCGCACCCTGCGTCTTCCAGATTGCGGATCACCGATTCACGACTCCTTTCCACTGCCATAGAAATACCCCCTTACCTACTTGATAGTCTCAGTATAAGGCCTGGCAGGCTATAATAGCAAATATTTATAATTAATAATATTCTATAGTAGAAACCTATAGAATTTTGTGTTATAGTGAATGGTGGAATTATGGATGACAAAATCTGTTATACACCATTACACTCCCATCAGAAAGGATCAAAAAACATGGAATTGCGTGTACTTCAGTATTTCCTGGCCATTGCCAGAGAACAGAGCATCATACGTGCCGCCGAATCTCTCCACCTCTCGCAGCCCACCCTCTCCACACAAATCAAAAACATGGAAGAAGAGCTGGGAAAACAGCTTCTGATCCGCGGTACAAAAGGCTCACGCAAAGTAACCCTGACAGAAGAAGGCATGATCCTCCGCAAACGCGCCGAAGAAATTCTGGAGCTGGTCAGAAAAACAGAAAACGAAATCATCCGCTCCGATGAGGTGATATTGGGAGACGTATATATCGGCGCCGGAGAGACCGACAGCCTGCGTCTGCTGGCAAAAGCGGCAGGCAGGCTGAAATCGGACTACCCCGGTATTCATTATCATATATCCAGTGGTAATGCCGCTTTTGTAAAAGAATGTCTTGACAAAGGGCTGATTGATTTCGGGATCATATTCGGCCAGCCTGATCTAAAAAAATATGAAGCTCTGCAGCTCCCCTCAAAGGATATTTGGGGCGTAATGATGCGAAAAGACTCTCCCCTGTCAAAAAAACCGGCCATTTCCCCGGAAGATCTGTGGGATCAGCCTCTCATTATCTCCCAGCAGGAGTCTGGCGGCGGCCAGCTTGTACAATGGATGAAACGCGGCATTTCCGAACTGAATATTGTCGCCACCTACAACCTGCTCTTCAATGCCTCCCTTCTCGTGGAAGAAGGGCTGGGTTATGCCATTTCCTTTGACAAAATTATCAATACCTCCGGTGACAGCAGACTCTGCTTCCGCCCTCTGACACCGAAAAGGGAAGTGGAAATGCATATGATCTGGAAAAATTATCAAATCTTCTCTAAACCTGCGGAAAAATTTCTGGAAATGATGCGGCATACAGCAGAAACAGACTCAGAATAATATGCAAAAATGTAACTTATAGTAAACTGTAATATATTTTAATCACACCATTTAATTTACAGATATCTTTTAAATAACCTATAATATTTCATAGCTCATATGAAGTACAAAGAGTCTACGTCCGGACATTCTCTCTGCACATCACAGGCAAAAATTCAAGAAAAGGGGAAGATGCTGATGCTGTCCATGGTCTTAAACGGGAAGCTATAGTTTCCCTGGTCTCCTGCAGCGCCAGCCTTCTCCTCTTTATGACAGATTGTTTCTGAAAGGCCTGGATCCTTCTCTGCAATATCAGATTGACTGTGATAATAAACTTTACTACGGCAGTACATTGATGCAGGCATGCTACCCTCTTCCCGCTTTTTCAGGTGATTATCAGGCAATACAATTTTACCTGAAAGCCAAATAATAAAAGACAAAACAGCTGGCTTTAAAAGTCAGCTGTTTTGTCTGCGATATTCTTGATCGGCAATTCCGTAAGCCGTAGCAACTGCCGGCACTGGTCAGTCTCTGCCGGATCAGGAATCCCTGATTCTCTGTAAGGTGATACTCATGAATTTCGCCATTAACCGCATGAGAATATAAAATGCCGCAACCACTGATGATATAATGAAACAGAAAATGATTTCGTATGAATGGTCCAAAAGAATGAAGCGGCTCACATATCTCCCAACCATATTGACAGGGTTTGATATCAAGATAATTGTCATTTGGAAAAATAGCATAAAAATGATTTTTTGATAGAATACACAAAAACCTGCAAACAGCCTTGTCTACAGGTTTTTATGAAACTATTCATACCTCCCCGAGCAGGGCTCGAACCTGCAACAACTCGGTTAACAGCCGAGTGCTCTAC